>DASXIA010000449.1:0-16137 GCA_036488155.1 Streptosporangiaceae bacterium | reverse complement strand
CGGCCCTTTCAGCAGACCAAGGCGGCAACCCGCGGTCCGGACGCGGTAGCCCAGCTTGGCGGCCCGTTGGGCTGGGTGCACATCCCTGGCCACGCGCCGCAGGACTTCGGAGTGCCGTCGCCGCGGCAGATCCAGGCCGAGGCCAGGTCGCTGATTAGCGCGCCGGGCGTCACCGGCCACAGCGGACCCTATCCGGTGGCCTCTGTCATCCTGCGGATGGGCCATATGGGCGCTCCGGTTGAGGCAGAAGGGCGCGGCGAGGCGCTCGCGGCGCTCGATCAGCCGTATCTGACCGCCGGAAGCTGGGTGCGACCAGGCGGCATCGTGCTGGAGCGCACGTTCGCTGAGGCACTCGGCGCACGTGTCGGCGACCGGGTCACCCTGGACGGCCGGCCGTATACGGTGGCCGGCATCGCCGTCACTGCGGCGAGCGCGCCCTACCCAAACATGTGCTTCCCGCCGGGCGGCAACTGCGTGTTCGACCTTCCGACCCTCTCCTCACTGGGAAGCGCCAACATCGGGCTGGCCTGGACCACCGAGCCGGACGCTCGCTCACTGGCCTCCGCCACAGCGCCGTTGGCGTATTTTCTGGATCTGAAGCTCAAGGACCCGGCCAAGGCGCAGCACTTCGTCAGCGCCTACAACGCTGCGCATAAGCTTGCCGGCTCGGGCGGGCTCGTCTCCTTGCAGAGCATCGCTTACAACGACGGCCTCCTTGTCCAGGACGCGCAGCAGGTCCTGACGCCCGGCGCCTGGCTGCTCGCGCTGCTGGCGCTGGCCAGCGTGGCAGTGCTGGTCGGCGGCCGGATGTCAGAACAGGCCACCAGAGTCGGGCTGCTCAAGGCCGTCGGCGCGACGCCGGGGCTGGTCGCCCGGGTGCTGCTGGCGGAGAACGTGGTGCTGGCGCTCGTCGCGGCGGCCGCCGGCCTGCTCGCCGGCTGGCTGGCTGCCCCGCTGATAACCAGCCCTGGTGCCGGACTGGTCGGCGCGCCGGGCGCGCCGTCGATCAGCGTCGCCAATGCCGGGCTTGTCGCCGCGGTAGCTCTCGCCGTAGCGCTGGCCTCGACCCTCGTCCCCGGCATCCGGGCCGCCAGGGTCAGCACCGTGACAGCGCTAGCCGAGCAGGTACGTCCGCCGCGGCGGAGGGGCGCGCTGATCAGAATCTCCCGTCGGCTGCCCGCGCCGCTGCTGCTCGGACTGCGGGTGATCGCGCGCCGGCCCCGGCGCGCAGTGCTGGCCGCCGCGAGCATCGCGGTCACGGAGGCCGGTCTCGTCGCAGTGCTGACATTCCACGCCGGGGTCGGCGCGCGGCTGAACCCGGCGTCGAGCGGACTGGGCGATCCGGTGGTCGACCGGGACGAGCAGATGCTCGTGGTGCTCACCATCGCGCTCATCGCGCTCGCGGTGCTGAATGCGATCGTCACCGCCTGGGCGACGGTGCTGGAGACGAGGCGCTCGTCGGCACTTGCGCGCGCACTGGGCGCGTCGCCGCGACAGCTCAGCGCGGGCCTGGTGACAGCCCAGTTGCTGCCGGCATTGCCGGGCGCGCTGCTTGGCATCCCGCTCGGCATCGGCCTGTTCGCGCTGGCTAACGGCGGGGGAACGCGAACTACAACCGTTCCGCCCGTCTGGTGGCTGGTCGCCGCGGTGCTCGGGTCGATGCTTGCAATCGCCGCGCTGACCGCGATCCCGGCTCGCATCGGCGCGCGGCGGCCGATCGCGTCCGTGCTCACCGCGGCCTGACCGGCGACGCCGCTCCTGGATCTCACACTTGCTCTGCGGACCAGGAGCGGCGCCAGCGCCACGTGGCTGGTCAGCCCGTCACGGACTGAGCCGGTGCAGGTCGCGCGGGAACAGTGTCACCTGCCGCACGTTCGCAGCGCCGGTCAGCCGGGCAGTAAAGCGTTCGAGCCCGATCGCGAACCCGCCATGCGGCGGCATGCCATGCTCGAACACCTGCAGGAAGCTGGCGAACGGCGCCGGGTCCATGCCGCGCGCCGCCAGCGCCTTGAGGTAGTCCTCGTGCCGGTGCAGCCGCTGCCCCCCGGTAACGATCTCACTGCCGCGAAAGAGCAAGTCGAAACCGTAAGAGGAACGGGGTCGCCCGGGGTCCGGGTAGGTATAGAACGGCTTGCTGTGCAGCGGGTAACCGGTGATGAAGACTAGTTCGCTGCCATGCTCCCGCTCGGCCCACTCGCCCAGCCAGCGCTCGTGTGCGGGCGCCAGGTCCGGCTCCTCGCGGACGTCCTCGCCGGTCGCCGTCGAGATGAGTTCCATCGCTTCGCTGAAATGAAGGAACGGAATCTGCGCTGGCACCTCAGGCAGCGTGGCCGACAGCTGCCGCATGGCGGAACTAGCCCGTTCCCGAACAAAATCAACCATGCCCGCGACTGCGTCGCGGCATACCGCCATCACGTCGAAGTGGTCGGTGATGAAGCCGAACTCGGCGTCCAGGCTGGTGTATTCGGCCAGGTGCCGCGCCGTGTCGTGCGGCTCGGCGCGGAAGACCGGCCCGACCTCGTAGACCCGCTCGAAGACACCCACCATGGCCTGCTTGTAGAACTGCGGCGACTGGGCGAGGTAGGCGGGCCGGCCGAAGTAGTCGACGCTGAACACGTTGGCACCGCCCTCGGTGGCCGAGCCAACGATCTTCGGGGTGAAGATCTCGGTAAAGCCTGCCCTGTCGAGCGTCCCGCGGAAACCGGCCGCGCTGGCCGCCGAGACCTCGAACCCGGCCCGGAGCTGCGGGTGGCGCAGAGTGGCGGGTGCGTGGTCGAGAATGGTCGGCAGTGCCGCGCTCAGGGCCGGCCGGTACAGGTCGAAAGGCGGCGGCTGCGCCGGGCCGGACAGCTGAGTCACCACTGGCTCTGTCAGCTCGGCACCGCCTGGTGCCTGTGGGTTGGCAACGGCCAGGCCCTCGACTTGCAGCACCGATTCCTCACCGGCGAGCCCGATGTCGGCCGGTTCTGCAGGCAGCACGACCTGGGCCAGCCCGGATCGGTCCCGGATGATGAGGAACGTAACCGACTTCAGGTCCCGGCGGCGGTGCAGCCAGCCAGCGATGGTGACCCGCTCGCCGATGTACTCGGGCAGGTCAGCAGATAGTACGCGTGAGATCATCACAGCTCCCTAGGGTCGTTGTGCGATCCCTTGGGAGTGCGGGCGATAAGGGAAACTCGCGGTGCCACCGCACTTTCGCCGGTCCTGTTTTCGGCGGGACCGGCCTCAATTGGCCCGGTGACGGGGGCGGGCCGGCGGGGCATTGGGTCATGCCGCTGGCGGCGGCTGCCGTCCTCCCCGCACTCGGGAGTGTCTTCACGACCGGGCGCGAGGCCGCCTTCTCAGCTCCGGCGGCTCTCTGCTGCCTCGCGGGCCTGGATCGGCCTGCCTGGCAGGTGCTCGCGTGGACCGGCGCTACTTGTCTCCGTCAGCGCGTTGCGCATCAGCATAGGCGGCCGGGAGAGCCGCCGGAAACCGTATTTCCCGGTGTGCCGTTTACCCTTGTGGCATGTACCTGCCACGGCATTTCCGGCAAACCGACATGGCGCAGATCGCCGCATTCGTCGACGCGGCGCAGTCCGCCGACCTGGTGACGTTCGACGGCACGAAGCCTGTCAGCACGTTGCTGCCCGTCATCTGGGACCGGCCAGCGAGGCTGACGGCAGAGCCGGACGACGCCGACGGCGACGGCCAGGCGGGCACCGCCGACCAGGCCGGCTACGGTCGGCTCCTCGGCCATATCGCGATCGCCAACGATCAGTGGAAGACCGCGCTGCCGGGCGCGCAAGCGCTGGCAATCGTGCACGGACCGCAGGCCTACATCTCGCCTGGCTGGTACGAGAGCAAGATGCGGCACGGCCGGGTCGTGCCGACCTGGAACTATGATGCAGTCCACCTGACCGGAACGCTTGCCTTCCATCATGATCCCGAGTGGCTGCGGGCATTCGTGACCAGGCTGACGAGCACGTATGAGAGCGGCCGGGCGCGTCCGTGGGCGGTGACTGACGCGCCGCCCGAGTACATCGACGGACAACTGCGCGCGATCGTTGGTGTCGAGCTGACCGTCCTCACGGTCGAGGCCAAGCAGAAGCTGAGCCAGAACCGTAGCGAGCTGGACCGCGAGGGCGTAATTGCCGGGCTGCGCAGTGAGCCGGGATCCGGGCCGGCGGCGATCGCGGGCGAGATGGCCAGGCACCTCGCCGTTCCCAGCGACTGAGAGGTCAGTCGCTGGCGGAGCCAGCCACCTGCTCCTCGAGTTCGCCGTCGCAAGCGGCGGCAGCGCAGCCGCCTAGCCCGTCGGCCAGATCGCCTTGGCCGGGCTGCGCGCCAGCCAGGATCGCCTCGCTGATCGCAGCGAGCTGGGAGACCTGGTCGCTGGCCAGCCGGTCAAACAATGACCGCCTGACCTGCTCCGCATGGCCCGGCGCGGCGGCCTCGAGCGCGGCATAGCCGACGTCGGTCAGCCGGGCGACCTGGCCGCGCCGGTCGGTCGGACAATCGATCCGCTCCACCCAGCCGCGTTCCTCGAGCCGCGCGACGGCATGCGAGAGCCGGCTCTTGCTGGAGGTCGAGGCCTCGGCTAGCTGAGTCATGCGCAGTGCGTGACCGTCGGCCTCAGATAGCCGCACCAGGATCTCGTAATAGCCATGCGGTATGTCCGAATCCCGTTGCAGCTGGCCTTCCACGGCGGAGAAGAGAACATGGCTGGCGGTCAGAAACAATCGCCACGCCCGCTCTTCTTCGCTCGTGAGCCACCTCGGGGCCTGTGCCATGTTCTTATCTTAAGGCATGTAGTTGAGCGTTTGACAACCCCGGAACAAGGTGATACTCATTGAGTGCTCAACTGTATAGCAATCAATCACCTGTTTCATCGGGAGTGATGGAGTATGACCGCAGCAAGCACGGAGACGTCGATTCCGGGCTACCAGGCCGCTACCTGGAACATCGACCCTGTCCACTCGGAGGTCGGGTTCTCGGTCCGGCACATGATGGTGAGTAAGGTTCGCGGCCGGTTTACCAGCTTCAGCGGGCAGCTCGTGACGGCGGAAGACCCGCTGCAGTCCTCGGTTACCGCCGAGATCGACCTGAGCTCTATCAACACCGGCCAGGACCAGCGCGACGAGCACATTCGCTCCGCAGACTTCTTCGAGGTAGAGACCTACCCGACCATGACCTACAAGTCGACCGGCGTGCGGGTCGAGGACGGCGAGTACGTCCTCGACGGCGAGCTGACCCTCAAGGGCGTGACCAGGAACGTGCCGCTGCGCCTCGAGCTCCAGGGCTTCGGCCCGGACGCCTACGGCGGCTACCGGGCCGGCTTCACCGCAACCGGTGAGATCAACCGCGGCGACTTCAATGTCAGCTTCAACGCTCCGCTGCAGAACGGCGGCGTAGTGGTGGGCGAGAAGATCCAGCTGCAGCTGGAGATCGAGGCCGTCAAGGCCTGACCAGTCCTTCGGATTGGCCATCGGGGCCGGCAGCAAGAACCTGAGCGGGGTCTGCTGCCGGCCCCGATTAGTTTTCGTCCTGCGCTAGCCCCGCGAACGGCAGCGGTTGAGCTAATGCTGTTGCCAGCTGGATGGCACCGGCGCTACCGGTGGTTAGGCGCGCTCGCCGCACATTCAGAGTTCAGCTAGCGCCGGCTTCGGCCCAGCGGGCAAGCAGATCCGCCTCGCGGTCGGCGGAGATGCCGACGCCTGGCCTGCCCGCGCCGGGTGCCCGGGCTTCCGTATGGATGTCGGCGACGGTCTGGCGCAGTGGCCGGGGCGTGAGGCCGGCGGCGAAGGCGGCTGCCGGGTCCGCCGCATTCATATTCGCAGCGCTGGCGTCACCCTCGTCCCACAGGGGAAGGGCCGCGCCGTCCATGCCCGCGCTTCGCAGGAAGTCACTGTCTGCCCAGGTCAGCTGGGTTCCGGCGGGGGCCACCTCGGCGGCGATAGCTGCCAGCATGTCGCCGAAGCCGAATGGCGGCGCGGTGCTCATGGTGTGGAACGTGCCGGTGACCGACCGCTCCAGCAGCGAGACGATCCAGCTGCCCTGATCCCGCGCGTCGATGAGCTGAACCGGGTCCGCCGGATCGCCGGGGGCGAGGACAGTACCGCCGCGCGCGATCCGGTCCACCCACCAGGTGAACCGGTAGCTCTTGTCGTAGGGCCCGATGACATACGTCGGCCGGATGATCGTGGTTTCCGGGCCGAACAGATCAGTGCCTGCTTGCTCGCATGCGACCTTCAGCCCGCCGTAGTTCGCGTCGGTGATCTCGGTCGCGTCCGGGTCGCCGATGTCGGCTAGCGGGGCGCTCTCGTCATAGCCCGCCGGCACCGACGGGCTGTAAGCCGAGACGCTCGAGATGAATACGTACCGTCCGCCGCGCCCGCGCAGCGCTGTGGCAAGCGAGCGGACCTGGCGCGGGAAGTAAGCGCACACGTCGATCGTGGCGTCCCAGCTGCCAGCAGGAAGCGCTGACAGATCCGCGTCGCGGTCGCCGCTGAGATGAGTCGCCTGCGGGAACAAGTCCGCCCCGGTCTTGCCGCGGTGGAACAGCGTGAGGTCGTGACCGCGGTCGGTGGCTGCCTGGGCGATGTGCCGACCGACGAACGCGGTGCCGCCGATGATCAGGATGCGCATCAGCCCGCCACCGGGAGGGCGGCGAGTTGGGCCGAGATGGTCTCGGCCGGGGGGAAGGTCAGCCCCACCAGCGTGACGTGCTTCCAGCGAAGCACCCCGTCCGCGCCGATGACGAAGACCGACCGGCGCAACCCGGCGCCGGCCAGCGTGATGCCGTACTCGCGGCTGACGGCAAGGCCCTCGTCGGCTAGCAGCGGGAAGGCCAGGCCGTACTTGCGGGCGAACTGCTCGTGGCTGGCCAGTCCCTGCGGGCTGATCGCCCAGACGGTTGCGCCGAAGCCAGTGAAGCTATCCAGCCCCGAGGTGTACGAGCACAGCTGGCGGGTGCACACGGCGGTGTTATCGCCGGGGTAGAACGCCAGCACAATCGGCTTGCCGCGCTGCCCGGAGAGCGTGTACTCACCTTGCCTGACTTCGTCGCCCGCGAGTTCGATGCCGGGCAGGGTGAAGTCGGGGGGTATCTGACCGGTCTGCGGTGTCTTGGCCACGCGGAGTCCTCCTTGCTTCTCACGATTGCCTGCAGCCCCTCTGGTAAGGCTATGCCTTAAATGCGCCACACCGGCGGCGGCACTGGGTGGACGGCACTGGCTGCCGGCCGACGCCGGTGGGAGATCATGATGGCGTGACCGGCTCGGGCGATGGCTATGGCCTGTACGAGGAACTGGCCAGCTGGTGGCCGCTGATCTCGCCGCCCGCTGAATACGCCGCCGATGCTGAGATGATCAGTGCGGTGTTCGCCTCGGCGGCGGCTCCCGTGCGAACGGTGCTCGACCTCGGGAGCGGCGGCGGTCACGTGGCCCTGTACCTGAAGGCGGGCAGGTCCATGACGCTGGTAGACGCATCGGCGCAGATGCTGGCAGTGTCCCGGCAGCTGAACCCGGACTGCACTCACGTCCAGGGTGACATGCGCACCATGCGCCTCGGCCGGATGTTCGACGCTGTGCTGCTGCATGACGCGGTGGACTACGTCACCAGCTCCAGCGATCTGCGACTGGTCATCGAGACCGCGTTCGAGCATTGCCGGCCAGGCGGGCTCGCACTGTTCGCGCCGGACCATACCGCCGAGACCTTCCGGGCCAGCACCGGGGGAGGAGGCGGCGGACACGACGGTTCCGGCCGCCAGGCGAGCTTCCGGGAGCGGACCTCGGATCCGGACAAGGGCGATGACTGGATCCTCGCGGAGTACGAGTTCACGCTGCGCGAGGCGGACGGCACGGTGCGGGTGGTATCGGAGGCGCATCGGCTCGGCTCGTTCAGCCGCGATACCTGGCTGCGGCTGCTGACAACCGCCGGATTCACAGCGCAGGCGCTGCCGGGTATAACAGCCGGGAACGACCGCCAGCCGCGGAATGTTGTCTTGCTAGGCCGCCGCCCAGCCGGCTAATCAAGCCGACGTCAGGCGGGCGCCAGCTGCCCGGTGCTCCGCGGGCTGGCATAGCTCGTGTGACGCGCGGTGGCGCGGGCGGACTGGCTAAGGGGTGCTGGACCCGGCACCACGGGGACGAGCGATGCCGATCGCTCGCCTGAGTGTCGGCCAGAAGCTCGGCGATGTCGCTACCCACCGGGTGGCTTTGCCGAGGCCGCTCACCAGGTCGCATCCCGTTGCCTCCGCGGTCAGGGCGGGCAGCACGCCGCGAGCGCTGTGGAAGAGCAACCGGTATGAGATGCCGAGATCAACCGGGCAGAAGTAGATGCCACGGGGCTGCTTCGGCAAGGCGCAGAGCGCGCGTTGAACCCTGCGCATCTTGGTGACGCTCCTGACGGTCCAGCGGCGAGCTGAGTGGCGGGGGGCGTTCGCGGGAATCGTGGCATGCAGAGTAACTACGAGACGGCGCAGCCTGATGCGGCTGGCATGGCGGCCTTGGCACACTGCATGCGGACGAGTCGCGGCACCGGCGGCTTGGCCGCCTATTACCTGAACGCGAGCCGTCTGGCCAGTCGCGATGAGCGTGCGGGTGACATTCTGTCTGCTCGCCTTGGTTGCTGTGCCGCAGCCCGCTGCCAGCACGGCGGCAGCGGCGAGCGCGGCGCAGCAGGCAACCGCGCGGACGACGCGGCCGTGCAGCTTTGCAGGGCGTGATTCGTTGTCGGTCATGGGTCGTCCCTTCCGCCTCGCACCGGCTGGTGGGGTTCGGCAATTGGACGCTCACACTCGCGAGACGGTTTCAGCCGGATGGCGCTAGAAGCCCAGAAGGTGGCAGCCGGGCTGTCGGTGGTACCCGGTAGGTTGCCGGCATGCCGAAGACCCAGTACTTCACCGCTGCCAGCCTCGACGGCTTCATAGCTGATTCGGGCAACTCGCTGGACTGGTTGTTCCAGGCCGAAGCTGCTGCGAAGGCTGAGTCGGCATCCGGTGATCTGTTCCTGGAGTTTTACGCCAGGGTCGGCGCGCTGGCCATGGGCGCGACCACCTACGAGTGGCTACTGGAGCACGAGAAGCTGCTGGACAAGCCCGGAAGCTGGCCCTATAGCGGGCTTCGCTGTTGGGTCTTCAGCCACCGCCAGCTGCCGGCCGTGCCTGATGCCGACCTCTGCTTCGTGTCGGGTGACGTGCGTGCCGTGCACCAACAGATGCTGACTGCGGCAGACGGGCGCAATATCTGGCTGGTCGGCGGCGGCGATCTTGTCGGTCAGTTCGCCGACCACGGCCTGCTAGACGAGATGATCATCAGCATCGCGCCAGCCACACTGGGCAGTGGCGCGCCACTGCTGCCCCGCAGGCTCTTGCCGGGGGAGCTGACCCTGACCAGGTGTGCAGACGACGGCACGTTCGTTCACCTGAGCTACGCGGTCAGCCGGGCCGGCGGCTAGATGTTCCCGTCGGGCGGGCGCCAGCTGCGCGGTGCTCCGCGGGCTGGCACAGCTCGGGGTCCGCTCCGGCACGGGCGGACTGCGCGAGCCTGTCGGGGGCGGCGGGTGCGCGGTGCGGAAGCGGGCGTAAACGTGGCCCGCGGTCGGTAACGTCCTACCCGCAACGGGCCGGATATCGGAAGTAAGCAATGAACCTGTGCCAGCCCGCGGAGCACCGCGCAGCTGGCGCCCGACCGCGGCAGCGGTGAGCGCGGCTCGGTATGGCGCTAAGCGGTGTCGGGGGCTGCCAGGGGGAGCCAGACACGGAACCGGGTGTCGCCGGGCACCGACTCGACGCGCAGGTCACCGTGATGCCGGCCAACCACGATCCGGTAGGAGATGTCGAGCCCGAGCCCGGTGCCCTGGCCCACTGGCTTGGTACTGAAGAACGGCTCGAAGATCCGGTCCCGGATCTCGGGCGCCACGCCAGGACCAGTGTCCCCGAACTCAACTAGCAACCGCTCCCGGTCAAGCGCCGTGCGGACGGTGAGTGTGCCGGATCCGCCCATCGCTGATACGGCATTGTCGATCAGGTTCGTCCAGACCTGATTCAGTTCACCAGGGAACGCCGGGATCCTGGGCAGGCTGCGGTCGTACTCGCGGACGACCGTGATACCGTTCCCGATCTTTGCGGCCAGCATGGTGACTGTGCTGTCGAGCAGTTCGTGGATGTCCACGACTTGATAGGGCGCACGGTCCAGCTGGGAGTACTGTTTCGCGGCCGCGACCAGGGACGAGATGCGGGCGACCGAGTCAGTGATCTCGGTGAGCAGGAGCTCAGTTTCGACCGTGTCAGCGAGCCAGCGCAAAGCCCCAGTCAGGTCGGCGCCATCTGCACTGCCGGCGTCTGCCACGGCGGCCGCGATCTTGTCGAGCTTGTCGGTGCCGATGCTGGCCGCGACGATGGGGGGAGCGAGTTCCCAGCTGTTGCCCACGCCGTGGTCGTCCAGCCAGTCAGTGACGGCGTCCTCCAGATCCGCTGTCTCCAGCGGACCGAGCTCGGGCGCGGTCGCGACCCGGTCCGCGGCGTCATCGAGCAGCTTGACCAGCAAGGTGATCAGCGCGCCGTTGTGCTGGCCGGTCGCTATCGCCGGGAGTTTCTGCCGCAGCCTGAGCACGTGCTCGCGCAATCCTGCAGTGGCGCGGACCGCGGCGGCAGCGGGGTTGTTCAGCTCGTGGGTCAGCCCGGCGGACAGGGCACCGAGCGCGAGCAGCCGTTCCCGCTGGCCGATCGCTTCCTGGGTGTTCTTGGTGCCGAAGAAGAAGCCCTCCAGCAGGTGCACTGCCATCGGGAACCAGTGAGTCATCAGCTTGGCGAACTTGGCGGCGTCGAGCACGAAGAATCGCGAGCGCTCCGTCACCCGCATCGAGTTGTTGTACACCTGCGGTGCCCGGTCACCGAGATAAGCGAAGAACGCGCCGGCATAGACGCCGGGAGTTGATGCTCTGGTGGTCTCGACGTCGTCGGCACCAATCCGGCGGTAGAGCACGACCGTTCCGGACAACAGCACGTAGAAGAGCGTGGCTTGCTCCCCTTCGGTGTAGACCAGGCCAGGCTCGGCGACCACCACGCGGCCCTCACGGCAGAGCCATTCGAGCTGTTCGTCAGTGAGCTTCTCGAACAGGAACAGGCTGCGCAGCTCCGCAGTGCTGCACAAGGCCGGCGAAGTTCGCGCAGGGTCCGTCGCGGTCACAGCTTCTCCAGGTAACGATGCACGAGCATAACCGCCATCGCGCCTTCGCCGACCGCTGACGCGACTCGCTTGGCGGACTCGGCCCGCACGTCGCCGGCCACGAAGACGCCAGGCACGCTGCTCTCGAGGTGGTAGGGCGGCCGGTCCAGCGGCCAGCCGGCGGGCGGCTGCCCGTCGACCAGCAGGTCCGGTCCGGTCATGACGAAGCCGTGGTCGTCGCGGACCACCACGCCGTCGAGCCAGTCGGTCAGCGGCGCCGCGCCGATGAAGACGAACAGGTACGGGGCTGGCACCACACGCGTCTCACCGGTGTTGCTGTCGCGCAGTGTCAGGCGCTCCAGATGGCTAGTTCCGTGCGCGCCCACGACCTCGGTACAGGTGAGGACATTGATCGACGGGTTGTTCGCCACCTGCTCGATGAGGTAGTGCGACATGGACTTCCGGAGTGAGTTCGCGCGGACCAGGAGGTTGACCGACCGCGCGCTTTTGGCCAGGTAGACCGCAGCCTGGCCAGCCGAGTTAGCCCCGCCGACGATGTAGATGTCCTCGTCGATGCAGCTAGTCGCCTCGGTGAGCGCCGATCCGTAGTAGACGCCCCGCCCGGTTAGCTCGGTCAGGCCCGGCGCTCTGAGCTGACGGTAGGCAACCCCGGTCGCCAGGATGACCGTGTGCGCGCTAATGGAGGTTCCGTCGGCGAAATGAACCGTTCGTGCCGAGCCGGTGACCTCCATGCCAACGACCTCGCGGGCAGTCAGAACCTCCGCGCCGAACTTGTGAGCCTGACGCCGCGCCCGGTCGGTCAGCTGTGCACCGGAAACGCCGTCGGGGAAGCCCAGGTAGTTCTCGATCCGAGAGCTCTGCCCGGCCTGGCCGCCCGTCGCTGTGCGCTCTACCAGCACCGTCCGCAGGCCCTCGGATGCGCCATAGACGGCAGCGCCCAGGCCGGCTGGCCCGCCGCCGATGACGATCAAGTCGTAGAAGTCCTTGGACGGGGTGGTGGCCAGGCCAACGTGACTCGCCAGGTCCGGCTCGGACGGCTCGATGAGCACCGTGCCGTCGGCGGCGATCACGACGGGCAGCCGCTGGTCGTCCGTCTGGGCGGCCTCGAGCAGCCGGCGTCCTTCCGGCTCGTCGGTCGAGTACCAGCGGTACGGCACCTGGTTGCGCGCAAGAAACTCGCGCACTGCGGATGAGCTCGCTGACCACCGGTGGCCGACAACTTTCGTTTCGGGCACATGCCGGTGCGCCGACGACAGCCAGGCCTCAAGCAGTGAGTCCACGACCGGATAGAGCTTTTCTTCCGGCGGGTCCCAAGGCTTGAGCAGGTAATAGTCGACATCGACGACGTTGATCGCGTCGATAGCCGCGCCGGTGTCGGCGTAAGCGGTCAGCAGTGCGCGGCGGGCGCCGGGGTAAATGTCCATTGCGCGCTCAAGGAACTCGATCCCGTTCAGTCCCGGCATCCGGTAGTCGGCAAGGATCGCCGCCACCAGGTCACCGCGCAGCTTCATCTGCCGGAGCGCGTCCAGCGCCGACTCGCCAGACTCAGCGCGCACGATCCGGTGTTGCTCGCCGTAGCGGCGGCGCAGGTCCCTGGCGACTGCGCGGGAGACTTCCGGGTCGTCGTCGACGGTCATGATCGCTGCCCGCGGATTGGCCTGCGGGCGAGCCTCGGGTGCTGCGGCCGGTTCGTCTTCCATCCGCCCATCGTAGGATCCCGCCGCACTTTATCCGCCCGGCGGCAATGACTGCCTGCTCAGGACTAGGGCGTTCCCGCCCTGGTTCGCCGTAGGCGTACAGAACGGCGCCGTGATAAGTGGCGTAATAGCTCGAACCTTCCGTTCCGGTCATAGGCGTATATAGAGGCAACGGAGCGGCGTGAGCGCTGGTGCGAGGTTCAGACCGGCAGGGCCACCTTGGCGGCCCCGTAGATCTCGGATGCTCGCCAGCAGTACCAGGCGACAACACTGCGGTACGGGTGGTACGGCTCGCCGAGTGTGTCCAGCTCCTTGGCGGTTGGGGTCGGGATGCTCCAGGCCAAGCCAAAGCCACGGCGCACGCCGAGGTCCCCGGTGGGCCAGATGTCGAGCCGCCGCAGCTGGAACATCAGGAACATGTCGGCTGTCCACTTACCGATGCCGCGGACGCTGCTCAGGCGGGCGGCGACCTCCTCATCACTCTCACGAGCAAGCTGGCGCGGGTTCAGGTGCACGGTCCCGTCGAGCACCTTGGCGGACAGGTCTCGCAGCGAGGCGGTCTTGGCCGCCGACAATCCCGCGGCACGCAGCGCCTCGTCTGGCAGCGCAGCCAGTCGCTCGGGGGTGACATCGCCCTCGAGCGCGGCGACCAGACGGCCGTGAATTGCCCGGGCAGCCGCGCCAGCGAGCTGCTGGTAGGTAATGGCCCGGACCAGGGTCTCGAAATGCGTCTCCGTGGGGGTCGGGAAGTGCGGCAAGCCTGCATCGGCAACGAGCTTCGCCATGACCGAGTCGCGCTCGACAAGCAGCTTGGCTGCTTGCCGGTGCGTCACCTTGCGAACTGGCGGACCCGATTCGCTAGCCACGGCGGCTCCTTATCAGGTGATCGAGACGCTAGGTGATTGAGACCCTAGTACTGCCGGCCGGCGCCAGCGAGCCGCCCGTGATCGCGGCGGCGCCTGAACGGCGGGTCCGGCTGCACGGCATCGGCGGCTACCGCGGCAATCTTGACACCGCGGTACCACCGGCGCTGGTGATGGGCTTCGGCAACGTGCGTGAGCGAGCAATCGAACCCGCTATCGCGGCCGTCGCGGACCTGTTCATCTGACTACAGGGATCGCCGTGTTCAGGACCAACTGGCCGCCGCCGTAACTAGGTGATCGAGACACCGCCGTCGACCACGATGGTCTGGCCCGTCACGTAGCCGCCTGCCGGACTGACGAGCCAGACGAGGGTGGCGGCGCATTCTTCTAGCCGGCCCATCCGCGGGATCACCATTCGCGAGGCCATGCTGTCCAGATATCCAGGCGCGTACTGATCGGTCATCTCGGTCGGGAAGTAGCCGGGAGCGATCGCATTGACACGGATCCCTTTCCGGCCGGTCCACTGGGCAGCGAGGTCGCGGGTGAGGCCGATGAGCCCGGCCTTGCTGGCGCTGTAGGCGGCCTGCGGCAAGCCCGCTGTCGTCAGGGCGAGCACGCTGGAGATGTTCACGATGCTGCTGCCCGGCTGCATGTGCCGTCCGCAGGCTTGCGCCATCCAGTAGCTGCCGTTCAGGTTGACATCGATCACCGAGCGGAACTGCTCCGGCGTCTCCCGGCTTGCCGGGTAAGCGGTACCGACGCCGGCGTTGTTGACCAGGACATCGATCCGTCCGTATTCGGCCATCGCGGTCTCGGCGAGGCTGGTGCACGAGGCAGGGTCAGCGACGTCGACGGGCACGCTGAGCGCCTGGCCGCCGTCGGCCCTGATCGCTTCGGCTACTGCTGCCAGCCGGTCAGCACGGCGGGCGCCGAGCACCACGATGGCGCCCGCGTCGGATAGCGCGCGGGCGAACGCGACACCTAGCCCCGACGACGCGCCGGTGACGATCGCGACCCGGCCGGTCAGGCGGAACTCATCCAGGATCGACACGTTGACTCCTCAGGCTCTGACCGGCGCCGAACCGCGCGTTCCCGGTTAGCTAATACGGCGAACTTATGATCGCTTGGCGCGCCCTTGGGTGGTGCTGACTCTTGCGCATACACCGGTCCGGAGTCAGGCCGCAGGCCGCGGTCGTATGGGCGAGCATGACATTCGCCGGACGCGAGGCTCATGTATTTGCTTCACCGAACGAGCCGATTCCGCGGATCGCGTCGAAGATCGCATTCGGCCGAGGCTGTCGGGCTGCTGACAGACCAGGAATTGTCGGTGGTGGTCGATATTATGGTCGAGTAGCAGGGACCGGTAGGAGGGTGGAGGCGAAATCATGAGCGAGGAGCAGCTGCCGCTCGGGTCTGCGCCTGAGCCCGTACCGCCCGACAGCGTCTGCCCGTCCGACGCCGCTGGCCGGTCCGAGGCTGTCCGCGCGTCCGACGCCGCTGGCCCGTCCGAGGGTGTCTGCCCGCAGGGGGCTGCTGGCGAGCCCGGCTCTGCTGGTCTTCCCGGCCCTGCCGGCCTGGCCGGCTCTGCTGCGCCGTTGCGGCCGTCGGACACCACCACTGGGAGCAGCGCCTCGCGGTTGCCCCCGTGCGGCACCACCACCACCACCACCACCACCTCCGCCGCACGGTTGCCGGTGTTTGATGCGGCGGGGTTGCTGGCGGCGCAGCTCGCGGAGGTGGATGAGGCGCCGGAGTTGAGTGCGGCGGAGGTCGCGGCGCTGCCGGTTGGGTGGGAGGGGCCGCCGGATGTGGAGGATGTGCCGTGGTGGCTGGCCGAGGAGTTTTTCGGTAGTGATGCGGGCGAGCAGGCGGCGTGGCTGCGGGGGTTGCCGGCTGATGTCGCGGCGGGGTGGCGGGATGAGCCGCGCAGTGATGATCTGCCGGGGGCGGGGTTCACCCACCACGACCAGACGCCAGGCCCGCGGCCGGAGGCGGAGTTCGCGGCGGGCGGGGTGCTGGATGGGGCGTTGCCGGGTCCGGTGCTGGCGGCGGCGGTGGCCGCGGCGGCGGGGCGGGGGACTGGTTTGGGGGAGTCGGAGCTGATCGGGGTGTTGTGCGGCTGGCAGCGGCTGGCCGCCTGGGCGCAGGCGGGGCTGGCGGGGTGTGTGAACGTGCTGGTGGCCCGACGGATGGATCAGTCGGTGGAGCTGCGCCGCCCGGCGCTGGCCGATCATGTGGATGATGAGGTGGCCGCGGCGCTGGCGCTGACCGGGCAGGCGTCGGCCCGGTTGCTGGGGGTGTCGGCGGGGCTGGCCCGGTTGCCGTGCGTGTGGACGGCCCTGAACCGGGGCCGGGTGGACTGGGCGAAGGCGGTGCTGTTCACCGATGGGCTGGCCGGGCTGCCCG
>DASXIA010000435.1:0-26336 GCA_036488155.1 Streptosporangiaceae bacterium | reverse complement strand
GCGAGCGCCTGGTCTGCGGCGACCTGCTGGTTTGAATCCAGGGTCGTGTGCACCGGGATGCCGCGGGTGCCCGCCCAGGTCTTCAGCTGCACGGGGCGCCCAGCCCGCTGCAGTATCACCTCGGTCTCTGGTGTGCCAGTGAGCTGTCGCTGGAATGCCTGCTGGAGCCCGGACAGGCCGACGGTCGTACCTGGCCGGTATTGCTCCCCGTTTCTGCGGAGGACGCTAGCCGTCTCGGTCCCGACCGAACCGACGACCTCGGGCGCGATGCTGCGGAACAACCGCTCCTGGCGCGTCTTGATCACAAGGCCCGGGATCTTGCTCAGCCCGGTCCGCATCCTCCTGTACTCGGCTGGCGACAGGTTCAGGAGCGCAATGAAAGCAGCCGACGGGGCCTGGTCCATCTGGCCCTCGATCTGGTCCGTCGGGATCTGCGTGACCCTGCCAAGGTCGGCAGCCGTCTGATCAGCGTCAGTCAGCTTGTCCGGGACCACGCCTACCCTGTAGACCGTGGACAATGCGGCCAGCGGCTGCCCCGCGGAATCGAGAAGCTGGGAGCGCGGGTCCCAGTTACTGACGACAGCAAGCTGCTCACCGTTGGTCATGCCCGGCACGATCACCGACGGGCTCCACCGGACCCGCCAGCCGTTGCGAGCGTCGGTCAGGCTCATGCTGTTGGGGTAAGACCAGGTGTGGCCGCTTGCGTTCAGGTCTATGGCAACGCTGAAGCTAGCCTGAGCTGTCCTGCCGTGCTGGCTGACCCCTCGCATTGTCAAGTCCACATCGGCAGCGTCGAGACGTTCATAAGCGGTGGCGAGTTGCGTCGCGACCGCCTTGGGGTTGCCGTTCGTCAGCTCGGCCGCCTGGAAGTAATGCCGGGACTCCCAGGCGAGCAGGAACTGAGTGACCGTCGGCTCAGCGGACGGAACGCCGGGCCGGACTAGTCCGACGCCGACGGCGCCTGCCAGAACCACCGCAGCGCACACGCGAGCGACCAGCGCTCGCGAGCGCCTGCTCATCCCGAAAGGGCCTGGTTTGCCGCTGGAGCCCCGCCCATTGCTGGGCCGGAGAGTATGCGGCGGCGCAGTCCGCGGAGCACGATGCGCCCCGCCGCGCGCGGGGCGGCTGCGAGGCGGAGCGGCATCCGATGTCACGCTGCTATCTCCGCCGTCGAAGCTCGCGCTCGACTTCCCGGGCCGCGTCCCGCTTGGCGAGCTCATGTCGCTTGTCGTAGGTTCGCTTGCCGCGCGCCAGCCCTAGCTCGATCTTGGCTCTCCCGTCCTTGAAGTACAAGGACAGCGGCACGAGTGTCAGCCCTCGTTCCTTGATCGAGCTAGCCAGCCTGTCAATCTCCTTGCGATGCAGCAGAAGCTTACGGGTGCGCCTGGGTTCGTGGTTCGTCCAGGTCCCTTGAGTGTACTCAGGTATATGAACGCCGTGCAGCCAAGCTTCACTGCCCGTTATCTCGCCGTAGCCGTCGGTGAGGGTCGCCCGCCCCGCTCGCAACGACTTCACTTCCGTGCCGGTCAGCACCAGCCCGGCTTCCACCACGTCCTCGATTGCGTACTCGTGACGGGCCCGCCGGTTACTGGCGATGACCTTCTTACCTTGCTCCGCTGCCACGTATCACCACTACCCACTGTCAGACCCGCAGGTAGCGCCTGAGAGTGAGGAACGAAGTGCTGCCGCAGATGAGCAGGCCGGTGATCATCGCGACGATAATGACCTCGACCAGGTCCGCGGTGCTGAGCGGTACCCCCAGCGGGAAAGCTTTGTTCAGGCTGCTGAGCAGGAGCGACTTGGCTCCGATCAGCAGGGCGGTCGCTACCAGCCAGCCGATGAGGCCAGCGATCACGCCTTCCATGAGGAACGGCAGCTGGACGTAGAAGTTCGACGCGCCAACGAGCCGCATGATCGAGGTCTCCCGGCGCCGGTTGAAGGCCGACAGGCGGATTGTGTTGGCCACCAGCAAGATGGCCGCAACCAGCAGGAAGATTGCGATGGCCACGACCGCGTTGCGCGCGCCGTCGAGCAGCGTGTAGAGCGGGTCCAGAACCGAGGCGTCGTCAACAACTCCCTCGACTCCGGGAGCGCCGTTCATGACCGATTTGACTGCGGCGGCATCTGACTGGGTGTTCTTCAGCTTGATCTGGAACGAACTCGGGATCTGGTTGGCTGAGTTCTTGACGAGGGTCTCGTTACTGGCGAATTCCTTCCGGAACTGTGCCTCCGCCGCAACCTGCGACACGTACTGGATGCTGGTCACGTCGTGCGTGGCCAGCAGTTGCGCCTTGATGTTCTGGACTTCGGCCGGCGTGACCGCGCCGTTCTTCGCGCATGTGCCGGTTAGCGCGGACTTGGTGCACAGGTAGACCGACAACTGAACCCTGCTCTGCCAGAACTGCCTGGTGTTGTCGACCTGCTTCACGAACAACAGTCCGGTACCTAGCAGGGAGAGGCTGATCGCCACCACCACAACCAGGGCCGCCGTCATCGTCAGATTCCGGCGCAGGCCGATCCACACCTCATGGAAGACAAACTGGGCACGCATGTCGCTGAGTCCTCTTGGTAACGGTTCGGGGGGCGGTCAGTAGGCCTGGCCGTAGACCCCGCGCGACTGGTCGCGCACGACCTTGCCGTACTCGAGCTCGATAACCCGCTTACGCATGGAGTCCACGATCGCTGCGTCGTGTGTGGCCATCACAACGGTGGTGCCGGTGCGGTTGATCCGATCCAGCACCTTCATGATGCCGATGGAGGTAGCCGGGTCAATGTTCCCGGTCGGCTCGTCCGCCAGCAGGATCATCGGGCGATTGACGAACGCGCGGGCCATGGCGACGCGCTGCTGCTCGCCACCGGAGAGTTCGTCCGGCATCCGGTCCCGCTTGCCTTCGAGCCCGACCAGGTCAATGACTTCGGGCACTACCTTCTTGATGAACCGGCGCGGCTTGCCGATGACCTCGAGCGCGAAGGCGATGTTCTGGTAGACGTTCTTGTTGGGCAGCAGCCGGAAGTCCTGGAACACGCAGCCGATGCGACGCCGCAGCTGTGGCACCTTCCAGTTGGTCAGCCGGGCTAGGTCCCGGCCAGCAACGTGGATGCGACCTGACGTCGGCCGCTCTTCCTTCAGGACCAGCCGGAGGAACGTCGACTTGCCCGAACCAGACGGCCCGACCAGGAAGACGAACTCGCCCTTCTCGACATCCAGGCTCACGTTCTCCAGGGCCGGCCGGCCCTGATTCGCGTACGTCTTGGTGACGTTATCGAAGTGGATCACTGGCCCATCGCAGTGTGTAGACGGTCTACTTGGTAGACGCATTCCGGGAGATAACCCGCCCCGGTTTGGCCTCGGGCCAGTCTAGGGGGGAAACTGGCTTGGAACGTCCAACATCGTCGAAGTGGCCGGGTGACCGGTATGCCCGGTAGGAGACGGATGAGCTGCGAGCACCTGATCTGCGCCCAGTGTGCTGGGCCGGTAGCGGAAGGTCGTTGTCCGACCTGCCGTGAAGCCCGCGCGCACGTTCACCACCACAGCCACAGCATGAGCGTGCAGCTAATTGCGGCTGTCCTGCTCGTGCTCGCCCTGCTGACGGTGGCTGCCATGCACCTGGCGCACTAGGCCGGGGCGTCAGGCCCAGTCTGGGCCGGCCTAGGCCCGCCGGGCGGCAAACCGCCCGGCGTAGCATCTGGCCGTCCTTCGCCGGCAAGAAGCCTGCGTCCTTTGGCATGAAGTGTTCGGACGGCAGAGCCTGGGCGCCTTACGCGGTCGGCTGAAATGGTCCGATTAGCGAGCTTTATCCCGCTTGCTTCGGTTTCACTGAGTCATGCGGCACGAACTATCACAAATCGGCTGATCGTCGGTGCCCAAGCCCGTGAAAGGCCGCCGCCGCAGACGGTACTGGCCTAAAGCCCTCTGGTACGCAGCCAGCGGATCTCGGCCTCGATGAAGTCGTCGATCTCGCCGTCCATCACTGCAGCCGTGTTGCCGGTCTCGTAGTTCGTCCGGACGTCTTTGATGTTCTGGTACGGGTGCAGCACGTAGTTGCGGATCTGGGTGCCCCAGCTCCGCCCGCCGTCGCCGCGGAGCTCATTCAGCTTGGCTGCCTGCTCCTCCCGCTTGCGTTCCAGCAGCTTGGACTGCAGGACCGCCATCGCGGTGGCCTTGTTCTGGATCTGGCTTCGCTCGTTCTGGCAGGACACCACGATCCCGGTCGGCAAGTGGGTGATCCGGACCGCGGAGTCGGTAGTGTTCACTCCCTGCCCGCCTGGTCCGCTCGACCGGAACACGTCGATTCGCATCTCATCTTCCGGAATGTCGATGTGATCGACCTGCTGAACCACGGGCAGCACGTCCACCATCGCGAAGGAAGTCTGGCGGCGGCCCTGGTTGTCGTACTTTGAGATGCGCACCATCCGGTGCGTGCCGTGCTCGCCGCGCAGCGTGCCATACGCGTACGGCGCCTTGATCGCGAACGTAGTGGACTTAATCCCGGCCTCTTCGGCGTAGGAGGTGTCGTAAATCTCCGTCGAATAGCCGTGGCGCTCAGCCCACCGCAGGTAGATGCGCCGCAGCCCCTCGGTCCAGTCGGCCGCGTCCGCCCCTCCGGCTCCGGCGTTGATGCTGATCAGGGCTTCGCGTGCGTCGTACTCGCCGTTCAGCAGGGTCCTGATCTCGAGCTGGTCGATCTCCTTGCGCAGTGCCGCAAGCTCACGCTCTGCCTCTTGCCTGGTGGGTTCGTCGTGCTCACTCTCGGCAAGCTCGAACATAACAGCGGTGTCGTCCAGCCTTCGGTGCAGTGCTTCCAGCCGGGTCAGTTCGCCGTCGAGGTACGACAGCCTCCGGGTGACGTCCTGCGCCTGCTCCGGGTCCTCCCACAGGCTGGGGTCGGCCGAGCGCTCGCGGAGGCTGTCCGCCTCCTTGCGCATGGCATCGGGATCGAGGACGGCCTCCACGCTGGCGAGCGTCGCCATCAGCTCTGACATCTCGCTCGTGGGGTCGGTTGGCATGCATGCAGCCTACGCGAGCCTGCGAGACAAGCCGTTTCCGGCCGCTGACTGATGCGCCAGCCAGCCCTCGATACCAGCCCTCAGGTTGGCAGTGTGCTCGTCGTCACCAGCGTGCGCACTGCCCGGACGGCAACCGACAAGGTAGCCACGGTGAAAGCGTTGCTCTCCCAGATCTCGGTCAGCGTCTGGTTGGCTCGCCGGACGGCGGAGTCGTTGCGCTGCACCCAGGCGGCCAGCCGCTGCTCCGGGCTGCCTGGCCCGGTGACGCTCAGCACGTCCCTGGCCAGCGCCGCGTGCGCGGTGTAGAGGTCATCTCTGATCGCCCCGCGGGCCATGGTGTTCCACCGGTCGTCGCGCGGCAGCGCGGTGATCATGTCGCGCAGCCGGGCGATCTGCAGCCGGTCAGCCAGGTCGAAGTAGACCTCGGCGGTTTCCTCGACTGACCGGCCGGTGCCGTGCGCGATGTCCACGATGTCGAAGGCCGAGTAAGCAGGGACCATCCCGGCAATCCGGTCAGCCAGGTCATCCGGCACGCCACGGGCGACGTAGATCTCCCGCCGCTCACTGAAGCCGGCCAGGTCCCGGCCGGCCAGCAGCTTAGGCAGTCCGGCCGCCACCGTCAGCACCCCGGCCGCGAAGAAGTCGATGGTGGCCTGCACGTCGAACGGCGGCCGACGGAAGTTCAGCAGCCACCGTGCGGCTCGTTCGGTCAGCTTCCGGCCCTCCAGCGCGGCGAGGACCTGCACGCCGGTGTCGACCTTGCCATCCAGGGCCTCGAGGAGAGCCCAGAACCCCGGCATGTCAAAGACCGCACGGGAGACCAGCCAGGCTGCGGTGATCTCCGGGGTCGAGGCGCCGGTCTCCTCGTTCAGGCGGAACGCGAACGTGATGCCGGACCGGTCGACCATGTCGTTCACGACCGACGTGGTAATGATCTCGCGGTGCAGCCGGTGCTCGCCCATGCCGCCGGAGAACTTCTCCCGCAGCGGAGTGGGGAAGTAGTCGATCAGTACGCGCTGCAGGTAAGCATCGTCCGGCAGCCCGGACGCGAGCAGTTCCTTCGTCGTGTCGATCTTGGTAGCCGCTAGCAGCACGCAGAACTCGGGAATGACCAGCCCGATCCCGGCCGACCTGCGCTCGGCAATCTCCCGGTCGTTCGGCAGCACGTCGAGCCGCCGCCGGACCTTCCCGTCCCGCTCAAGCTTGCGGATGTACCTAGCGTGCACGTGCAGCATCTGCGGCGACTGCGCCAATGCCGCGGCCAGGGTGCGATTCTGCAGGTAGTTGTGTTCCAGGACTTGCTGCGCGACCTCGTCGGTCATGTGCTGCAAGAGCTCGTTCCGGCCCTCGCGGGTCAGGTCGCCTGCCCGCACCTCGCGATCCAGCAGGATCTTGATGTTGACCTCATGGTCAGAGGTGTCGACCCCGGCCGAGTTGTCGATGAAGTCAGTGCACACCAGCCCGCCGGCCAGGGCGTACTCGATCCTGGCCTCCTGGGTCAGGCCGAGGTTGCCGCCCTCGCCAACCACCTTGGCCCGGAGCGCGGCAGCGTCCACCCGCACCGCGTCATTCGAGCGGTCGCCCGCCTCGGCGTTGGCCTGGTTGGATGCCTTGACGTAGGTGCCGATGCCGCCGTTCCACAGCAAGTCGACCGGCGCGCGCAAAATCGCCGAGATCAACGCGTCCGGCGGCATCGCGAGCTCACCGTCGCCTATCCCGAGCACCGCGCGGACCTGCGGCGACAGGTGGACCGACTTCGCCGACCGGGGCCAGATACCACCACCGGCGGAGATCAGCGCGGGGTTGTAGTCAGCCCATGACGACCGGGGCAGCTCGAACAGCCGCTGCCGCTCGGCGAAACTCACCGCCGGATCGGGGTCCGGATCCAGGAACACGTGCCGGTGATCGAATGCCGCTACCAGCTTGATGTGCCGAGACAGCAGCATCCCGTTCCCGAACACGTCACCGGTCATGTCACCGATGCCGACCACGGTGAAGTCGTCGGCGTTCACGTCCAGGCCGCGAGTCTGGAAGTGGAACTTCACCGACTCCCAGGCGCCGCGCGCGGTAATGCCCATCTTCTTGTGGTCGTAACCTTCAGAGCCGCCGGAGGCGAAGGCGTCGCCCAGCCAGAATCCGCGGTTCATCGCGATCTCGTTCGCGGTATCGGAGAACGTGGCTGTGCCCTTGTCGGCCGCCACCACCAGGTACGGGTCGTCGTCGTCATGCCGTACCACCTGCGCGGGCGGCACCACGCGGCCCGCTTCGAGGTTGTCGGTGACGTCGAGCAGCCCGGCGATGAACATCCGGTAGCAGGCCAGTACCTCGCCCTGGTAAGCCTCGCGGTCGGCGGGATCGGGCAGCTGCTTGCAGACAAATCCGCCCTTGGCGCCCGACGGCACGATGACAGAGTTCTTGACCTCTTGTGCCTTGGCCAGGCCGAGGATCTCGGTGCGGAAATCCTCCCGCCTGTCCGACCAGCGCAGCCCGCCGCGCGCGACGCGCGCGAACCGGAGGTGCACGCCCTCGAACCGCGGCGAGTAGACGAAGACCTCGAACTGCGGGCGCGGCGCCGGCAGGTCCGGCACCCGCCGCGCGTCCAGCTTGAAGACCAGGTAGGGAACGTCGGCCGAGGCGGTGCTGTAGTAGTTCGTGCGCAGTGTCGCGGTGATCAGGCCCAGATAGGAGCGCAGGATCCGGTCCTCGTCCAGGCTCGCGACGCCGTCAAGGGCGCCCGCGATTTCCTCGGCGATAGCCTCGCTCCGCTCTGCCTCGCCCAGCTCCTTGTCCGGATCGAACCGCGACTCGAAGAGCGTGACGAGCAGCCGGGTGATCTGGGAGTTCGCGCGGAGCACGTCCTCGATGTAATCCTGGCTGAAGGTGACGTTGGCCTGCCTCAGGTACTTGGCGTACGCCCGCAGCACGACGACCTGGCGCCAGGTCAGCTGCGCGTCCAGTACCAGCGCGTTGAAGCCGTCGTCTTCGATCCTGCCGTCCCACAACGCGGCCAGCGCGCCCTCGACCTGCTCCCTGACCTTGTGGTTGGAGATCAGGTCGCCTTGCTGGGCGGCGACGCTGCTGTCCAGCACCGGCCTGCGGCGCAGCCCGAAGTCGTAAATCCAGAACGGCAGCATCGTCGAGTTCTGCGCAGCAGGGAACTCGTACGGGTGCTCGTCGACCACGTCTACGCCCATATGCTGCAGGCGCGGCAGCACGTCGGTCAGCGTGATCGGTCCCCCGGTCCGGTAGATGGTCAGCCGCCACACCCGCTTGGCTGTGTCGGGCACATCGCCGTCCTCGATCGGTACGCCGCCGATGTAGTCCTTCGACTCCCACAGCTCGAAGTCGACGTCACCGCCAGTCGCGCGCAGCTCGAGGATCCGGGCGAAATCGGTCATGGCGGCTGAGGCCGGCACGTCGGTCTGGTAGGTCGCCGGGATCGCCGCGCCGAGCTGGGCCAGCAGTTCCCGGCCAGGCTCGCCGCCGAGCGCGGCCGCGGCCTCGT
The DNA here is from genome assembly GCA_036488155.1 of Streptosporangiaceae bacterium. Classification (GTDB taxonomy): domain Bacteria; phylum Actinomycetota; class Actinomycetes; order Streptosporangiales; family Streptosporangiaceae; genus JAJYUU01. Next base: position 17,824 of record DASXIA010000435.1, on the reverse strand, counting down.
CGGCGAGGTCGTCATCCCAGGACCGGACCGCGGCGGCGACAGCGCGCTCGAGCGCTACCGGATCCGCGTCGGGCAACTGGTGACCGCGCTCGGCCCGGACCACCAGGTGCAGCCTGGCGACCGGCGACTCGCCGACCTGGACGCTGTAATCAACCTGCGGAGCGCCGAAAGCTCGCTGCAGGATCTCCTGCGCGCGCAGCCGGACCGATGTCGTGTACCGGTCTCGCGGTAGGTAGACCAGGCAGGAGACGTATCGGCCGAAGATGTCCTTGCGCAAGAACAGCCGGGTCTGCCGCCGCTCCCGAAGCACGTGCACACCGGCGGTGACAGCCGCGAGGTCCGCCGCTGAGCTCATGAACAGCTCTTCACGCGGATAGAAGTCGAGCACCTCGGCGACTTCCTTGCCGTCATGGCTATCCGCGGCCATCCCGGAGAACTCCAGCACGTCCGTCAGCCTGCGGCGCAGCACCGGGATGGCCTTGATGCTCTCGGCGAAAGCGGCATGGGTGAACAACCCGAGGAACCGGTACTCCCCCGCCACCGCGCCGTCCGGGCCCAGCTTCTTGACTGCGACGTAGTCCAGGTAACTCGGTCGGTGCACCGTCGACCGTGAGTTGGCCTTAGTCACGATCAGCCGTTGCGGTCCGAGTGCGCGCGCCTTGAGCTCGTCCGGCAGCAGGGCGAACGAGCCAGGGCCCACCCGGTCATGCCGCAGGATGCCAAGCCCGGTGCCGGGTACCGCGGTGAGTTTTATCCCTTCCGGGTCCGTCACCAGCCGGTACTCGCGGTAGCCGAGGAAGGTGAAGCGGCCGTCGGCCAGCCAGGTCAGCAATTCGGCAATCTCGGCGGGGGAATCCTCGCCGCCGGATCCTTCGCCCTCGGGGGCCAGTACATCGTCAGCCAGCGCCAGGGCTTTAGCGTGCATGCGGGGGTAGTCCTCGACCGCAACCCTGACATCGCCCAGCACCCGGTTCAGGTCGGCGGCTATCGTCTCGGCCTCGCCGCTGGTGATTGCCGGGATCTCGATGTGCGTCCAGGACTCGGCTAGTTCGTCATGGCTGGACTCGCTGGCACTCACCTGGCCCGCGCTGGCGGTACCGACGACCGTGTGCAACGCGCCGGTGACATCCCGGCGGACCCGCAATTGCGGATGGATCACCAGCCGCGCTGACAGGCCGTGGTTGGCCAGTTCCATGGTGATCGAGTCGACCAGGAACGGCATGTCGTCGGTAACGATGTCGATGACGTAGGAGGTCGCGTCGAGCGCGGCGCCGCCGCCAGGCCGGACATCCACCAGGGCCCGCCCTTGCGGCCGGCTGACGGCCAGCTGTGCCTGGGTCAGGGCGACAGCCGCGACCCGGTCTGGGCCAGCTGCCCCCAGGTCGTCTACCTCGACGTGCCGGTAGTAGGCGCGCAGGTAGTTCCCGACATCGCCGACGCCGGGCATCGGTTCCGCGGCCGCAGCCGCCTTCGCCAGCAGGGCGTGCTTGCCATCGTCGGTTGTCCCGACTCCACGGTCCGGCATGAATTCCACTCCTTAGCCGCGGCTACGTTGCCGCTACCAATTCCGCGTTCACAGCATTCGTCGTCACAGCAATCGTCGTCACGGCCTTGATCGTCACAGTGCTGGCCATCACAGGGAGTCCCGTAGTTCCCACAGCAGCGGGTAATAGCGCAGCGGTACCCGCCGGTGCAGGTACGGCGCGCCGGTAGAGCCGCCTGTCCCGGACTTGGTACCGATCTGCCGCTCGACCATCTGGACGTGCCTGGCGCGCCAGAGCGCGGCAAGCTCGTCGTAGGCCAGCAGGTCCTCGGCCAGTTCCCACAGATCGTCGTAGCGCGGCCGGTCCCTGGCCACGGTGACCAGCGAGGCGAGGATCTCCTTGGCATCGCCGACCGCGAGGTCCCTGGAAGCGAGCAAGTCAACGTACGCGTCCCAGAGGGACGGTTCGGCCAGCCGCGAGTCAAGCCGGTCTCGCTCGTCGGGCGTCAGCGACCGGAAGCGGGCCAGGAACGCCGGGTCCTTGGCGCCGGACAAGAACTCCAGCTCCCGAAACTGCACTGACTGGAACCCGCTGGCCGGCGCCAGCGCCGCGCGGAATTCCAGGAAGTCCTGCGGGGTCATCGTCTCCAGCACGTCGATCTGAGCGACCAGCAGCCGCTCGATCACGTGCACCCGGTGCAGCAGGTGCCGGGCCAGCCAGGTCGGCCTGGCCGGGCCACTGCGCGGCTCCCCGCCTGCCAGCATCGCGTCCCGGACGGCGGTGAGCTCATGCAGCAACTGCTTGAACCACAACTCGTAGGTCTGGTGCACGATGATGAACAAAAGCTCGTCATGTACCGGCGGGCTCACCTCGGGCACTTGCTGAGCCAGCAGTTCTGGCAGTCGCAGGTACGTGCCGTAGGTCAGCAGGCCGCCTTCCTCGCCGAAACTCCGGCCCGCGCTCTGCTCGCTCATGCTGTGCTCGCCGTGGTCACGCGCGGCCGCTCGGTGTGCTGGGGGGTTCGGTGCCGGTAGGCAGCGTGCCGCCAGACACGACGCCTACCGCAGGCGCGCGCGCGGGGGCGAAATAGCTCAGCACCTCAGGATTCGCCAGCGCGTCCGGGTCAGCGGCGTCGGCCACCGGTGTGCCGAGCAGGATCTTCCTGACCGGTACCTCGAGCTTTTTGCCGGACAGGGTCCGCGGAATGCCAGGGACCTCGACGATCTCGTCGGGAACGTGCCGGGGCGACAACTCCGCGCGTAGCAACGATCTGATCTTGGCCGTCAGTGACTCGGTCAGCGAGTGACCGTCGGCCGGCGCCACGTAGAGAATCAGCCGCCCCTCCTTGCCGAGCTGACCCGTGTCGATGACGAGGCTATCTGCCACCTCGGGCAGCCGCTCCACCACCCGGTAGAACTCGCTCGTGCCCATGCGCACGCCGCCCCGGTTCAGCGTGGCATCGGACCGGCCGTAGATGACGCAGCCGCCGTCCGGCAGGATCATGATCCAGTCCCCGTGCCGCCAGACGCCAGGGTAGTCAGCGAAGTAACTGGCCCGGTAGCGCTCGCCCGCCGGGTCGTTCCAGAATCCGACTGGCATCGATGGCATCGGCTGGGTAAGCACCAGCTCCCCGACCTCGCCGATGACTGGCTGCCCGGCAGCGTCGAACGACTCGACGCGCGCGCCCAGGCACGGCCCGGAGATCATCCCGGCGCGAACCGGCAGGATCGGAGCTGGCCCGACGAACCCCGTGCATAGGTCGGTACCGCCCGAGAACGAGCCGAGAATCAGCCCGGACGACCCCGTTCCCAGCTCCTCGTATACCCATCGGAATCCTTCGGGTGGCAACGGAGAGCCGGTGGAGCCAACCCCTTTGAGAGCTGACAGGTCGTGCTCCGCGGCCGGCCTGATGCCCGCTTTCATGCAGGACAGCAGGTACGGCGCGCCGGTGCCCGCGTAAGTCACGCCAGCACGAGCCGCGAGGCGCCACAGCGCCCCGGTGTCCGGGTGCACGGCGCTGCCGTCGTAGAGCACGACGGTGGCGCCGGCCAGCAGGCCGCCGATGAGGTAGTTCCACATCATCCAGCCGGTCGTGGTGTACCAGAAGAACACATCCGCGCTGGTCAGATCTTGATGCAGGGCCAGTGCCTTGAGGTGCTCGAGCACGATCCCGCCATGGCTGTGCACTATCGGCTTGGGCAAGCCGGTGGTGCCCGAGGAGTACAGCACCCAGAGCGGATGGGAGAACGGCACCTCGGCGAACTCGAGCGGACCGGCAGCCGCGTCGGCCGGGCCGAAGTTCTCCCAGTTCAGCACGGGAACGCCCGCGTCTACGCCGGTCGCGTCGCCGCCGCCGGTGAGATAGTCGACGACGACCAGAGTTTCCAGGCCTGGCAGCTGCGCCGCGATCGCGGTGAGCTCGGCCCGGCGGTCGAACCGCTTGCCGCCGTAGGCGTAGCCGGTCACGCCGACCAGCACCTTCGGGGCTACCTGCGCGAACCGGTCGATCACGCTATGCGCGCCGAAATCCGGCGAGCACGATGTCCAGATCGCGCCCAGGCTGGCGGTGGCCAGCATCGCGATCAGCGCCTCAGGAGAGTTCGGCAGGTAGGCAGCAACCCGGTCACCGAGACCGACGCCGAGGGCCTGCAGGCCGGCCCGGACTTGCGCTACCCGGGCGGTTAGCTGGCCGTAGCTGAGCTGACCGCTGCGGCCGGCTTCTGAGCTGTAGATAACGGCGGTGCGCTCCGGCTGGGCGCCAGCGCGCTGCAGCGCGTTCCTCGCGTAGTTCAGCGTGCTGCCGGTGAACCAGTCCACCTCGGGCATCTTCCCGGTGAGAACCGGCCCGGAGCCGCGGCTGCCGAGCACTCCGAAGAAGTCCCAGATCGACGACCAGAACGCGGCGGGCTCGTCGACCGACCATTGCCACAACTGGCGGTAGCTGGGGATGCCGGGGCTGGTCTCGCCAGGCCCAGTGTGGCCAGGCCCAGTGTCGCCAGGCCCACTGTCGCCAGGCCCAGTGTCGCCAGGCACAGTGGCGGCCGTCACATCCGGGCCGCCGTTCGCGGCCAGCCACCGGATGTAGCGCACTATCTCTGTTCGTGCGGCCGACTCGGGGGTTGGCGTCCACAGCGTGTCGCCATAGTCACGCCCGGCCGCCAGCGTCAGGTCGTCGGCCACGCCCTACGCCCCCAACAAGTCTGCAAGTCCGTCCTCATCGACTGGACTGTTATATACCATAACGTCCTGATCGCGTCGCAGACCTCGCAAACCAAGATCGTTCCAGGCATGCTCTCACCAGCTACAGCATAGGCGGCAAGAACTGCATCGCCGGCGCAAGGAACGCAACGCACGGCGCGGGGCCGCTGCCCAGGGTCAGACCAGCTAATACCGGGTAAGGGGCGGTTAGGGGGTGGGGTGAAATGCCGATTCCGCCGGTTCCAGACAGCAGGCGATTCGCCAAGCACCTGACCGGGATAATCCACTCAGAGCTCCTGGAGATCCCGGGAGTCGTATCGCAAGAGATGCGACTAGTCAGACACGACCCGCTCACCGATGCCGGGCCGACCACGTGCGCCGAGATCGATGTCGCGTCGGTGAGCGGCAGCCGCGCCAGAATCGTGGTCTACCCGCTGCCGCCTGCCGACGCCGGCCTTAGCGACGAGGAGCTCGAGCATCAGCGGATCAGCCCCGAGATCGACGTGGAGTCGCTGGATTTATACCGGCAGATCATTGGCCGCAACTTGGCAGCGGCAGGCTGACGAGGCGGCAAAGGCGCCGGAAATGTTCGCTAGCGACTGGCCGGGACCCTGGTCAGCCGGTCGATAGCCGCGATCACTTGCTCGGTGTCCGCCAGGTCAGGCAGTACCAGGTCGGCGCCCGCGTCGCGCAATTCCGCGAGCGTGTCCCGGCCGGTGCCGACCGCGATGCAGCGGGCCCCGCCGAGTTGCGCTGCCTCGATGTCGCGCACAGTGTCGGCGATGTAGACGGCCGTGTCGCTGGCGACCGGGATGCCGTACTTGTCTCTGGCCTGGTTGCGAACCAGCAACAGCAGGGAGCCTCTCGGGTAGGCATCCGAGCCGTAGCCTCCGATCTCGAGGTCGAAGAGCCGGTCCAGGCCGAACACGCGCAGCTTGGCCGCGGCGTTCGGCTTGATTGTGCCGGTCAGGACTGTCTGGACGACCCCTGGCAAGGCGGCAGCCGCGGTCACCGAGGCCCGTGCTCCGGGCAGCAGCCGCCCCTGTTCCATCAGCCCGTCCTGACGCAGCGCGAAGGCGGTTTCCAGCTCCCAGCAGTACCTGGCCAGCAAGTCGGCGTCGGCAGCCTCGTCCTCGCCCGTCGGAACGTCATTCAGGTAGAGCGACTCGAAGAAGATCTCGGTGTCACTGCGGCCCGCCAGCTGGGGCAGGGCAGCCAGTGGACGATCGGTGACACGGCGGAAGGCGTCAGCGTAGGCGTCCCGGGAAACTCGGCCTACGTCGAGCAGGGTCAGATCGATGTTCCACAGCACCAGGCGGTCGATGGCACACCTCCAGCGCGGGCGGGGAGTAACGCACAGGTTCAGTAACCGCGCAGCTAGTACCTATGCTCGCAGCCAGCCGCAGACCTGGCCAGCGTGCTGGCTGCGAGCGTACCCGCCAGATCTGGACAAGTAACTCAATTAGCTCAAGATTGCTCTCGCCTGTACTGCCGACGGCGCGTAAAGCCTCGTCGCGCCGCGCAGGCGGCGTGAGTCTGACCGGCCCGCGCCCCGGTGCGGCCACGGGCGCCGAGTCAGCCTCACGAAACGGCTGACTGAGGCCCGTGCCTCCCCAATCTGCGCGGCGCCGCCCTTAGCAAACGCCCAATAGGCCGCAAAGCGGTCACCGTCAGCGCGGCGCACTAACGCGGCTCGCGCCGCGCTGGCAACGTCAGCCTCACAGGCTCGCGCGCTCGCTGACCCGCCGGCGGGGCGATCGCCGGGCGCTCCGGCCCTGCCGCTGGCAGCGGGACCGGCCCTGACTGGACTAGGGACGACTGCGCCGGGGCCATTTCACCGGCACGCACCTGGTCGGCTCCGGGCCCGCCAGGCCGGTCGGACGCGGACGCCTCGCCCCTGGCCCGGCCAACCGCAGACCCATCGCCGACCGCCCCGCTGTGGCTGGCAACGCCACGGCTAGCCCCGCTCCCGGCCAGATCGCCGGACGACCCGCCTCTCGCGTCGCCCTCCGCCGACGTTCCTGCCCTGCCCTGTCGCGCGTCAGGTCCAGTCCCGGAAACCGCCCGCTGGTACGCCGCCCGCACCTTGGCAACCTCGGCGTCGGGATTCTGGAACCAGTTCGTTGACCACAGCCGGTGGTAGCGCCAACCGAGACGCTGCAGATGTTCGCCGCGCAACCGGTCCCGGTCCCTGACACTGCCGGACTGGCGGTAGGACGCGCCGTCGGCCTCGATCGCGAGCACCATTCTGCCTGGGTCTTGCGGGTGAGTGACCGCGAAGTCAACGCGGTAGCCGCCAACGCCGTATTGCGGCACGACGGTGACCCCGGCGGCGGCCAGCCGGCTCCGGACGTCGGACTCGAACGGGTCGAGGTGGTCACCACCGGAGGCTTGCGGAGCACTCCCGCCTGAGCTGGCATAGTCCAGGTAGTCGGCTAGTAGCCGCGCTCCTGCTTTCGTGACCCGGTCCGGGTCGACGTCGTGGCCGGAGAACGAACTGACCAGGGTCAGCCGGTGCTTCGCCCGGGTCGCCGCGACGTTCAGCCTGCGCTCGCCACCGTCGCGCAACAGCGGGCCCCACTGATACCGCATCCGGCCGTCGTGATGCTTGCCGTACCCGATCGACAGGATGATGGCGTCGCGCTCGTCGCCCTGAACGCGCTCCAGATTCTTGACGAAGAACGGCTCCGGCAGGTCCTCGGCGAAGAACGCTTCTATCTCCGGGTAGCCGTCCCCGTCGGCCTCGGCCAGGTCCGACAGCGCCGACCGGAGCGCCGTGTCGATCCGCTCGGCGTGCTTGATGCCGAGCGCGATCACGCCGAGCGACTCCGCCGGGTGCTCGCGCGCGTGCTCGAAGATGAGCTCGACGACCTTGCTGACTTCGGCATCGACTGACGTTTCCTGCCCTGCGCCGGGACCCTGGGCTACCACGACGTGACGCAGGCACTCGCTGGTCAAGACGCCGGGGAAGGTGGTCAGCGCGCCGCCATAGATCCGGCTGTTGGAGAAGGCGACCAGCCGCTCGTCCCGGCTGCGGTAATGCCAGGCCAGCGCCGCTGTCGGCAGCAACGGCCTGAGGGCGTCCAGCACAGACTCAAAGCCCGCGCCGAACGACACCAGGCTCTCCTCGTCGTCACTGCCGTCGTCGCCCGCTACGTCGCCGACCTGGCGGAAGAAGTTGGTCGGCGGCAACTGGCGATCGTCGCCGGCGACCACGATCTGGTGGCCCCGCATGATCGCCGGTATGGCGTCAGCGGGCACGACCTGGCTGGCTTCATCGAAGATCACCACGTCGAAGAGCCTGGCCAGCGGCAGCACCTGGCTCACCATCAGCGGCGACATCGCCCAGCATGGCTTGATCGCGAACAGTACGTCGCTGACCTGGTCAAGCAACCGCCTCAGCGGCAGGTGCCCGCGGCGCAACGCCGCCTGCTTGCGGATCACCCTGGCCTGCAGCGGATGCCGGTCGCACGCCTCGAGCAACGCGTCGGCCCAGGCCCGCCGGACCCGCGCCCGGTTAGCGACCAGGTGCTCGACATCGCGTGCGCGGAAGTCGCTGGCGATCTCATCAAGCGCGTCACCGCGGTGCGCTCCGTAGCGGGGATCGCGCACGCGCATCTCGTCCAAGATCGCGCTGTACCAGGCGTGGTCGAACGCCGCCGCGGCGAGGTCCGGGCTGGCTTCGCGGCACGCCAGTTCGTCCAGCAGCGGGCTCAGCGCCAGTTCCCCGAAGCGCCCGGCTAGCTCGTACAGTCGCGGCAGGTTCCATGCAGTGTCTTGGTCGGCAGCTAGCTCAGCCAGCATCGGTACCGGATCGGCAGGAAGCGTGATCACCGCGCGGAGCGAGGCGAGCTGCGCCTCACAGTCCGCCCACAACGCTGCTAGCTCGTCCAGACGCGACGGCAGCCGAGGCTGGCCAGTGTCGATGCGCAGGTCAAACCACTCGCTGAGCTGGCTCGCTGCCTCGGCAAGCACCGCGGACAGCTGCTCGTCGGTCAGTTGCGCACCGGCCGGGCCAGCCAGCGCTCGCGCCTGCTTGCGCCCGGCGCGCCGGTCGCGGAAGCCAAGCCCGGCGCCGTCCGCTGTTGCCTTGGCAAGCAGCGCGAGATCGGTGTCATAGCTTGCCGGACCGAACATGCGCAAAGTCGCCTGGACGCCGGCGAACAGGCGCAACACGGTTGACGCGTCCGGATAGCCAGCCGGTGGTCGCAGCCCGGCCTCATGGCAGGCGCCCCGGACACGCTCGATCAGCATGGGCAGGCTGCGGCTGCTCAGCCGGACGGCAAGCTCGCAGGCGCGCCTGGCCTCGTCGGGTCCGCGCAACGAGGCACCAAACCACGGCGTGCTGCCGGGCCGTAGCGTGAATCCGCCGAGGTGGGCGAACTCGCGCAACTCGTCCCTGATGCGGTCAGCCTGTTCGCGGCCGATCTGATCCGGGTTGTCGAGCGGGACGCGCAGCTTGGCAGCTTCGGGCACGCCGAGCAGGGCGGACTGCACCTCGTAGGGGGTCAGCCCCCACGGCTGGTGCCGCTGGTGCAGTGCGGAGGCATGGCGGCTCAGCCGCAGGTGCCGGTCGGTCAGGCGCCGATGCAAATCGCCGACGTCCGGCTGAGGGACCTGCTGCGCCTCGTCCATGCCGTCGCCCAGATCACGCGCGATGCGCTGGCGATCCTTTGCTCCCTCGTGAATGTCGAGCACGACCTCACCCAGGTTCGCCAGCTTCAGCCTGGACAGTACGGCGTCGATAGCGGCGCGCTTCTCAGCGACGAACAGGACCTTGCGCCCGTTGGCGACCAGCGCTGCGATCAGGTTCGCTATGGTCTGGCTCTTGCCGGTGCCGGGCGGCCCGTGAACCACCAGGCTGCGCCCGGCCAGCACAGTATCGATCGCGTTGCGCTGGGAGGAGTCCGCGTCCAGCACCGAGTAGTCCTGCTCCGGCGAGTCCAGCCGTGGCTCTGAGTTCTCGTCCGCGCCGAGGAGTTCCTGCGCCTGCGGATCGCCGGCGATAGCGGCAACCACGTCGCTGTCGGCTAGCAGTTCGCCGGCCGCCTGAAGGTCCTGGACCATCGGCAGCTTGGCGTAGGTAAAGGTTCCCACAACCAGCCGGTCGGTGATCTGGAAGCCAGGAATGTCGGCATCATCGGCCGCCGTGGTGAGCAAATCACCGATCTTCTCAGGCGGCACGCTTGCTAGCTCCCCGGTGGCAGCACCGAATACTGTGGCGAGCTTGTGCAGCAGCACCGGGTTCACTTCGTACTCGTCGTCCAGAGCGAGATCAAAGTCGTCGTGCCGCGCCCTGGTCGGCGTGATCGTCAGGCCGCGCAGCAAGACCGGAGCGGCGGGCTCGAGGAACAACTCGTCCCATCGCGCCATCCCGGTGGCCAGGAAGCCAACCCGGATTCCGCGCTCCTCTTCCAGCTCCCGCGCCTTGCGGTAGATGACCTGCGTCCGGCGGATTGCGTCAGCGCGCGCGTCGACGTCGCTGAACAGCCGGGTGATCCGGCTTGATCCGGTGCGCAGGAACCTGTCGACCGCGGCCGGGTCTGCCGCGGCCAGGTCGAGCGTTGCCGCCCGCCGGTCCTTGTAGTACAGCAGGGTGTTACGCCCGCCCAGGTCGGTGAGGGCGGCAATCCAGCCCGCCTGCGCGGCGGCGATCAGCTCCGCTCGCAGCGCGCCGCCGTCGCCGCCGGTCTCTCCGGCTGCATCATCATCAGCCGCTGGTCCGTCGCCGTCGGCAGGCCGTGAACCAGCCACGTATTCAGTCATTGGCTCCTCCGCCACCCACCGCACTCGAGGGAGCCGTCAACTTCCCCGCAACGGCGTGAATATGCACGCGCGGCGTCCGCCGTTGGCGGACGCCTCGCACTGGCGGAGGCTCCGGCTAGCCCATGTGCGGGTAGCGGTAGTCGACCGGCGGCACCATGGCTTCTTTGATGGTCCGCGCGTTGACCCACCGGATCAGATTGAAGATCGACCCGGCCTTGTCGTTCGTGCCACTCGCCCTCGCACCACCGAACGGCTGCTGCCCGACGACAGCTCCGGTCGGCTTGTCGTTGATGTAGAAATTGCCCGCCGCGAATCGGAGCGTCTCGGTGGCGTGCGCGATCGCTGCCCGGTCCTGCGCAATGATCGAGCCAGTCAGCGCGTATGGGGCGATATCGGCCGCCTGAGTCACGACGGCCTCGTAGTCGGCGTCGTCGAATACGTGCACGCCGAGGACCGGGCCGAAATACTCCCTGGTGAAGATCTCGTCGGTCGGGTCGGTCGACGTCAGGATCGTCGGCTGCACGAAGTAGCCCTCAGAATCGTCCGTGTTGCCGCCCGTCAGCACCGAAACCGACGCGCGGTCGTTTGCCCGTGCCAGCGCATCCCGAAGGCGGCCGAACGAACGCTGATCGATGACCGCGCCCATGAACAGCGACAGGTCAGCGGACACATCGCCGATGGTCAGCGCTTCGGTGGTGCCGACCAGCTGGTCGGCGACCCGGTCCCAGACGCTGCGGGCAACGTAAGCACGCGAGGCTGCCGAGCATTTCTGGCCCTGATACTCGAACGCGCCCCGGACCAGCGCTGTCACCAGCACGTCCGGATCGGCGGACGGGTGCGCGATGACGAAGTCCTTGCCGCCGGTCTCGCCGACCAGCCGCGGGTAACCGCGGTAGGACGCGATGTTCTCGCCCACTGTGCGCCACAGGTGCTGGAAGGTACCGGTGGAGCCGGTGAAATGAATGCCGGCCAGGTCCGCGTGCGGCAACGCAACCTCGGAAACCGCCGCGCCGTCGCCGGTCACCATGTTGATCACGCCAGGCGGCAGCCCGGCTGCCTCCAGCAGCCGCATGAGGTAATGCGCGGACAGCTGCTGAGTCGGCGACGGCTTCCACACGACGACGTCGCCCATCAGCGCCGGCGCAGTAGGCAAGTTGCCGGCGATGGAGGTGAAGTTGAACGGCGTGATCGCGAGGACGAAGCCCTCGAGCGGCCGGTACTCCAGCCGGTTCCAGGTGCCCGCCGAGTTCGCCGGCTGCTCGGCCAGCAAACGCCGCGCGTAATGCACATTGAAGCGCCAGAAGTCGATCAGCTCACATGCCGCGTCGATCTCAGCCTGGAACGCAGACTTCGACTGGCCGAGGACGGTCGCCGCGTTGATGACCTGGCGCCACGGCCCGGACAGCAGGTCGGCCGCCTTGAGGAAGATCGCGGCCCGGTCGTCGAACGACAATGCCCGCCAGCCTGGTGCCGCCTGGCGCGCCGCCTCGATGGCGGCCGCAACGTCGGCGCCGGTCGCGTTTCGCAGCTGGCCGAGCACGTGCCGGTAGCTGTGCGGCTGTACGACATCAATGGGCTCGCCCCCGCCGTGCCGCTGGTGGCCGCCAACAGTCATCGTCAGCTCGGCGCGTTCCCCCGATAGTTCCTTGATCTTTTGCTCGAGCGCGGCACGTTCCGGGCTGCCGGGGGCATATCCCTTGATCGGCTCGTTCCCCGGAAACGGGACATTAGTGACGGCATCCATTCCGGCGCTCCTTGCTTTCCCGACGTCAGTGGCGGCATCACCCATCGTGCCACGACCGCGCGAGTACCAGCGCCAGCCGCCGGACGCGGAGATGATCTTGATAACCGCGGCTGGCGCGTCGCTATCGCAGCGCTCAATCCACTGCCAGCCCTGGCCTGCGGCCGCTTACTCTCCGTGACCGGCCAGATCCTCCAGTTCCTGTGTCGCATACCACTGGAGTTCGTAACCCTCGGCGCCGTCGACAACGAACCTGGCGTCGTCATCACCGGCGTCGGCTGCCGCCAGCGCAGCCACCGCGGCGGCGATCTCGTCCGTTGCCGCCGCGTCGTCTACGTGCCCGGACACGATGTCCCGCAGCCGGACCGGGCCGTCAACCTGCACCAGCGCCGGCTCCTCGAGCCCAGATCTCGCGGCGATAGGCGCGCTGGCCACCTCTGCCGCCAGCACCACCCGGCGCCGCGGCGCCGCCGGGTCTGCGCCCAGCAGGCGCAGCGACTCGCGGGCGGCGTGAGTCATCGCGACGTACTCGAGTTCCTCGATATCGCCGCTGGAATACCACTCCCGCAGGGCCGGCGTGACCGCGTAGCCGCGAACCGGCGAGTCCGCGATCTCGCCGGCGCGCAGCAAGCCCGCCACTGCCGGCAAGGTTGATGGTAGATATACGCGCAAAGCACGCCCCGAAGCGCCACAGGGATGCGCAACTTGATTCCAAGCGCAACCGAATAGACCTTGAGTGTGCCAGTCCGGTCCCTGCCAGGTCAGCTAATTGACCGGCTCCGCCGGGCCGAGGTTCCGGTCGCGGCGAGCGCCGTGACAACGGCCGCGACAGCGGCCTCTAGCGATTCGTGCTCCCACACCCGCACCACGTTCCAGCCCGCCGCCGCCAGCGCTGCGTCGGCGTCTCTGTCTCGCTCCACGTTGCGGGCCAGCTTGGGCTCCCAGTACCAGGTGTTGTTGGCCGGCTGACTGCCGTGCTCGGGGCAGCAGTGCCAGAAGCACCCGTCGACGAAAACCGCCACCCTCCGCGCGGTGAACGCGATATCCGGCCGCACCCTGGTTCCGGGCAACTCAAGCCGGTAGTCCTTGCGGTAGCGATAGCCCTGCGCGTGCAGCGCCCGCCGCAGCGCGAGTTCGGGCTTGGTGTCTTTCCGCCGGTTAGCCCGCATATTGGCCGAACGGCCCGGATTAAGCGGGTGCGGGTAGTCAGCCACAGCCGAAACATTAGCGGCGCGAGAACCCGAATTCTGGCGGGAACGCGCCAGCTGCCGCCCCATGCATTCACCCCCTCGCGGCCGGGCGGGGCCACCGCCGGGCCAGCTTGGCTGGGTTAGGCCAGCTGGACTCGCAGTAGCTCGGCTACCCGCTCCGCGGTGCCGTCAGCGGCATCATGCAGCACGCCGGTGAAGCCCAGTTGCTCCGCCGCGGCAATGTTGGCCTGAATGTCGTCGATGAAGATGCACTCCCGCGGGTCAAGGCCGAGCAGGCCGGCCGCGTGCAAGAAGATCCGCGGCTCTGGCTTTCGCATGCCGACCTCGGATGAGATCACCACGGCGTCGAACATCTCGCCGAACAGCTCAGTCGGGTAGCCGCCGCCCCAGGAGTTGGACAACAGGCCGGTCGGCACTCCGTCGGCGTGCAGCGCGCGGAACAGCCGCATCATCGCCTCATCCAGCACCGACCCGGCGAACATGCGCGTCAGCAGGCCGGGGCCGGGTACCGGGCCGCCGTCCTCAGTAACCAGTTCCCTGGCCAGCGCCAGCTCGAACTCGTCGTTGGTGCATTCGCCGCGCTCGAGGGCGTGGATCGGGTTGGTGCCGGCCATGCCGTCGGCGTAGGCCTCGTGCACCCATTGCTTCATCACCGCGACATAGCTATCCCGGCTGATGCCTTCGGCGGCTAGCCAGGCATTGACGGTGTGCGAAATGGGGTTGGTCATGACGCCACCCCAGTCAGTAATTACTCCGCGCAGTTCGGCCACAGCCTGATCGTAAGCCAGGCTGCCGGCTGTCCCGGAGCGGCTGCTGGCAGAATCTGGGCATGGACGCCGTAGCAGTAGTGACCGGAGCGAGCAGCGGGATCGGCGCGGCAACCGCCGTCAAACTCGGCGAGGCGGGGTACCGGGTAGTGCTGACGGCCCGGCGCGCGGACCGGCTCGACGAAGTGGCCAAGCGGATTACCGCGGCAGGCGGGACCGCGCAGGCGCATCAGCTGGACGTCACCGACCGCGCGGCGGTGAACGCTCTGGCCGACACGCTGGACCGGTGCGACGTGCTGGTCGCCAACGCAGGCGGGGCGGTCGGCGCCGACACGATTGCCGATAGCTCAGCCGATGACTGGCTGGCTATGTATGACGTGAACGTGCTCGGCACGTTGCACATCACCCAGGCGCTGCTGCCCAAGCTGATCGCCAGCGGGGCCGGGGCGATCGTGCTCATGGGATCCACTGCAGGGCTGATCAGCTACGAAGGCGGCGGCGGCTACGTGGTCGCCAAGCACGGCACGCATGCCTTCGCCGAGACGCTGCGACTCGAACTGTACGACAAGCCCGTGCGGGTCATCGAGATCGCGCCGGGCATGGTGAAGACAGCCGAGTTCGCGGTGAACCGGTACCACGGTGATGCCGACAAGGCCGCCGCCGTGTACGCCGGGGTCGCCGAGCCGCTGACGGATGCGGACGTGGCCGACGCCGTCGTGTGGTCCGTGACCAGACCGCCGCATTTCAACGTTGACCTGATGGTGATCAGGCCGAGGGCGCAGGCCGCGCAGTACAAGGTCTACCGGGAGCTGCCACCCAAGTAGGCCCGCTAGCTCGCGAACCTGCGACAGCGCTAACGACCTGCGCCGATTTCACTAGGATTCCCACGTGGCGACGGCGCTTACGCAGGCAGCAGCGGCTAGGCGGGCAGCCCTGCTGCAGGTCGAGTCGTATCAGATCTTCCTTGACCTCACCACGGGCGTCGACACGGCCCGGTCGCGCACCGAGATCCGGTTCAGCTGCCGTGAGCCGGGCGCGACGACCTTCGCGGACCTTGACGCTGTCGCGGTGCACGAGGTGGTACTTAACGGAGTGCCTGTCCATCCGAATGCCGTCGCTGACGAGCGCCTGCCTCTGCCCGGCCTCGGGGTGAGCAACACCCTGACAGTCGACGCAACCGTGGCACTGACTCGCGGCGACAGCGGCCTCACGCAGTACGCCGACCCCGCCGATGGCAGCCGCTACGTCCTCGCCAACTGCTTCCCGACCGCGGCGCCGCGGGTTTTCTGTTGTTTTGACCAGCCGGACCTGCGCGCCGCTGTCACTGTCATCGTGACGGCGCCGGCCGGGTGGACCTGCGTCGCCAACGGCGAGGTGCTCCATCGCCCGGCCGACGGCGCCGCTGGCGTCTGGCGGTTCTCGACAGTCCTGGCGATGAAGCCGTACGAGTTCACGCTCTGTGCCGGGCCATATGTCATCGCCCCCGCGGTAATCGGGCCGGATCTCATCAGTAACGCCGGCGAACCTGAGGCGGCCAGCCCGACGCGGGTGACCGTTCGGTGCCGCCCGGCCCTGGCTAGCTCGCCGGGGCTCGCGAGGATCTCCGCCATCGTCAGCGCCACGCTGCCCTACTACGAGCAACTGCTCGGCATGCCCTGCCCGTACGACAAGCTCGACATTGTCATCGCCCCGGAACTCGGGCCGCTGGCAATGCAGGTGCCTGCCGTGATGCACGTCAGCGAAGCCCTCCTCCAGCGAGCGGCCGATCCCGGCGATGGTCACATCGCGGTCGTGCTCGCGCACGAGGCAGCGCATCTGTGGTTCGGGTGCCTGGTCGAAGGCCGCTGGTGGGACGACCTCTGGCTGGCCGAAGCTACGGCCAGCTACCTCAGCTACGCCGCTGCGACAGCCGTCCTCGATCAGCCGGACGCCTGGGCCGAGTTCGGCATGCTCGGAAAGGCGAGCGCCTACCAGGCTGACGCGCTGCCGAGCACCCAGCCGATCTCGGCACCGGTCGACAGCGCGGCGCACGCGCTGACCCGGCCGGCGGCGACCACCTACTCGAAGGGCACCGCAGCCATCCGCCAACTCGCGGTGCTCATCGGTGACGACAGCATGCGGGCCGGACTGCACGACTACCTCAGCAGGCACGCCTGGTCGACTGCGTCGCGGGCGGACATGATCGATTGCTTGTCCACTGCCAGCGGCTGGGGCCTGGCGCAGTGGGCGGCCCAGTGGCTGACGCAGCCCGGAGTGAATGCACTGCGGCCCGAGATCGTCGCAGGGCCAGACGGCGTCGTGACATCGCTCGCCATCGTTCAAGACCCGCCGGAGACGGACCCGGCCGGCCCGTTGCGCACCCACCGGCTCACGGTAGGGATCTACCAGCCGAGGGCCTCGGGCCTGCGGTGCGAACGCCGCGTCGCCGTCACCGTCAGCGGCGAGTGGACGCACGTGCCCGAGCTCACCGGCTTCCCGATGCCAGCGGCAATCATTCTCAATGACGCGGACTTCACGTTCGCCACCATCGCTCTTGATCCGCTGTCCTGGGAGGCCTTGGTCGCTTCCGCGATGGACCTGGCCGACCCGGTGACCGAGTCCGTTTGCTGGACGGCCGCCTGGCACAAGGTGCAGCGCGCCGAACTGGACGCTGCCGAGTTCGCTGCCATCGTGGCGCGCCGAGTGATCACGGGGCGACGAGTCGCCGGATTCGAGCAACTGCTGGATCGTGCGCTCACCGGGACCGACTTCTACGCCTCCCCGGCTCGGCGGGCTGCGGGCCGCCAGCAGCTAGCGGCAGCGGCGCTGTCCGCGGCGGAACGAGCCCGGCCAAGCAGCCGTGACCAGCGAATCCTGGCGCGCGCGTACGCGAGGTCAGCCGACAGCGGCGCTCAGCTGCACCTGCTGCGCTTCTGGCTGGACGGCCGGTCGCTGGCCGCCGGCCTGGTCCCCGACCGCGACCTGCGCGGCAGAATCCTCGCCACGCTCTCGGCCCACGGTGAGGCAACTGACGACGATCTGGCGGCATATGTGGCCGATGACCCGGTCGCGGGCGACATCCTGGGGTCGACGTGGCGGGCCATGCGACCGGACCCGAAGGCCAAGCAGACTGCCTGGGCCGCGGCGCTGGCGCCCGGCCAGTCGCCGCGGTTCGCTCGGGCGCACGCGGAAGGCATCTGGGTAGCAGGGCAGGAGCACCTGATGGCCGAGTTCCGCGACCGGTATTTCGCCGAGGCGCTGCCCGCGGTCCGCCGGCACGACGCACGGACCACACAGCGGCTGGCGATGGCGCTCTATCCAGTCACGCTTGCCGATGCCGACACCCTTGCAGCGACTCGCACCGAATTGGCCCGCACTGATCCGGGCGACCCGATCCACGCGATCCTGCTCGAGCAGCACGCGCTCCTGCAGCGGATGATCACCGCACGAGCAGCCTCAAGCGACTTAGCGCCCAGTTGATCGCTGGCCGATGCCGAGCAGTACACGATCCCGCAGCAAATAGTCACCGACCGTACCGCCTCACCCCGTCTTTTCACCCAGTACGTGCATTCCGCTGTCCCGCTATCGCCTGATTTGAGGCTTCTGCGACTCACGTTCTGGGTGAACAGCCGCAGTAGCAGCAAGTCAGGCGATAGCGGGACAGCGGAATGCACGTAC
>DASXIA010000415.1:0-2367 GCA_036488155.1 Streptosporangiaceae bacterium | reverse complement strand
GGCTTCTACGAGTTCCTGGACTCCCGCGATGAGTTCGAAATCGATACGCCGTACGGGCGGCCGAGCGACATGGTGGCCGTCGGCGAGATCGGCGGCAAGCGGGTCGCGTTCCTGCCGCGGCACGGCCGTGATCACCGGTTCTCGCCGCACAAGATCCCTTACCAGGCGAACCTGTGGGCGCTTCGCTCCTTCGGAGTCGGCCAGGTCCTGGCACCGACGGCCGTCGGCTCGCTGACGCCGTCCTATGGGCCCGGCACGCTAGCGGTCCCTGATCAGCTTGTAGACCGGACGACCGGGCGGACGCAGACGTTTTACGAGGCTGGCGGTGCGGTGCACGTTCAGTTCGCCGACCCGTACTGTCCCGTCGGCCGCGCCCACGCGATCGGTGCCGCGCAAGCGACCGGCTGGGAGCCGGTCAAATCCGGGACGCTGGTGGTGATCGAGGGGCCGCGGTTCTCTACTCGCGCTGAGTCCCGCTGGTACGCGGCCCAAGGCTGGACGCTGATCGGCATGACGGGGCACCCGGAAGCGGTCCTGGCTCGCGAGCTGGCGCTGTGCTACACCTCGATTGCCCTGGTCACCGATACCGACGCGGGTGTCGAGGAGGGCGAGGGAGTGACGCAGGACGAGGTGTTCCGCGTCTTCGCGGCGAACTCGGCCCGGCTGCGCGATCTGATCGCCAAAGTGATCGAGGAACTGCCGCTTGACCGCGAGTGCCCTTGCCCGCACGCGCTGGACGGCCTGAAGCTGCCGTTCGAGCTGCCCTGAGCGTTAGCGCGGCAGTTCCGCTGGTGCATGGCGACTGGCCAGTCCCACCAGGTTCCCCTCGCTGTCGCGCACGAACGCCATCCACTCGTCGAATCCGGGTTCGCCGAAGGTGCCGTCGGTGTCGGTGTAGATCAGGTGCGGCTCGGTGTCGATCGGCACGCCGGCCGCCCGCAGGTTCTCGGTCGTTGTCCGTACGTCATCGACCCGCAGGTAAATCAGCGCGCTCGGCGCGGCCCTGTCGAGCAGGAGGCGGACGCTGCCGAGCCGCAGGAAGGCAAGTCCTGGGGGATCGATCTTCGTGATGAACTCGCAGCCGAGGACATCTGAATAGAACGCAATGGCCCTGTCTAGGTCGTCAGCGTGCTGCGCTACCTGGTGGAGTTCCACGGACCTGCCCGTTCCCCTCGTGGTTGCCGAACTGCATAGCATAGCTACGGATATTGAATAGGCATGCTATTCATATTGGGTGGCACTCAGCAACCCCAGGCCAGGTCGGCCTGGCGATATGGCGAGCCTCGAGACCGTCGCGTCCGCGCTGAACTCCGGGGCTATTCATCTGCTGCGCAGCCTGGCTGCAGTCGACCGGCTGGCTGGCCTGACGCCCGCGCGGCTGTCCGCGTTGTCGGTGATCGTGTTTGGCGGGCCGCGGCCGCTTGGCGAACTAGCTGCCGCGGAGGGTGTCGCCGGGCCGACGATGACGCGGATCGTCGACGGGCTCGTCGCTGGCGGCCTGGCGGAGCGTCGCCCAGATCCGCGCGACGGGCGCGCAGCGCTGATCGCGGCAACTGCGGCGGGCGAGGACGTGATGCGAGCCGCCGCCGGGCGGCGGATCTCGGCGATAGCCGGCGCGATCGCGGAGCTGCTAGCGGCGGACCGGCGCCGGCTGGCCGCGTCGGCGGGCTTGCTGGACCGGCTGGCGAAGACTATTCGCGAGACGGGCCAGGCTGGCTCGGCGAGCTAGTGCCGGGGTGCGGGGTTGCGGGCTGGACGGCGCAGCTAGTCGAGGTCGCCGTGCTCGATCCGGGCCAGCCGCTGCTCGCGGACGAGATGGTCGAATTCGTGCTCCACCTTGACGTCGCCTCCGGCCATCGCGGCGAACACGCCGGTCACATCGCGCATACTCACGACGCCGAGCAGCTTGCCGGCCCCGACAACGGGCAGGTGCCGGATCCAGCGCGCGGCCATTTCCCTCGCAGCGTCCTGGAGTTGCGTGTCCGGCGTCACGGTGAAGACCTGAGTGGTCATCGCGTCGTCAACGGTGGTCTTGTCCGGATCGGCGCCGAGGGCGACTGCGCGGAGCAGGTCCCGTTCGGTGATGATGCCGATGAGCTGGTCGCCCTCAGCGATGATCAACGAGCCGGTCTGCTGGCGCCACATCCGCTCGGCCGCGGACCGGAGGCTGTCGTGCGGCGACTCGGTGACCGTGGCCTGGGTCATGACGTCTTTTACCTGCACCGCGCTGCTCCCCTCAGGGTGCTGCTCCTGGCTAGCTGTCCGGATGCGGTCTACCTTACGATCCGGGCAGCGGCCAGTGCCTGCATGCGTCCCCGCATAGTGTCCTGGCGGCGGTGCCGTCCCCGGGCCGATACCGGCTAGGCT
>DASXIA010000348.1:0-10495 GCA_036488155.1 Streptosporangiaceae bacterium | reverse complement strand
AGAAGTACGGCAGCGATGACAGGAAGGTAGTGATCGGAATGAGCGCGTCCCGCCAGTTCCCGCGCCGCCAGCCGACGATCATCCCGAGCACGGTTCCGAGGACGAACCCGATGACCGTGCAGAACCCGATCAATATCAGCGTCCAGAAGACGCTCTGCCGGATCACCTGGATGACCGGTGTCGGGTAGTAGGTGTACGAGATGCCGAAATTGAAGGTGACGACGTTGTGCCAGTACGTTATGTACTGCGCCAGCAGGCTGGTGTGCGGCTGACCGAACAGCACCCGGATCGCTTTGATGGCCGCGGGACTCAGTTTGCCCGCGAAGCGCTGGATCAGATCCTGTGCCGGATTGCCCGGCATGAGGCGGGGCAGGATGAAGTTCAGCGTGATCGCTGCCCACGCCGTGACCGCATAGAAGAACAGCCTGCGCAGCACGGTTCTCATCTGGTCTCCCCTGGCTGGACGGCACGCCGCGCCCACTGAGCGGCCCTGGCGATCAGTCCGCGGACCGCAGGCTCGTCCCAGACCCGCATATCGTGGCCGAGCTGCAGATAGCAGACCCGGCCTGCGCCGAAGCTGCGGACATAACAGACTGGCTCCCGGCTGGCCACGCCGCGAGGCGCAGGTTCCCGCCAGGCGATGACCTCACCGGGCCCGGTCAGCTCAAGCTGGTAGTGCTCGTGCGTGATATCGAACGCAGCAAGCCCGCCTACCACCGGATGCGCGCTGCTGACACCGACAGTGAATCGGCTCTCATGCGGATCGGGTCCGTGCGAGACGAACTGGCAGCCGATGAGCTCGGCTACCACCCGGTGATCATCGGCAACGCGACCGTCAGGTGAGCGCGGGAAGACGCTCGCTGAGTGCACGGCAATCAGCCCTGTGCCGGCCGCGACAGCGTCCGCGAGTGCCTGCTGCCGGGACTGCGGAAACAACCCGAGCGCGGTACAGAGCACGACCAGATCTGCCTCGGGCGCCATAGTCAGGCGGTCGGTGCCAGCCGCCAGCCGGGCAGCAAAGCCCGTCTCGACCAGGATCTCCTGCAGCTTGATGCCGGCGCTGAACAGGTCTTCGTACACGTCATCGCCGTTGACGAGCACTAGCGCGCGCGCCTGCGTGGCGGGCGCCAGCGCCTGCGTCATCGCGGCCATCAGTACGTCGCCCGTAGCTCGCCGACGGGCTGCCAGAATCCCTCAGCGAGCCCGCTCAGCAGGGCGTTATCGTGCGGCTCGAGCGGCAGCCCGACGCGCCGGCGGGAGCGGCTGCTCTCGTATGTGGCGAAGACGATCTCCGCGCCCGCGACCGCGTGGTCGGCGCGGAGGGCAGGCTGCCGGCCTGTGTCCAGGCACTCCAGCAGGTCGGCTATAGCGTCCGCGGTTCCCGCGACGATTGCGGGATCGACGCCACGGTCCCAGCTCGCGACGTCGCGGCTGAAGGGTGAGTCGAACACGACATCCTCCGAGCCGAACCGGCGGATCAGGCAGCGCGCACCGCGAGCATCCAGCCGGCCAGCAGTGCCCTGAACGATGACGCCGAGGTTGTTCTGGCGGTTCAGCACGGGAGTGTGCGGTTCGCGGCCGGTGACAATCACGCCGATGGTGCCGTCCGCCCATTGGAGCAGCGTCAGCGAGGACGTCTCGGCGAACGCCCCGTACACGTAGCGGTTGAGAGTGACGTCCACTTGGCCCATCACCCAGGCAGCCGGCTGATCCTGCAGGTAGAACAGCAGCAGGTCGACGATGTGCGAGCCCCAGTCAGCCAGGTTCGGGCAGTAACCCTCCACGCTCACCACGTCGCCGATAGCCCCGGCAGCGATCTGATCCCGAGCGAACCGGTGGACGGGCTCGAACCGTCGCTGGAGGTTAACGGTGAGCTGGACCGCGGCGGCATCGGCGATCCGCTGCATTTCCAGAACGTCGGCGTACGACGTGGCGATGGGCTTCTCGCAGTGAATGGCAGCGACTCCGGAAGCTACTGCCGTACGGGCAACGTCCAGATGAAAAGCCGGCGGCGTGCAGATGCTTACCACCTGGGGACGCTCAGCGGCGAAAAGCTCGGTGAAGCTGTCGTACACACCGGGGATGCCAAAGTCGGCGGCGAGTTCCGCAGCGGCGGCGCGATCGGGATCGGCAACGGCGACCAGCTGAGCTCCGGCGGCAGCATATCCGCGCGCGTGCACCCGGCCCTGGGATCCGGTACCTATGACTGCGCAGGTGTACGAGCGCACGGGCAGGCCCCTTCGGCCGATCAGCCATTAAGGTCAGTGTGCCAAGTGCAGACCTAGATGTAGACCACTAGACTCCACTTGAATCCATTATAAGACGAGTCGTGTACCCTACATCAAGACTTTGGCCGCAATTCATCCCCGTAAGCCCCCTGCTGATGTCCCGTCGACGGGACTGAACAGCCTGCCCTTCGGAGGACTCACATGAGGATCAGCCAGGTTGTCGGGCCGCGCACGTCCGAAGTGATCGAGATAGACGACCCCGTTCCCGGCGATGGTCAGCTTCTCGTTGAAGTGGTCGCTAGTGGCGTCTGCACCTCAGACCTGACGCCCTGGCGCACGGGACCAGCGAGCCGGGGTGGCCTGCCAATCAGGCTCGGGCACGAGATCGTCGGCCGGGTAGTAGCTTCCGGCGAGGGCGCCCGGCAGTGGCCTTGTGGCCAGCTGGTCACCGGCCTTGGTGACCAGGGCTTCGCCTCGATAGCCGTGCTGAATGCCGCGCACATCCTGCCGGTCCCGCCTGGTATCGAGCCTGCTCATGCGCTCGGAGAACCCGTTGCAGACCTGGCTGAGGCGATCTGGCGAACCCCGGCCGGTCCGGGTGCGCGCGTGGCCGTCGTCGGGCTGGGCTTCATGGGTCTCGGACTGGTGCAACTGGCGAGAGACCTGGCGCCGAGCCTGCTCATCGGCGTGGATCCGGTGCCCGCCGCGAGGAAGCGAGCGCTTCAACTCGGGGCAGACCTCGTGTTCGCACCAGACGAGATCCCGGGCGCTTACAGCACGGACTTTGGTAACGACCCGGTGAGCCGCAGCCGCGACTGCCGGCCGGACGTCGTTCTCGAGGCGACCGGGGTGACACCCGGCCTGGCGACGGCAGGCGCACTGGTCCGCCCATTCGGCACGCTCTGCATCGTGGGCTATCACCACGCCGGTGACGCCATGATGGACATGCGCCTGTGGTACAAGGCGGTAACCATTGTCAATGGCTTCTGCCCGGACCGGACACGCCTGATGCGAGCCATGAGCGACGCGCTCGACCTCATCGCAAAGCGCCGCTTCAGCTATGCCCCGCTCGTCACCCATCGGTTCGGCCTCGACCAGGTAGACCAGGCTTACGAACTGATGGATGCCAGGGCGGATGGCTTCGTGAAGGCGGTGCTGACGCCATAGCGCAGCGTCCCCTGGCCGCCAGACTATTTAGCTAATTGCCATTAATGTTAGAGTGCCCGCATGGACGGGAACCAGTCAGGCCTGACGGCTGTCAGCAGCCTGGAGGATCCGGTGCGGGCACGGCTCTACGAGATCGTGTCGGCGAGCCCGGAGCCAACTGGGCGGGACGAGGCTGCCGCCGCGGCCGGGATAGGACGGCCGCTCGCTGCGTACCACCTGGACAGGCTCGTGGACCTTGGCCTTCTCACTGCCACCTATCAGCGCCCTGCGGGACGCACCGGGCCGGGCGCGGGTCGCCCGGCGAAGCTCTACGCCCGATCTGACCAGGAGTTCGCGGTCACCGTACCGCCGCGCGAGTACGAGCTGGCCGCGCGCCTGCTGGCAGTCGCGGTGGATGGTGACGCGGCCAACCGTAGCCGCGCCGAACTGGACCAGGCAGCCCGGCATTACGGCGCCAGCCTGGCAAGGCACAGCCGGCCCGGTGTTAGCGCCGGCCAAGCCGTGCAGGCAGCACTGGCCGGGCACGGCTTCGAGCCCTGGCGCGATGAGGCCGGCACCATCCGGCTGCGCAACTGTCCGTTCCATCAGCTTGTCAAGCTGCACCCGCACCTGATCTGCGGCATGAACCTCGCACTCATCGACGGGCTGATCGACGGCCTGGGTGCGCCCGCACTGCATGCAGCCGTGGAGCCGGGCAAGGGTCAATGCTGCGTGACAATCACCACCGGGAATCCGACCGGCGACACCACGACAGGATGGTCATGACAAAAGGGCAGGCAATCGAGCTGGCGGACTCGGCCGAGGCATCTAGCACCCCCACGCGCGCCCGCCCGGACCTCCGGCTGGCCAACGGCGAGCGGAAGATCGACATGGCAGCAGCCGAGCGCGCCGCGGGTGAGTTCCTGGCCGCGCTGGGAGTCGAGCTTGATGCCGAGGAACTGCGCGAGACGCCAGGCCGGATGGCGCGCGCTTATGCCGAGTTCTTCGACTCACCGCCGTTCCGGCTCACGACGTTCCCCAACCACGAGGGCTACGACGAGCTCGTCGTGGCACGGGATATCCCGTTCCGCACCGTCTGCGAGCACCATCTGCTGCCGTTCGCCGGAGTCGCGCATGTCGGCTACCTGCCGGGCGAACGCATCCTGGGGCTGTCGAAACTAGCCAGGCTGGTCGAGCATTACGCCGCCCGGCCACAGACCCAGGAGCGGCTAACCAAGCAGATCGCTGACAGCCTGGCCGACCGGTTGCAGCCCCGCGGGACCGGCGTGGTCATCGAGGCCGAGCACACCTGCATGACGCTGCGCGGGGTCCGGGCCCGCGGCTCGACCACTATCACCTCGGCGCTGCTCGGCTCGCTGCGGTCAGATGCAAGGTCCCGGGCGGAGTTTCTCGGCCTGGCCGGCGTGCAGTAACCGTCTCCGCTCTGTCGACGGGAGCACGGGCCCGCGCGAAGGGGCCGCCCGCCGGGCACCCGCACCAGCAGCCGGGGCGGTAGCCGTCAGCTCCAGCGAACGCGGATCTGCGACCGCCACTGGTCGAGAACGTCTGGCCGTCCGTCCGCGGTGATCTCGTCGGCGCGATTCCAGAGGCTGAGGTAGAGCTGTCCGGCGGAGCCCGAGAACACGATGTCGGGCTGCACGGTCTGACCAACAGTCGTCACGATCGGGCCTTCGCTGATGCGTACCGTCCAGGCATGGTCGGTGTCCGTGGTCTGGACCAGGATCACGTACGGCTCGGTCGCGTGCAGCTTGCCCTTCCCGCGCGTGATGAAGCCAGTCAGCAGCTCGTCAATCCCGTCAGCGGCCAGCAGCGGATCGAGTTCGGTCTCAGTTGCGGTCGGCCAGCGGCCAAGCACAGCTGAGATCGCGTCGACGCTGTGGATGGTCGTCTCGTGGCACTGACGGCGCGCCCAGAACCTGCGAGGTGGCGGAGCGTCCCTGAGGAACACCATCGCCTTCGCGTCCTCGTGGGTCGTCTGCACTGTCTCGATCAGCGCGGTTAAGCCCTCGGCGTACCACGCGAGCACGTCTGCAGCCTCGCGTCCCTGCGCCGTCGACACGGATGTGCTGTGCTCGGCATCGCCGAGCAGGTTCGCCGCCGCCCATCGGTGCACCATGCCCTGGTGGATCACCAGCTGGGTGATGTCCCATGCCGGGCAGGTCGGGACCTTCGCTTCCAGCCCGACCGCCGCGGCGGCGTCGTGCAGCGCAGCGCCGCTGCGAGCGAGTCCCGCGAGGTGGTCATCGAGGCTGAGCCGTGTCGGCATAGCCGCATGCTAAGCCGAGCCACCGACAGTCTCAGTTGTGGCTGCGGTTTGATCGCAGGATGTTTACGGCTTGCGAAGGAGGCCGTAGTAGCCAGTGAGATCGGCGTTGCTGCCGAGCAGACCCGGCTCAAACCACTGGCTCATCGGGACTACGCCAGGGCCGACCGGATCCAGGCCGGCGGCAAGCCTGTCAATCTGCTCTCGGCTGCGTGGCGTGAGCTGAGCCGGCGATCGATCGTTGTAAATCTGGAAGCCCTCTTCTGTAGCCGAAGGCCGGATGTCGCTGGCAGCGTGCGCGATAACCAGGTAACTGCCAGCGGGCACCGCGCCCATCAGCGAGGCGACAATCGCGTATGGGTCGTCCCGCTCACTGATGAAATGCAGGACGGCGAGCAGCAGGATGGCGACCGGCTGACCGAAGTCGAGCGTGCGCGCGGCCTGCGCGAGGATCGTCGCCGTGTCACGCAGGTCGGCCTGGATGAATTCGGTCTTGCCTTCGGGAGTGCTCGTCAGCAGCGCCCTGGCATGCGCAAGGACGACGGGATCGTTATCGACGTACAGCACCCGAGAATCTGGCGCCACTCGCTGCGCGACTTCATGGGTGTTGTCGGCAGTGGGCAGTCCGGTGCCGATGTCCAGGAACTGCCTGACGCCATGGGCCGCGGCCAACTGCTGCACGACGTCGACCAGGAACCGCCGCGTGTGCCGGGCAATGCCGGGCAGCGCCGGGAACGCCGCCATAACGGCCTCGGCTGCCGCGCGGTCCGCCGCGTAGTTGTCCTTGCCGCCTATCCAGTAGTTCCACATGCGCGCCGAATTCGGCGTTCTAGGGTCGAAGGCCAGCGCCTCAGGACCACCGCTCGCAGTGTCGTCTTGTGCAGTGCTGTCTGTCACTCGGCTTCCGTTCGTGACGTTTTCCGACAGCACGAGACCTTACTCCGCATCGTCATAGATCGCGGTAACTGGTGTGCAGTGCAAGAGCATGGCCGAGATGTTGGAGCGGCCCGACGCGCTATGCGCCGGGAGAAACTCGGCGGCTGTCCTCTGTTCGGCTTGACTGCCTGCCGCGGCGCCAGTAGGGGTCGCGCATAGCCGCACGCTAAAGCGCTAGTGGATTCATCCAGGTGATCTGCGGGAACCTCGCGAAGTCAGAGTCTGTCGAGCAGATCCCAACCCCGTGCTCGATTGCCAGCGCCGCGAGATGAGCATCAGTCACCAGATTGCCCCGCAGGTCGCCCGCCACAATGAGGTCGGAGATGATCTCCGCGTGCCGTTCGCCGGGAACCGGCACCCAGACGCCGTCGGTATCGAGCCAGTCGGCCACGAACGACCAGGCCTGGCTCGGATTGAGCGGGCTGGCCGAGGCACGCGGATGGGTCGAGATCCGCTGGAACGCCAGCAGTGACGCCCAGGGCAGCCCGATACGCGTCGGCTCGTTGAGAGAATCCTCCAGCCAGTCCTTGGCGGGCTTATGAAAAGGGCTGCTGGTGTCCACTGCATACAGCAGCACGTTCGCGTCGACGATCACCTACGGATGCTCCGTACCGTCAAGCAACTCGAGAGCTTCCGCCACGTTCGACACGTCGACCCGCAGGCCCAGATCAGCGGTGCGCTGCCGGAAGGATCGCCGCTTCGAACGTCCCACTCGCAACCCGGCGCGGGCAAGCCTGTTGACGGCATCACCGAGCCCGATGTGCTCCTCGCGACTGAGGCGTTGCGCAGCGGCCGCCACGTCGTCGTCGAGCCGGATTGTGGTGCGCATATCAGCGAGTCTAGCATCACTGATGCGAGGCTAGGCGCATCAGTGAATCAGCCGCTGGGACTCGCTGTCGCCTCGCGCTGCAGGACCATGGCGCTGGGCCGGATGTTGCGGTCACGGTCGATGAGCCCGAACTGGACGTCGAACCCATGCAGCCACTCGTAGTTGTCTACCGCGGTCCAGTGGAACAAGCCGCGAACGTCGATCCCGCGGGCGACCGCGTCGCTGACCACTTGCAGCCCGCGCTCGAGGTAGGCAGCGCGCTGGCTGTCATCGCTAGTGCCGACGCCGTACTCGGCCACCAGCAGCGGAGTCCCCGGCAGCATCTGGTGCAGCCGGTCGAGCACTAGCCCCAGGCCGTCGGCCCAGATTCCATAGCCGAGCGGGGACACCGGCGCGTCCGGCGGATACGGGACCATCCGGCCCTGCCTTATGCCGATAGTCGAGTAGAAAGAGAAGCCGATCAGGTCGAACGAGCCGGCCAGGTCCGGCCGCTGCGTCACCTCCAGGCCGGGAACGCGCAGTACTCCATCGCGGAATAGCTCTAGCCCGGCTCGCCAGTTCAGATCGTTAAGCAAGTCAGCCAGCCTGGTAGTCCGCGGACTGTCGTCCAGCGAATGGATAGCGGACAGCCCGAAGATCGACGCGACCGGAGCACCGGTTTGCCGTAGCCGTACCGCGGCCTCCGCTGTGGCGAGCTGCACCGCTCGCGAGACCTGAGCCGATTCCGCTGCGTCGTCGTGGCCCGGCGGCCAGCCGCGGCCCCGGTAGGCTGCCAGCGCGTAGTAATTCGTCTCGTTCACCGGCTGCCAGCCACGGGCGAGATCACCGAACGTCTCGGCAATGAACTCGACGTGCCGGGTCCAGAACTCGACCCGGTTACGCTCGGCCAGGAACCCGTCGGCATCGGCGAACCACCGTGGCAGCGTGAAGTGGTGCAGGCAGACCCACGGCTCGAGGCCTGCCTCGAGCGCGGCGGTGAGCACGTCACGGTAATGCGCGACCGCCGCAGCGTCGTGCCGGCCTGGCTCTGGTTCCACCCGCGCCCAGTCGATCGTCAGCCGGTGGTGGCGAAGCCCCAGGCTTGCCAGCAGCCGGAAGTCCTCGGAGTACCGCACGGCAAACCCGTTCCCGTCACCCGACAGCGGCGCGTGCCCGGACCGCTCCCAGTCCCACCAGTCGGAAGCCGGGGACGCGCCCTCGCACTGCGTGGCCGAAGCGCCCGTTCCCCACATGAAGCCATCAGGCCAGCGCATCGTTCTCCTGTCGGGTCACGCGGCCGACGGCCGCCCATCCATGATCGCGGAAGATCTTCCGCGTCATAGCCCGGAGGATTTTATGTCGCGAAGGGCTTTGGCGACGGAGTAACTCAGCCGCAACCGGGTAGCTGCGCGGCCGTGGCTACCAGAAGCAGAACCGTGGCCGGGTACGCGATTCCCGGCATCGTCGTGTTCTTCGCGTGGATCGTTCTGATCATCCTTGCCATCATCTTGCTCGCGTGGGTCGTGCACTGGGCAGGAGGCGGCTTCCTGAATCTCAAGCTGGGCCACTTCATACTCAAGATCGGCTTCAGCTAACGCAGGCGCCTCGGTCGCGGGTCACGCGGCCTTGAGGCGCTTCTGTTCGGAGGCCACGATTCGGCGACGCAGTTCGGTCTCGGAACCCGTGTCCACCGCGTCCGGCGTTGTGTTCGCCATGTCGCTGCGGCGCGCGTACTCATCGAACGCCTGGCGTTTCTCCGCCAGCAGCTCGAGGACTCGCTGGTCGACGCTGTCCTCGCACAGCAGCCGGTGCACGTCCACGCGGCGCACCTGGCCCATCCGGTGCGCGCGGGCGATCGCCTGCTCCTCGATCGAGGGTGTCAGCTGCGGCTCGGCGATGATGACCACCGACGCAGCCTGGATGTTCAGGCCCACGCCGCCCGCCTGAATCTGGGCGACCAGTACCGCAGGCCCCTTGGCGGCAGTGAACTCGTCCACCATCGTCTGGCGGTCCGTCGGCGAGATGTCCCCGGCCAGGGGCCCGCCGACATGCATGCCCGGGACGCCATCACGTCCGGAGCCCAGTACGTGTGTCACCGCCTCCAGCACGTCGCGGAAGTACGAGAACACCACGACCTTGCGCCCGCCGTCCGCGGCCTCGCTGACGATCTCTACCAGCCGCCGGAGCTTCGGCGATCCCTTCACCGTCCCAGGGTCGAACGCCGCCCGGCGCATCGCCATGAAGTTCCCCGCGAGGACCGCCTTCCGGTACGCCCGCAGCGTCGGTCCCTCGAGTGCCACCCACTCCTGCGTCTCCAGCCGCGGCGGAAGTTCGCTGAGCACGTCCTCCTGGTTGCGCCGCAAGTAGACCGGCGCCACCATCTCCCGGAACTTAGTGCCATCCAGCGCCCCGTCGGCGATGTCCAGGTTCTCGGCGACCTCCGGCCGCAGGTGCCCGACTAGCACGCCGAACTCCCCCACCCTGTTCTCCATCGGCGTCCCCGTCAGGAACAGCACCCGCCTGCTCCGCGCCGCCCATTCGCTCACCGCCTGCGTGCGAAGCGCATTCGGGTTCTTCACGTAGTGCGCCTCGTCGACGACCATCATCGCCACCGAGACGTCCAGGTCCTCCGGCATGGCGCGCAGCGCCTCGAACGTCGTGACCGCTACGCCGCCCCTGCCCGCCCACTCCTGCTCGGCCGCCTGCCGCTTCTCGCCCGGCCCGTGCACGCGGCGGGCCTCCAGCAGCGTGTGCCGCCCTATCTCGCGAGTCCAGTTGACGATGACGCTCGCCGGGCAGACCACCAGGAAGTGCGTCGCGCCGTTGGCCGCCAGGTGGCACATCGCCGCGAGCGACTGCATTGTCTTGCCAAGGCCCATCTCGTCGCCGAGGATCACCCTCTCCTGAACCAGCGCGAACTTCGCGCCGAACGCCTGGTAGCCACGCAGCGATGTCTTGAGGTGCGACTGGTCGAGGGGAAACACGCGGACTTGCTCGGCGATCTCGGCGGGGAGGAAGCCCTGGCCGGCCTCCTTGACCGGGTCGAGTCCCCCGACCTCGATCAGCAGGCCGTTGTAGGTGACCGGGCGGGCG
>DASXIA010000343.1:0-8239 GCA_036488155.1 Streptosporangiaceae bacterium | reverse complement strand
GCTCCGAAACTGCGCCCGCCGGGCAGCCGTTTCTCGGTCATCCCCTGGTTCTACCGTGGTCCGACGTACAGGGCCACTGAATAGCTGACTCCGTCCACGTCGAGGCCGTTGAGCCGGCGTACTTCGGATGGGGACCAGGCGCCCGCCTGGGCCGGACAGGCGACCGCCGCCGATCCATCCGCCAGGTGGCCACGACGTCCGGCCAGCTCGGATTCGGCGGAACTCACCCCGTGCGCAGAGTCCCGTAGGTCACGAGGCGATTGGCGTCCCGCCGGGCTTGGCCTGTGGTCCGGCGACGCTGGCAAGCGATGGCGCAGCTGGCCGGTCTGGCAGGACGCACACCATTCCGTCGCTGAAGCCCGCCGAGCCGATCCCGAACGCGGCATTGAGGCGGTCGAGGTTCACCAGCGTCAGCAGGGCGGTAATCTCCACCAGCTGACGATCGTCGAAGTACGACCGCACTCGCGTGAACAGCTCGTCGGTGACCTCGACCGGGGTGCGCATCACCGCGACCGCGTAGTCGAGCGCCGCCTTCTCACGATCGGTGAACAGATCGCTGGACTGGTACCGCGGCAGGGCGAGGAGTTCGGAGTCGGAGAATCCCGAGTTGCGGCATATCTGCGAGCCGAGGTCGACGCAGTACTCACACCCGATCATCTGCGCGCCCTTCAGCTCGACCAGGTTCTTGATCCGCTCATCGACGGACTTGCCCTTGCGGACCGCCTGGTTGAACCTGCCCATGCCCATCATCATCTTCGGCTGGAGCGCCCAGATCTCCATCGGCTCGATCCCGCTCCCAGTCTGCGGATCGCACCCGGTCAGCTTCTTCATCATCCGGGGGCCGAACGCGTACACGAGCTTGACGATCGGGCCGGCCTGAGCCTTTGTTACGCCTGCAATGCGTGCCATCGGGCACCTTCCTGTCACAGTGGCTGTGATATAGAGCCTCATTCCCAATGACACGTCGCAGCCGGGAAACGTGACAGAGCTGGATCAGCGACCTCGCATCTCTCTTCGGCAGAGGCTCTCGAACGGGGCCGGGCCTGACACCTGAGCAGTGAGCACCGCCCGACCCGACGAACGTCCCGGCCGGCTGCCGGTTCCATCCGCGCTGCCCGCGCCGCGCCGCGCTGCCCGTCGGCGACGATCAGGCGGAAGTGTGCCGCACCATGCCGGTGCCCGTGCTCCCCGCCGTTGCGCGGGATAGCGCGGGCACCAGCCTGGCCGCATGCCGCCTCGCCAATCTCGACGTTCCGGCGCTGGTCGAGCAGTCCGGCTGACGGCGCGGCTGCGGCGGTAGCGATTACGGCAGCGACGGAACGGCGTTCGCCTGAACGACTTCGGAGTAGAAGCGCGCGCTCGACTTCGGGATCCGGCGCTGAGTCTCGAAGTCAACGAAGATGATCCCGAAGCGCTTCTGGTAGCCCCAGCCCCATTCGAAGTTGTCGAGCAGCGACCAGACGTAATAGCCAGCCAGGTTCACCCCGGCCTTGACCGCGCGAGCACACGCTTCCAGGTGCTCGTGCAGGTAGTTCACCCGCTCCAGGTCGTTAACCGCGCCGAGCGGGTCAACGTAGTCCTCGGCTGCGCAACCGTTCTCGGTGATGTACAGCGGCATGCCGGGCGCCTCACCGGACACCTGCAGCAGCAGTTCGTAGAGACCCTCGGGGTCCACCAGCCAGCCCATCGGCGTCCGCTCGAGCTCGGCAGGCCGGTATTCGACCACGCCGGGCAGCCCGCAGCGCGCCAGTTCCTCGCCGCTCCGCAGGTCGTCCGGATCGCCGGCCCGCAGGTAAACGGGGGAGTAGTAATTCACGCCGAGGAAATCGACTGGCTGACGGATGATGTCCATGTCACCGTCGGCGATCATGCCGGGAACGGGCAGCAGCGCGGGACTCGCATGCGCCGGGTAGCGGCCGTGCAGGACTGGCTCGAGGAATAGCCCGTTCAGCTCGGCGTCGGTTGCCAGCCGTGCCTTCTCTACCGCTTCGGGCTGGGTGCCTTCGGGCAACCGGACCGGATGCATGTCGAATGTGATGCCAACCGGCGTATCCGGCCGCACGCTGCGCAGCGCCTGAGTGGCCAGTCCATGCGCCAGCAGCAGGTGATGAGTCGCCGCGGCGGCCGCAGCCGCATCGGTCAGGCCCGGAGCGTGCACGCCGTCGCGATAACCGTGGCTCGCCACGACCTGGGGCTCGTTCAGCGTGATCCAGCGCGACACCCGGTCGCCCAGCTGCTCGGCAACAATCTGCGCGTAGTCGGCGAATCGCTCGGCCGTGCTGCGCACCGCCCAGCCGCCGAGGTCCTGCAGGTCCTGCGGCAAGTCCCAGTGATAGAGCGTTACAGCCGCCGCGATGCCCTTGCTGGCAAGCTCGTCAAGCAGTGCCCGGTAGTAGTCAACGCCCTTCTGGTTGACCGGTCCGGTCCCGGTCGGCTGGATCCGCGGCCATGCGATAGAGAACCGGTAGTCCGACAGCCCGAGTTCGGCCATCAGAGCTACGTCCTCGCGATAGCGGTGATACGAGTCGCAGGCGATATCGCCGGTGTCGCCCCTGCGGACCTTGCCCGGCACCCGGCTGAAGGTGTCCCAGATGGACATCCCCCGCCCGTCGGCAGTCACTGCTCCCTCGATCTGGTACGCGGCAGTCGCCGCGCCCCAGCTGAAGCCCTCCGGGAAAGACAGCGCGCCATTGGAGCCCGTCCCCGCTGCGGTCATCTAGCCACTCCTTGTGTTACCGGAACGTTGCGTGTTTGCTAATTCGGGGCCTTGACGACCCCTTCAGCGAGTCCTAGTGTAAGCGCTTAGATCAAGCAATGTAAGCGCTTAGATCAGACGATGTGAGTGCATTTAGCCCCGGCCAATTGGGGATTGAGCACATGACGAAAGACCCAGGGATTCTGCACCGTGACGGCGTTGCATGAGCACCTCCGAGGTGCACGGCAGCGACCCGTCCGGCGTGCCCGAGCCAGGGCTGGTGCAGATGCCTGAGCCCCGATCGTCCGGCTTGCGGGAACCGGGCGCAGGTGGCGGGCCGGAGGCCGGTGCGGTCTCCGGCCCGCACGCCGCCGATCCGCAGACGGCCCCCACGGACCAGGGCGACACGCAGGCCGGCAACTCGCAGTCCGAGGCCCCGGCCGGTGAGATGCCTTATGGCTCGCTGCCTGACACGCTGCTGATCCCGCAACCGCATCTGGCCGCCGCGAGCCGCACAGCGG
Organism: Streptosporangiaceae bacterium; assembly: GCA_036488155.1. GTDB lineage: Bacteria > Actinomycetota > Actinomycetes > Streptosporangiales > Streptosporangiaceae > JAJYUU01. The sequence goes on along the minus strand of DASXIA010000343.1, from coordinate 5,023 downwards.
CGAATCCGGTCACGCTCTACGACGTCGCCCGGCTCGCAGGCGTGTCTACCGCCACCGTGTCTCGTGTCGTGCACGGTCTTGACCGGGTGGCCGACGGCACCAGGGCCCGCGTGCGGGAGGTCATCGACCAGCTCGGCTACGTCCCGGACGGGGCGGCGCAGAGCCTGTCGCGCCGGCAGAAACACGTCATCGGCCTCGTCGGAGTCGAGCGACTAGCACCGCATCAGTACGACATCGAGAGCATGAGCCTGCTCTTCTACGACGAGATCCTCCGCGGTGTCGAGCAGCGCATCCGCTATCACAACTGGTCTCTCCTTATTACTTACCTGCGCGAGGAGAGCAACGACGACTTGCGCCGGCTGCAGTCGCTGTCTGGCAAAGTGGACGGGCTGCTGATCGGCGAGGGCATCGTGCCCTCCGACGAACTGGCGCGGCTGGCCGCGCGGCTTCCGGTCGTCGTGGTGGCCGGCGATCCTGCAGAACATGCCGCCGACGTGGTGACGGCGGACAACCGGTCTGGCTCAGCCGCCCTCGTCCGGCACCTGGTGGAAGTGCACGGGCGCCGGCGGATCTTTCATATCGACGGCCCGCCCAGCGCGCCCGACGCCAAGGAGCGCCGGCTCGCGTTGGGCGAAGTTATCCAGGCGCATCATGGAGTCGCTCTCGTCGGCTCGCACTGCGGGCGCTTCAGCGTGCAGAGCGGTGAGGATGCCGGCGAGAAGCTCCTCGCCGAGCGTGACGGGCTGCCGGATGCCATCGTCTGCGCGAACGACCAGATGGCCATCGGCGTGCTGCACGCACTGGCTAAGGGCGGCGTGCGGGTGCCAGAGGAACTGTCGGTCACCGGATTTGACGACATCTTCCCCGGCAGCCTGTTCGAGCCGTCGCTGACCACCGTGCACCAGCCCATGCGGCTGCTGGGCGAGCGGGCCTGTGCCCGGCTGCTCGACCGCATAGCCCAGCCGGACTTGCCGCCGCAGGTGGAGTTGCTGCCTACCGAACTGGTGCTGCGCAAGAGCTGCGGCTGCCCGCCCGGCACCGCGGCGCGAACGCTTGCTCCGCAACCCGGCACCGCCGTCCTGGCGGCCGGCGCTGTCATCGATACCCCGGGTGGCCGGGGCCGCCGCCACGCTCGTCCGACCGCTGAGAGTTAGGAGCAGGGCGATGCCCTTCATCCTCCGCCGGCTGGCCTTCTACGTGGTCACCGCGTGGGCCGCGCTGACGGTCAATTTCTTCCTGCCGCGCGCGATGCCAGGCAACGCGGTCGAGGCGATCATGTCCAAGTTCCCCAGCTTGACGCCGGCCACGTACCACGCGCTGGAGATAATGCTCGGCGTTGGACATCCCGGCTCGCTCTGGGACCAGTACGTGGGCTACCTGAACAACGTCGTGCACTTCAACTTCGGCATCTCGGAGTCCAATTACCCGGCACCGGTGTCCTCGCTGCTCGCCCAGACAATCCCGTGGACGCTGGCGCTCGTCGGCAGCGCGACCGTGATCGCGTTCTTCCTCGGCACGCTCTTCGGAATCGTCGCCGGGTGGCGGAACGGCGGCTGGCTGGACCGGCTGCTGCCAGGCATGATGTTCGTGCAGGCGATACCCTACTTCTTCCTCGCGCTGCTGCTGCTGTGGCTGCTGGCCGTCAAAGTGCTGCACATCTTCCCCATCGGTCAGGGGTACACGGGAGGGCTGGTCCCCGGCTGGGACTGGACCTTCATCAGCAGCGCCATCGCCCACTCGGTGCTGCCGGCCTTCACCATCGTGATCACGTCGGTCGCCGGGTGGATGCTGCAGATGCGCAACGTGATGATCACGACCATCGGCGAGGATTACGTGCTCGCGGCTCAGGCCAAGGGCCTGCCGAACCGGCGCGTCATCTTCAATTACGCGGCACGCAACGCGTTCCTGCCGCAACTGCAGGGGTTCGGGCTGGCACTCGGCTTTGTCGTGTCCGGCGCCATCGTCATGGAAATCGTCTTCTCCTATCCGGGTATCGGGCTGCTGCTGCTCGGCGCGGTTCAGTCCGATGACTTCCCGCTCATGCAGGCGATCTTCCTGGTGATCACCTTCGCCGTCCTGCTCGCCAACCTGGTCGTCGATCTCGTGATCGTCGCCGTCGATCCGCGCGTGCGAACGAGAGAGGCAGGCTGATGACCGCCACGTTTCCGATCACCGCCGAGGCGACTGCGCTGGCCGCAGCCCCGACCCGCCAGCTCGGCCGGTGGCGGCGCCTGCCGCTGAACGCCAAGGCAGGCGTGATCCTGGTCGGGTTGTTCGTGCTCGCGGCTGTCATCGGGCCTGAGGTCGCCCCTTATAACCCGAGCTTCCAGAGCCCGAACCCGGCCCTCTCGCTGACCGCGCCGAGCGCCGCTCACCTGCTCGGCACCACCCAGTCCGGCGAGGACGTGCTGTCGCAACTGCTGACCGGCATCCGGCTGACACTCGAGCTCGGCCTGCTGGTTGGCGTCGTCGCCACAGCCGTGTCGGTCCTCGTCGGAGTGACGGCGGCTTACCTCGGCGGGGTGTGGGACGACCTGCTGATGTTGCTCAGCAACGTTTTCCTCGTCATACCCGCGCTGCCGCTGCTGATCATCTTGCTCGGATACCTGCCGCGCACCAACCAGACAGCGACGATCCTGGTGCTGGCCGGGCTGGGCTGGCCGTGGGGCGCGCGCGTGATCCGCGCCCAGACGCTGTCGATCCGCGGCCGTGACTTCGTCGCCGCCGCCCGCGAAACGGGTGAGAGCGGCTGGCGGATCATCGCGTTCGAGATCGTGCCGAACGAGGTCGGCCTCATCGCGGCAAACTTCGTTAATACCGTGCTGTACGCCATCGGTACGTCGGTCGCGCTGGCCTTCATCGGGCTGACGAACACCTCGACCTGGAGCCTCGGCACCATCCTGTTCTGGGCGCAGAGCCAGGAGGCGCTGCAGCTCGGCGCCTGGTGGTGGTTCGTCCCGCCGGGCCTTGCTGTCGCCCTGATGGGCACCGCCCTGGTACTGCTCAATACCGGCATCGACGAACTCGGTAACCCGCGGCTGCGGGACGCCAACCAGCGCGCCAAGATCAATGGCCGCCGGCTGCAGCCCACCTCCCCGACGCCAGTCCTGCACGCCGCGCTGCCGCCGCTACGGCAGAGCCCGGTGACCGCATTCATGCGCTCGTTCTCCCGCAGCGCGTACCTAGCCGACCGCGCGCAGCGTCTGTCCGCACCACAGCCAAGCGAGGGCCAGCGATGAGCACTGACCTAGGCGGCCCCGTTCCCCTTCCGGCAGAGCCACTGGGCCGCGGGAGGTTTGCGGGCGAGCCTGTGCTGTCGATCCGCGATCTTTCGGTTGCCTACCGCACCGTGGCCGGCGATGTGCGCGCGGTCGACCGGGTTAGCCTGGACCTTGGCGCCGGCGAGGTCGTCGGCTTGGTCGGCGAGAGCGGCTCGGGAAAGTCCACGCTTGCCTACGGAGCGACGCGGCTGCTGCGAGCGCCAGCCGTGATTACCAGCGGCAGCGTGCGGTATCAAGGCCTCCGCGCGGACACGCCAACCGACGTGCTGCAGCTGACCGAGGAGCAACTGGCCGGGCTGCGCTGGCGGGAGATCTCCATCGTGTTCCAGAGCGCCATGAACGCGCTGAACCCGGTGCTGAGCATCCACGATCAGCTGACCGATGTGATCCGCGCCCATCTCGCGCTCACCAGGACAGAGGCAACCGAGAAGGCGGCGGGGCTGCTCGACATGGTCGGCATCCCCCGGGTACGGCTGCGCAGCTACCCGCACCAGCTATCCGGCGGGATGCGGCAGCGCGTCATGATCGCGATGGCGCTGGCCACCGACCCTGAAGTGGTCATCATGGACGAGCCGACGACCGCGCTTGACGTTGTGGTGCAGCGGGAGATCCTGCGCCAGATCCTCGAGCTGAAGGACCGGCTCGGCTTCGCGATCCTGTTCATCACTCACGATCTGTCCCTCCTGATCGAGCTCGCTGACCGGATCGCGGTGATGTACGGCGGCCAGCTCATGGAGATCGGGACCGCGCACGAGATTCACCATGAGCCGTCGCATCCCTACACCAAGCGGCTGCTGCGCTCGTTCCCGTCACTGCGCGGCCCGCGGCGCGACCTCACCGGGATCCCTGGCACTCCCCCGGACCTGCTCGACCCGCCGCCCGGCTGCCCGTTCCTGGCACGGTGCACCGAAGGCACCGATGAGTGCAAGAAGATCGAGGTCCGGCTCGCGATGGTCCGGTCGTCGCTGGACCCGGGGCACGTGACTGCGTGCCCGTTCGTGCTGCCGGACGCGACCGAGGCCCTCTCGCCCGACGGCAGAGCTGGCGCCGTGCTGGCTGACGCCGGGCCGGCCGTCGCGGCTGCTACCAGCCAGCCAAGCACCGAGGAGCTGAAGCCGTGAGCAGCCAGGCAACTGGTAACAATCAGCCGCAGTCGGCTAGCCCGGTATCGGCTAACACCGCACCGGAAGGGCTGGTGTCCGCCGCCGCGGCGCGCGGGGCGCTGACGCTCGCGGCAGCCGGACTGGGCAAGGACTTCCGGCTCGGTCGCGACCACGTGCTGCACGCCGTCAGGGACGTGTCGATCGGCTTGTACCGCGGCGCGGTCGTCGCGCTGGTCGGCGAAAGCGGTTCGGGGAAGTCCACCGTGGCCCGCCTGCTGGCCGGCCAGGAGCATCCGTCGGCGGGCACGATCTGGCTGGATGACCAGCCGGTTCACTTGTCGGGTCGGCGCGCGTTCCGGCGCTACAAGAGCGAAGTCCAGATGGTGTTCCAGGATCCGTTCGCGTCGCTCAACCCGGCGCATACGGTGCGCTACCACCTTGAGCGGCCGCTGCGGCTGCACCGTGGCAGCCAGCCGAGGCAGGCGGTGGGGCAGCAGGCTAGCGCGCTGCTCGAGCAGGTGCGCCTGAGCCCGGCTGACAAGTATCTGGCCAAGTATCCGCACGAGCTGTCCGGCGGGCAGCGGCAGCGCGTCGCGTTCGCCAGGGCCCTGGCCGCGGAGCCGCGGGTGCTGCTGGCCG
>DASXIA010000287.1:0-22308 GCA_036488155.1 Streptosporangiaceae bacterium | reverse complement strand
AATATGAGCACATCGCGCTGACCCTAGTCTCACGGCAGCGCGCTGGGGCGGGCTCGGCTTGTCAGCCGCGCCCGCCCCAGCGGAGTTGATCTGTTACTTGGTGTAACCCTCCAGCTTATTCGCCGCAACCGCAAACGAGTTGGTGTATGTGGGGGTCAGGCTGACCGGACCGGTGATCACGCCGGCCATCTTCTCGACTGCCAGCACCGTCGCCGGGCCGTTCGCCGGCATCATCCCGTCTGGCAGGAACTGGCTCTTGTCCGCGGCCAGCGCCTTGATGTAGTCGTCCTTCGTGATCAATGAGTTCGAGACGAAGGCCGGCGGCATGTGCGCGGCGATGTCGGCCGCGCTGTGGGTGGCGATATAGTGCATGGTCGCCACGAGCGCGTCGACGACCTTCTGCACGACAGCCTTGTGCGAGGCGACCCAATCAGCCTTGGCCAGCACGCCGGCGGTCGGCCAGAAGCCGCCCAGCCACTGCTTGACGCCCGCCGGGCTGGCGAGGTCGAACGCCGAGTAACCGATGCCCAGTTTCTCGACCGCGGCGACGGTCGGCTGGGAGGTCATGCCGCAGACAATCCGGTGCTGCTGCAGCGCGGCGACGAAGGTGCTGCCGGCTCCGACACCTTGCCGGTGGAAGTCCTTGGTGGAGAGGTGCTCACGGGCTGCCATGTACAGCGTCAGCTGGTCGGTACCCGAGCCGAGGTCGGTGACCCCGACGGTCTGGCCCTTCCACTGGGCCGGTGAGGTGATGTGCGTGCCTGTGGCGCACATCTCGCGCTCGCCGGGGGCGCCGGACAACTGCACGACGTCGACAACGTTCTTGCCCTGCAGCTGGAAGTTGATCGTGTGCACGTACCAGGCGCCGGCCATGTCCACCTGCCCGGACGCCATCGCGGTCTCCGCGCCGACACCGCCATTGGACTCGGTGCTGAGCTGCATGTTGACGCCGTACTTGTGGTAGTAGCCAAGGCCCTGGGCGAGCTGATACGGCAGATAGATCTGCTTGTCGATACCGCCAACCATCAGAGTGACAGTCGGCATGGCTCCACCACCGGAGCTAGACGTGCTGCTAGAACCACATGCGGCCAGGCTAACGGTGGCCGCCGCGGCCGCCGCCACTGCCGTGGCGGCGAGAAATCGGCTGCGAAACACTACTTTCCTCCCTTAGTTAATTGCTATTGCCGGAAGACGGCGCCGGTCAGATGCCCGGTACGTCGGTTAGCGCGGGCGGTCGCCAGCGGAGCAGTCGGCGCTCCAGCCGGCCGATCAGCCATTCGGCAGTAAGGGCGATGACGGCGATGATCACCATCGCGGCGAAAATGCCGTTGGCGTCAAAGTTGCCCTGCGCGTTGTAGATCACCAGGCCCAGTCCTTGCTGGGCGCCGAGGACTTCGCCCACGATCGCGCCGATGATGGCGAAGCCGAAGGCGACGTGGAGGCTCGCGATGATCCAGGTCAGCGCCGAAGGCACCACCACGTGCCGGATGATCTGGAACCTGGACGCCCCGAGCACCCGCACGTTAGCGATCAGGTTTCGGTCCACCTCGCGAACGCCCTGGAAGGCGTTGAAAAACACAACGAAGAACACCAGCACCGCCGCGAGCACGACCTTCGAGGTGGTACCGAGACCGAGCGCCACGATGAAGATCGACCCGAGCACAATCCTCGGCAGCGCGTTCAACGCCTTGATGTAGGGCCCGAGCACGTCGGCCAGGAAGCGGACCTGGCCGAGCAGGACGCCGAGGATGACACCGCCGGTAACCCCGAAGACGAAGCCCAGCAGCGCTTCTTTCATAGTGACCCAGATCTGGGTCCAGATTGACCCGAAGGCCGTGCCGTGATCGACCCAGTCCCGGATCTTCAGGACGATGCCGCTGGGCTGGCCGTAGAAGAACGGGTCAACGATTTTCAGCTTGGTGAATAGCTGCCAGCCACCGATAACGATGACGAGCGTGGCCACCCGGGCGGCGTACATCCAGAGCCGCCGGCGGCGGGCGCGGCCCTCGATACTGGATTCCGGTCCCACCGTGCACGGACGCGCTGTGGCGGTCTCCGCTGCAGCCACGTCGGGCTCGATCGCCGACCGCACAGCGGCGAGTGCCGCCAGCTTGCGGTTGTCTTCGCCGCGTGCCATTACAGGTCCCCTCTCGCCGGAGCGATCGCTGATGCGCTGTTGGCGCGGCCGGCCGGCCCGGTCGCGGGCGGGGGCGCTGCAGTCCGCGCGTAGGCGGCCTGTACCTCCTCGCGCAGCGCCGCCCAGATCTGCTGGTGCAGTTCGACGAAGCGCGGGTCGAACCGGACCTCCTGTACAGCGCCGCGTGGCCGCGGCAGATCGATGTCGTAGACGGCCTTGACAGTGCCGGGACCGGCGGTCATCACCACCACGCGGTCCGCGAGCGCGATGGCCTCTTCGAGGTCATGAGTAACGAAGATCACCGACGGCCTGGTGCGCTCCCATAGCGCGAGCAGCTCGTCGGACATGATTGCCTTCGTCTGCACATCCAGCGCGCCGAACGGCTCGTCCATCAGCAGGATTGACGGCTCGTTGATCAGCGCAGCCGCCAGGCTGACGCGCTTGCGCATGCCGCCGGAGAGCTGGTGCGGGTGATGGTTCTCGAAGCCGGTCAGGCCTACCACCCGGAGCCACTCCATGGCGCTGGCTTTGGCCCGCTGCTTGCTGACGCCATGGAATTCCGGCCCGAGCGCGACATTGCCGATGACGGTCTTCCACGGCAGCAAGGCGTCGGCCTGGAACATGAAGCCGGTGCCTTTGGTGATGCCGCTGACCTCGTGGCCACCGACGCGGACCGAACCGGCGCTGGCGCGGTCTAGGCCGGCTGCGAGAGTCAGTGTCGTTGATTTGCCGCAGCCGGTCGGCCCGACTACGGCGCAGAACTGACCGGGCTGGACGACGAGGTTGACGTCGGTTATCGCGGTGTAAACAGAGCCGGAGGGAGTCAGGAAGCGTTTCGTTACCCCTGACAGCTCGATCCCGGCGGAGTCTGCGGGTGACTTGGTGATATCGCTCACGAACCGTGACGGTAGTTGGCCGCGGCGATAAAGTCTCCATTGTGCTTAATACCAGCGTAATCTACGTTGTGAAGCTTTTGCGCATTCTGCTTAAGGCGCTAGCTGCGGAGATTCTGGCGTAACCCGGAGGGCCGTGGCATGACCGATCACAGCGATGCTCTTGACGGCCCGGCGATCGCCCCGGCAACTGCCCCGGCCCGCGCGCGTGACCTGGGGATACCGTTCGACGGCACGCCTGGCAAGTGGAACGCGATCACGGATGTACCCGGCGTCGAAGTGGGCTACCAGACGCTGATTCGCGGCGAGTCGGTTCGCACCGGCGTGACGGCGATCCACCCGCGCGGCGCGGCCGGAGCAGGCGATCCGGTCGCGGCGGGCTTCTTCTCCCAGAATGGCAACGGCGAGATGACAGGCCTGTCGTGGATCGAGGAATCGGGAACGTTCAGCGGCCCGGTCGGAATTACCAGCACGCACGCGGTCGGCGTTGTCCACGCCGGGATCGTGGCGTGGACAATCAAACATCATCCGCGTCTCGCGCAGGTGTGGCTGCTTCCGGTCGCCGCCGAGACGTGGGACGGCTACCTCAACGACATCAACGGACACCACGTCACCGAGGGAACCGCCGTCGCGGCGCTGGAAGCGGCAGTGTCAGGTCCGATTGCCGAAGGGTCCGTCGGCGGCGGCACCGGAATGAACTGCTATCACTTCAAGGGCGGCTCGGGAACCTCGTCGCGCCTCGTCGGCTACGCGGGCACTGACTACGCCGTGGGTGTCTTCGTGCAGGCGAACTTCGGGAACCGCGACGAACTGACCCTGGCAGGCGTGCCGGTCGGGCGGCTCGTTCCCGCAGACGACCCGATGGCCGACTTCAGCCTCGCGCCCGAGGGCTCCGGATCGGTCATCGCCATCGTCGGCACGAACGCTCCGCTGCTCCCCGGGCAGTGCAAGGCGCTCGCACGCCGGGTGACGCTCGGGCTGGCTCGGACCGGGACGGCGGGCTCGCACTACTCGGGCGATCTGTTCCTCGGGTTCTCGACGGGCAATGCGGGGGCGATCACGCCCGGCGCCGGAACGCGCGCCGCCGGCAATACCGGCGACTACGACGTTCTTCGGTTCGTCCCGTGGGGAGCACTCGACCCGTTCTACGCGGCCGTCGTGCAAGCGACCGAGGAGGCAGTCGCGAACGCTCTGGCCGCAGGTGAGGACATGACCGGCAGAGATGGCCACCGTAGTCCGGGGCTGCCGCGCGCCCAGGTAGCTGACCTCTTCCGGCAGACCAGACCGGTGTGAGCGTGGCGGGATGGACGGCGTCCATGGCTCAAGAAAACTTGCAGATCACCGGTTATCGGTAATATTTTATCTGTGTGGAAATACTTGCCGATGTCTCGCTCCGGCGGACGAGCCTGCGGGACCAGGTCCTGAGGGCCATCCGCAATGGCTTGGTGACAGGCCAGATCGTGCCGGGTGTCGTGTACTCCGCGGCCGCATTGGCCGCCGAGCTGGGCGTATCGAACAGCCCGGTACGCGAGGCTATGCTTGCCCTGGTTGACGAGGGGCTGATGGAGGTGGTTCCCAATCGCGGCTACCGGCCCGTGACGTTGACCGCCGCGGATACCGCGGAGATCATCCAGCTCCGAGAGCTGCTTGAGGTTCCCGCCGTCGGCCTCGCTGCTGAGGGCGACATCAGCGACGTGCACGCCGCGCTGGAGGACCTGGTCGGGGTGATTGAACAGACCGCCGCGGCCGGGGATATCGCGGGCAATCTCGACGCCGATCGCGAGTTTCACATCATGCTCGCTGGCGCCGGCGGGAACCGGCGCCTGGCGAGCTTGGTCGCCAGCCTGCGAGACCAGGCCCGACTGTATAACTTGCGCCACCTTGCGGAGTCCGGTGAGCTGCGCGCGTCCGCCGCTGAGCACCGGCCGCTGCTTGCGGCGGTCGCAGCCGGGGACCGGCCTCTGGCCGAGCGCCTCATGCGAGCTCATCTTGCTCACCTGACGACCGACTGGTCTGCGCCCGGCACAGGCGGCCGACAGTGAGCCTGCTGGAGACGATCTCAGGCCCGGGCGACCTTAAGGAACTCAGTCCCAGCGTGCTGCCGCAGCTGGCGAGTGAGGTTCGCGAGGTTCTGGTCGACTGGGCACATGGCCCGTCGGCCGCCAAGACCAGTGGCCACCTCGGGCCCAACCTGGGCGTCGTGGAACTCACGATCGCGCTGCACCGCGTCTTCGAGTCGCCCAAAGACCGCATCGTCTTCGACACCGGGCACCAGTCCTACGTCCATAAGCTGCTGACCGGCCGCCTGGCGGGGTTCGGCACGCTGCGCCAGCGCGGCGGCCTGTCGGGCTATCCGAGCCAGGCCGAGTCTGAGCACGACCTGGTCGAGAACTCGCATGCCTCGACTTGCCTGTCGTACGCCGACGGCCTGGCCAAGGCAGCCAAGCTCCAAGGTGAGACCGACCGCGCCGTGGTCGCCGTGATCGGCGACGGGGCGCTCACCGGCGGCATGGCCTGGGAAGCGCTCAACAACATCGCGGCCGCCAAGGACTCGCGGCTCGTGGTCGTCGTGAACGATAACGGCTGGTCTTATCAGCCGACGATCGGCGGGCTGGCCGAGCATCTGGCCACGGTCCGGGTCTCTCGGCGGTATGAGAACGTCCTGGAGTACATCAAGTCGACGCTGAACCGCACCCCCGTGGTCGGCGCGCCGCTCTACGAGACGCTGCGCGGCATCAAGAAGGGTGTGAAGGACGTCCTGCAGCCCCAGGTCCTCTTCGAGGACCTGGGGCTCAAGTACCTCGGCCCGATCGACGGCCACGATGAGCAGATCCTCGAGCATGCGCTGGCCAGGGCACGCGACTTCGGCGGTCCGGTAGTAGTCCACGTGATCACGAAGAAGGGGCGCGGCTACCTGCCCGCCGAGCAGGACGAAGTGGACTGCATGCATCAGTTCCCGCCGGCCGGGGCCGCGTCCGGGACGTGGAGCAGGGTGTTCGGTGACGAGATGGTGGCGATCGGTGCCCGTCGCCCGGACGTGGTGGCGATCACCGCCGCGATGCTGCACCCCACGGGCCTGGCGCCGTTCGCCGCGGCGTTCCCGGACCGGATCTACGACGTCGGGATCGCCGAGCAGCACGCGATGACCTCCGCGGCCGGGCTGGCGATGGGCGGGCTGCATCCGGTCGTGGCGCTCTACTCCACCTTCCTGAACCGGGCTTTCGACCAGCTGCTCCTGGATGTGGCGCTGCACCGGCTGCCGGTCACGATTGCGCTCGACCGCGCCGGAGTGACCGGCCCGGACGGGCCGAGCCACCACGGCATGTGGGACGGCTCGGTCCTGCAGCTCGTGCCGGGCCTGCGGATCGCCGCCCCGCGCGATGCCAGCAGAGTCGCTGAGCTGCTCAACGAGGCTGTCGAAATCGGCGATGGGCCAACCGTCCTGCGCTACCCCAAGGGCAAGGTCGGAGGCGAGGTCGAAGCCGTCGGCAGGCTGGGCGGAATGGATGTGCTGAGGTTTCCGCGGCAGGACCTTCGCTCGGACGTCTTGCTGATCGGCGCCGGCCCGATGGCGCTGACCGGCCTTGAGGTGGCAGACCGGCTCGCGGGATACGGCATCGGGGTCACCGTCGTGGACCCCCGGTGGCTGAAACCACTGGACGAGGCCCTGACCAGCGCGGCCCGGCGGCACCGGCTGGTAGTCACGGTCGAGGACAATGGCGTAGCCGGCGGGTTCGGTGATGCTGTCTGCCGGCTGCTGCGCGCTGGCGAGGTCGACACCAGCGTTCGCACCTTCGGATTGCCCCAGCAGTTCCTCGGCCACGGGACCAGGGACGAGATTCTGGCAGAGGCCGGGCTGAGTGCCGCGAGCCTGACCGAGGCGATCACCTGCTTCATCGCTACCGCGGACGCTGCGGATACGGAATGTAAGGCCAGGCGGCGAGCCGCCGACGATGTGTCAGGGCTCGCGAGGAACGCCCGCTGCTAGGCTTTTTGCGAGGCTAGCAGAGCTTTCTGCTAGCCGGGCATTCTGGCAGTAAGCCCCCGGACAGGAAGATGGCCGCCATGACTGACTATGCCGCCGACCCGCAGCGTGGCGCCGAGGTCTATGCGATGGACCGGGCGCACGTGTTTCATTCATGGTCGGCGCAGAAGGCGCTGAAGCCGGTCGTCGTTGCCGGAGCTGACGGCTCGTACTTCTGGGACTACGACGGCAAGCGGTACCTGGACTTCTCCAGCCAGCTGGTAAACACCAACATCGGACATCAGCATCCACGGGTGACCGCGGCGATCGCTGCGCAGGCGGCAAAGCTGACGACGATCGCGCCGCAGCACGCGAACGCTGCGCGCGGCGAGGCGGCGGCCAGGCTCGCGGAGCTTGCGCCTGCCGGTTTCGAGAAGGTGTTTTTCACCAATGGCGGCGCTGACGCGAACGAGAACGCGATCAGGATGGCAAGGCTGCACACCGGGCGTACGAAGGTGCTCAGCTTCTACCGCTCGTACCACGGCAACACCGGCGCGGCGATCAACTCGACCGGTGACCCGCGGCGCTGGCCGAACGAGTTCGCCATCGGCCACGTGCATTTCTTCGGGCCGTACCTGTACCGGTCGGCGTTCTGGGCCGCGACGCCCGAGCAGGAGTGCGAACGCGCGCTGACCCACCTTGAGCAGGTCATCCAGATGGAGGGGCCGGAAACGATCGCCGCAGTGCTGCTGGAGACGATCGTCGGCACTGCCGGGGTGCTGATCCCGCCGCCCGGCTACCTGGCGGGCGTTCGCGCCCTGTGCGACCGGTACGGAATCGTGTACATCGCCGATGAGGTGATGTGCGGATTCGGCCGGGCGGGCCGCTGGTTCGCGTTCGAGGACCACGACGTCGTGCCGGACCTCATCGTGTTCGCGAAAGGGTCCAACTCTGGCTACGTCCCGGCAGGCGGAGTGATCATCTCAGAGCCGATCGCGGCAACGTTCGACGAGCGCGTGTTCCCCGGCGGGCTTACCTATTCCGGGCACCCGCTGGCCTGCGCTTCGATTGTCGCGACGATCGATGTGATGAAAGACGAGGACATCGTCGGGAACGCCCGCCGGATCGGCTCCGACGTACTCGGGCCGGGGCTGCTTGAGCTAGCCGAACGGCATCCCGTGATCGGTGAGGTCCGCGGGACCGCGGTGTTCTGGGCTTTGGACCTGGTGTCGAACCGGGAGACCAGGGCGATGCTCGCGCCCTATGGAGGTAGCTCGGAGGCGATGAACACGCTGGTCGCGGAGTGCAAGAACCGCGGGCTGATGCCGTTCACGAACTACAACCGGCTGCACGTGGTGCCGCCGTGCACGATTTCGGCCGCGGAGGCCAAGGAGGGAATCGCGATCCTGGACGAAGCGCTCACCGCCGCGGATCGCTACTACCAGGCCTGACGCGAGCGCGCCCCGGCCCGTGGCACTCGCTGCCATCTTCGGGCCGCATATCGTGACGAACTCTGCCAAGCTATTTAGCCGTAATTCTTGCCGTTGTGGCCGTGTCTGTCGCTTTTTCCGATACGATCCGGGACCATGAATCCGCTAGCCGGCGTCCTGGGTGAGTCGTGGCAGCTCTACCGGACCTACGCCCGCCATTTGCTAACCATAGCCGTCATCGTCTACGTGATCGCTGCCATCGTGTCCGCCGTTCTGGAGCTGACCGGCGGCATCTTTGGCGCTCTGCTCGGCTTCCTGGTGACCATCGTCGCCGCGTTCCTTCTGACAGCGGCGCTTGTGAAGGCCGTGCAGGACGTCCGGGACGGCACAGTCAATTTGTCCGTCGGGCAGACACTTTCGGCCGCTACGCCCTTCATCGGGCCGGTTGCCATCGCCGCGATCCTGGCAGGTATCGCGGTCGCGATCGGCCTTTTCATCCTCATCATTCCAGGACTGTTCCTGCTTACCGTCTGGTGCCTGATCGTGCCGGTCATCGTGCTGGAGGGGACGGGCCCGTTCGACTCGTTCGGCCGCAGCTGGCAGCTCGTCAAGGGCCATTTCTGGAATGTGTTCGGCATCCTGTTCATGGTGTTCCTGATCCTGTTCGTCGTCGATGTGGTGCTCGGACTCGTCTTCTCGGCGCTTCCTCTCTTCCTCGCCCACTTCCTGAGCTCCGTGGTCGGCGGCACGCTGATCGCGCCGTTCATCGCGGTGGTCACCACGCTGATGTACTTCCGGCTCTCCGCTGTTGCCGTCGGCACGGGCTCGGCATCCGGCCAATATGGGGGCTCCGATCCCTACGGCAATCCCGGTCAGTACGGGTCATCCGGGCCATTCACCAGCTAGCGCCGGTTACCAGCTAGCGCCATACCAAGCGTCAGCACTGCGCGTCCGAACGCGCAGTGCTGACGCTTGCTGTTTTGCTGAGGTCAGATCGGGAAGCGGGGCCGCCTCAGCACTCGCCTCACGAGCCGGCCAGCTCGTGACGTTTTGCCGGTTGGCCGGGCCGGGTAAAGCCTCACTCTGAGGCCAGACAGATGCCCGCGCCGCGGGGGCGGCTCGCGCCTAGCGGGGGGCGCGACATCCGGGTGGCAGCCCGGAAGCACGCAAAAGGCCAGCTCATGGTTCTGGTTGCTGGCACAGCAGGACCGCCAGGAACCCCTCTGCGACAAGGACCAATGACCGACTCAGTCCGGCTGACTCACCAGGTCCAGACTGCTACCCCTACAGCGGCTGAGGCCCGGGGAGTCCGGGTTCCCGGCTGGCTTGCGGGCATAGGCATCGGCGGCGCGATCCTGATCATGATCGGGGCGGCTCTGGTACGCCAGGACTGGATGGCACCGCCAATCGCGATGCCGGCCACAGGGCCACCGTTTGAGTTGCACGTCCACGTGTCCGGCCTGGTTGCGTCGCTGGCCCTCTGGCTGGCCGGGCTGCTCGCGCTGGGAGGTGTGGTCGCCGGGCTGGTGGCAGCCCGGCGGGGAGCGCACGGGCCGATCCGCCTCATCCTGGTGGTGGCGGCGGTGACCGTGCTGGCGCTTGCCGTGCTGCCGCCAGCCGGCTCTACCGACGCGCTCGATTACGCCGCGTACGGCCGCCTGGCGCTGCTCGGGGACAACCCGTACGTGGCAACGCCTTTGTATTTGCGCCTGATTGATCCGGTATTCGGGGCTTCCATTCCCGCGCACTGGCAGCACCAGGTCAGCTTGTACGGCCCGGCAGCGACGATCGAGCAGTACCTCGCTGCCAAGTTCGGCGGCAACTCGATGGCGCGGGTGGTGTTCTGGCTCAAGCTCTGGAACGCGCTGGCATTCGGCGCGGTCGCCGTCGCGCTCGACCGCGTGCTGCGGTTCAGGCCGTCCGCACGTCTTCGCGCGCACCTGCTCTGGACCATCAACCCGCTGCTGCTCTGGGATCTGGTAGCAGCCGGGCATGTGGACGCCGCGGCGGCTGCGGCGGGCATCCTCGGCCTGCTTGCCCTCGGCCGTCAGCCAGCCGGCGACGGACTCCATCCGCGGATCTGGCGGGCTGTTGCCGCGGGTGCACTGGTCGGCCTGGCGGCTGACTTCAAGATCGACTACGTGATCTTCGGCGCTGCCCTGGTCTGGGCGCTGCGCCGGTCGGGTCCGGCGCTGATCGCGGCGGCTGCGGGAGCGCTGGCTGTGCTCGCCCCGACCTACGCCTGGCTCGGAAAGCCGGCTATCGCGGGCCTGTTCGCGCGCACGGACCAGACGACTCAGGACAGTTTCTACCGGTCTGTCGAGCTGACCGGCTGGAACTACCTGCCTGTGCTGGCGGCGCTGCTGTTCGCCGGGTTGGCCGCGCTGCTGCTATCGCGCCTCCCGCCTGGCGACCTGCGGCGCCCGGCGCTCCGCCCGGCCATCGCGCTGAGCCTGACCTGGCTGGTCGTCTGGCCATACCAGCTGCCCTGGTACGACGCGATGATCATCTGCGTGCTCGTGCTCTGTCCGGCCAGCAGGCTCGACTGGCTCGTGCTGGTCAGGCTGTGCGCCGCCACGATCGCCAACATGCCAGGGAATGTAAGCGGAGTTCTGGTCAGGTCGCTGCGGGGATTCGACGTGTTCCTCGTGCATGGCTTCGCGCCCGCCGTGCTATTCGGCGCGGCCATGACTGTCGTGCTGCTCGCGGTATCCGGTGCCTGGGGCGTACAGCGGGACTCTGACCCGGCGCCGTCCTGGCCCCATGGCTGAGTAGCATTAGCGCCCGGGTCGTCAGGAACCGGAAAAGGGCGGTGGCCGGTGGCACTGGAGATCACCCGGCTGGCGTTGGCCAGCCTGCGCGGTGTGGACGGGAACGAGTGGCCGGTTCACGGCTTCCTCGTGCGCTTTCCCGGCGGCGCGGTGCTCGTCGACACGGGTGTCGGCGGCCCGCAGCGGTGGCTGGACGACTGGCGGGTCGTGAACCGGTCGGTCGCCGACGCGCTGGATGAGCATGACCTCACGCCGGGCGATATCAGCCTGGTCGTTAACACGCACCTGCATTTCGACCACTGCGGGCAGAACGCGGTCTTCAAGCACGCAGCCTTCTACGTCCAGCGCGCGGAACTGGACCGGGCCCGGCGCGAGTCACCCCAGCTCGCCGACTGGTTCGACTTCATGAACGCCAGGTTCGAGCTGCTCGACGGCGATGCCGAAGTACTGCCCGGCCTGCGGGTCATCGCGACGCCCGGCCACACCGTCGGCCACCAGTCCGTGCTCGTCGACTCGGCTGACGGCTTGTCCGACGTGCTGGTCGGCGACGCCGCCTACCAGCCAAGGCAGTACCTGAACCCGGCTAGCGACGACCTGCCCGACGGGCAGGCCAGCGACGTGAGCGCGTGGCGCGCGTCAGTGGGCAGGATCCGCGCAACCGCGCCGGACCGGGTCCACTTCTGTCACGACACCGAGATCATTCACTCCTAGCGGCCAGGAGAGGGCAGGACGTAAGCACTTGGGCCGGTGGGGCACCAACGTTTCGTGATCATGGTCGTTCAGAGGACCGCGAAGGCGTCCTCGAGGATGCCCATTCCCTCGGTCAGCAGGGGCTGACCGATCACCAGCGGCGGCAGCAGGCGCAGCACGTTGCCGTACGTTCCGCAGGTGAGCACGACCATCCCGTTCGCGTGGCAGGTCTTTGCCACCTTCGCTGCCGCGGCGGCGTCCGGTTCGATGGTGCCCGGCTTGACCAGCTCGAGGGCAAGCATTGCGCCCCGGCCGCGGACGTCACCGATGACCGGGTTTGCCTCGGCGAGCTTGCGCAGCCTAGGCAGCATCGTCGCCTCGATGGCGCGGGCAGCGGCGGGCAGATCTTCCTTCTCCATGGTTTCGATCGCGCCGAGCGCGGCGGCACAGGCAACGGGGTTCCCGCCGTAGGTCCCGCCCAGTCCGCCCGGGTGGACGGCATCCATCAGCTCGGCCCGGCCGGTGACGCCGGCCAGCGGGAGGCCGCCCGCAATGCCCTTCGCCGTCGTGATCAGGTCCGGCACCACGTTCTCGTGGTCGCAGGCGAACCAGTCGCCGGTGCGGCAGAAGCCGGACTGGATCTCGTCAGCGATGAAGACGATGCCGTTGGCGCGGCAGAACTCGGCCATGCCAGGCAGGAACCCATCGGGCGGCACGATAAACCCGCCTTCACCCTGCACTGGTTCGATGACGACCGCGGCCACGTTCTCTTCGCCAACCTGGGCGTGAATCAGGCTGGTCACGACGCTCAGCGCTTCTTCTGCGCAGCGTGCAGGGCCACCCGGCCAGCGGAACGGGTATGCCATCGGAACCCGGTAGACCTCGCCCGCGAACGGCCCGAAGCCTTCTTTGTAGGGCATGTTCTTGGCGGTCATCGCCATGGTCAGGTTCGTCCGGCCGTGGTAGGCATGGTCGAAAACGACGATCGCGTCTCGCCCGGTGGCGTGCCTGGCGATCTTGACCGCGTTCTCGACGGCCTCGGCCCCCGAGTTGAACAGGGCGGACCGCTTCTCGTGACTGCCGGGTGTCAGCCGGTTCAGCTGCTCGCAGACCTCTACGTATCCCTCGTACGGTGCCACCATGAAGCACGTGTGCGTGAACTGCGCCACTTGCTCCGTGACGCGGCTCACCACCAGATCCGCGCTGTTGCCGACGGACGTCACGGCGATGCCCGAGCCGAAGTCGATCAGCGAGTTGCCGTCGACGTCGACCAGCACGCCGCCGCCAGCAGCGGTCACGAAGACCGGCAGCACGTGGCTGAGGCCGCGGGCGACGCTGTGCTTGCGGCGCTCGAACAACTCGAGCGACTGCGGGCCGGGGATCTCGGTGGCCAGGTGACGACGCTGGGGAAGGGACGGCCCGCCGGCCGGGGCAGCAATGTGGCTCATAGCAGTGACAATAACGCGCGTCAGGACGTGCCGCGTGCCGGGTTGGTGTGAGGGCTCGGGCCGGCGGGCTCGGGCCGGCGGGCGGACTAGCGAAAGAGGTCGCGGGCCGCATCCTCGATGGCCGCCTCCGACAGCAATACCGTGCCAGCCGCGTCACCGAGGGGCACGAAGCTGTCGTGGCTCGCGACCCTGGCAACGCGCCCGGTAAACCCCGCGTCGACCAGTGCGGTGATGACACCCTCGGACACGCCGCCGGTGCGCCTGGTCTCGTCCGCGACGAGCACCGTGCCGGTCGCCGCGGCCGCACGGAGCAGGTCCTCGAACGGCAGCGGCGCAAGCCAGCGGAGATCGAGTACGCGGCAGTTCAGCCCTTCTGCCGCGAGCGTGCGGGCCGCCCGCAAGCTGAGCCGCAGCCCGTTCCCGAAGGAAATGATCGTCAGGTCCTTACCGTTGCCGTACAGCCGGCCGCGGCCCACCTGGACATGGTTGGCCGCCTGCCGCTCGGGCGGCTCGCAGGCGGCCATCCAGCCACCGTCGCCGGTTTCGTACAGGTCCCGCTGGTGGTACAGGGCGATCGGCTCGAGGAAAATGCTCACGCTGCCGTCGACTTCGGCGGCGGCCAGGCAGGTGCGCAGCATCGCGGCGGCGTCATCGGGCCGGGCCGGGCAGGCCACGATCAGGCCAGGAATGTCGCGCAGGGCAGCGAGGCCGTTGTCGTTGTGGAAGTGCCCGCCGAAGCCCTCCTGGTAAGCCAGGCCCGCGATCCGCACCACCATCGGGTTGCGGTACTGGGCGCGGGAGAAGAACGACAGCGTGGCGGCCTCGCCGCGGATCTGATCGGCGGCGTTGTGCAGGTAGGCCAGGTACTGAATCTCCGGCACCGGCAGCAGGCCGGCCAGGCCCGCGCCGAGCGCGAGGCCAAGAATGGACTGCTCGTCCAGCGGCGAGTCGAAGACGCGGCCGGGTCCGAACGCCCGCAGCAGCCCCCTGGTGACTCCGTAGACTCCGCCCTTGCGCGCGACGTCCTCGCCGAAGACGATCATGCGGGGGCGATCGGCCATCTCGTCGGCGAGCGTCTGGTTGATCGCCTGCGCCAGCGTCAGCAGCCCGGCGTGGCCGGACGGCTGGACGGGCGCGGGCCGTTCCCGTTGTGTGTGCCTCGCCTGGTGGGCGCGGTCGGCGAGGTTTGCGGCCACGATCGCGGGGCGGCGCGGCGCTATGGGCGCCATCACCTGCGTTGCCGTCTTTAGCCGCGGCGCGCCGGCCACGTCGCCGGCCAGCGCCAGCACCCGCGCCCGTGATTCCTCGTACTTGTCGAGCACCTCGGCGGACGTCATCGCTCCGGCCTGGACGAGCAGGCGGGCGGTGCCGAGCAGCGGATCGCGGGCGGTGTCGGCGGCGATCTCGGCAGGGGTCCGGTACGCGGACTCGACGTCGGTGCCAGCGTGCCCGCCGAGCCGCACGGTGCGCAGATGCAGGAAAGCCGGAGCGCGCCGGTCGCGAGCCCAGCGGGCGGCAGCCGATGCCGTTTCGTACGCCTGCTCCAGGTCTGCGCCGTCGGCACTGAAGTACTTGACGCCTGGATGGCCCGCGCTGACGGCCTCGATCCAGCCGGTCGGCGTCCGGACGCTGATGCCGACGCCGTTGTCCTCGCAGACGAGCAGCAGTGGCAGCGGCAGGCCCTGGTAGGCGCAGTAGGCGGCGGTGTTCAGCGCGCCGGTGGCGGTTGAGTGATTCGCCGAGGCATCGCCGAAGCTGCAGATCACGACCGAGTCCTCTGGCCACGGCGTGTCCATGCCCAGCTTGGCCGCCCTGGCCAGGGAGAACGCCAGCCCAGTCGCACGCGGCAGGTGCGAGGCGATCGTTGAGGTCTGGGGGATGACGTGCAGTTCCGGGTGACCGAACACCTTGTGGCGCCCGCCCGCGATCGGCTCGGCCGCGGCGGCGACGAGGCCGAGCAGCACATCGGCAACGCCGTCCCGGGGCGGGCTAGCCTGAGCGGCCCGGACCAGGTAGAAGGCGCCGGACCGGTAGTGCAGCAGGGCAGGGTCAGTCAGCCGGAGCGCCGCGGCGACGGCAGCGTTGCCCTCGTGCCCGGACGACCCGATGGTGTAGTACCCCGCGCCGCGGGCGCGCAGCCAGCGGGCCGCCAGGTCCAGGTGACGGCTGGCCAGCTGGGCGTCGAAGAGCTCCAGGCAACGTGCCACGGACAGGCTGCTGCCTGGCCGGATCGGGTCGTAAAGCGCTGGGCGCACGCCGGGGTGAGCCTCGGCGAGGTCCCTGATGGCGCGCGTGAGCCGCTGCTCGGCCAGATCGGGCCCGCTTGGCGTGGCACCGCCAGCCAAGCCGCTAGCGCTGCCGCCCGCTGGCGGATGTGGCTCAGACCCTTCGACCGCGGCACTCATCATCTGACGGTAAGGCACGACCGGCCGGTAAGCACAGTCACATTGGTTGCGCCCTGGTGAAACCGCGATGAAAGCCCCGACGTCTGAGGGGCATGAAGAACCCTCGCCCGAGGCTCGCGGCCGGAGCCGCGGCCATGGCCGCCGTTAGCACGTTCGCCGCCGGCTGCGGGACACGGCCGGCTTCGCAGCCCGGCGCGGCCCCGCAGATACGCGGCGTTGCTGCCATCGAGCCGCGGGTCAGCCCGAGACCCTACGCCGCCGCAGACCTCGCGTTCGGCCTTGATGCGCTCGGCTCGTGGTGCCGGCAGGACCCCACCGAGAACCTCGTGCTGTCGCCGTCGAGCCTCGCCAGCGGCCTCGGCATGGCCTACCTGGGCGCCGGAGGCACGACGGCGCGGGCTATGGCCCGGGTGCTGCACCTGCCAGCGTCCGGATCTGTCGAGGCAGGCCTGCAAGCGCGGTCGCGGGCTCTTGCTCGCCTGAACGGCCCTGGTGTCACAGTGGCCGCCGCCGACCGCGTCTGGGCTGATGCGAAGCTGCTGCCGCGCCGCAGCTACCTGGATGCGGTGGCGACCAGTTACGGCGCCGGCGTCGGCCGGGTCCCGTTGCTGACCGATCCCGACAGGGCAGCCCGGCAGATCAACGCGGCGATCGGGGCTGCCACGCACGGGCACATCACGAAGCTAATCTCTGCCGAGGCCGCGCAGAGCGCGATCTTTGTGCTGACCGATGCGCTATACCTGAATGCTCGCTGGGCTAGCCCGTTCCAGCCTGGTGAGACGACCACCGGCCGGTTCGTGACCGCGGTCGGCCAGCCCGTGCAAGCGCACTACCTGAACGGCGAGCAGGTGACGTCAGCGTCGGACAGCGGCTGGACCGCGGCGTC
This sequence comes from Streptosporangiaceae bacterium, assembly GCA_036488155.1. Classification (GTDB taxonomy): domain Bacteria; phylum Actinomycetota; class Actinomycetes; order Streptosporangiales; family Streptosporangiaceae; genus JAJYUU01. The sequence goes on along the minus strand of DASXIA010000287.1, from coordinate 5,684 downwards.
GCTGCCGTATCGGGGCCGCAAACTGTCGATGACCGCGCTGCTGCCGCCCGCGCTTTCGCCTGCCACTGCCTCGGCTGGCGGGTGCCCGGATCTCAGCACGGCGACCCTGGCAGCGCTCACCCGCAAGCTCAGCGAGCCCGGCGCGGCGGCGAGCCCGCTTTCGCTCCCGAAGATCAACTTGCGGACCCAGGCAGATCTCAAGCCGCTGCTGACCAAGCTCGGCATGGGCGTGGCGTTCGGCGGCGGCGCTGACTTCGCCCCTATGAGCTCGCAGGTAAGCGCCATCGGGGAGGTCGAGCACGCAGCGACGCTGCGGGTTGACACCCGCGGCACGGTTGGCAGCGCTGCCACTGGCGTTGTCATGTTGCCGACTGCAGGGGTAGCGACCCCGCCAATCGTGTTCAACCGGCCGTACTTGCTGCTGGTGTCAGCCGCAGGCTCTGGAGAGCCACTGTTCCTGGCCAGGGTCGCCAACCCGGACCAGCCCTAACTAGCCTTCGTTACGACACCCGGCATCGTAAGGAGGCGCTGTGCTGCCATGGTCTGCTGAGCTGGCCGGCACGCTGAACGAGCATGTGATCTCCAGCGAGTTGCTGCGCGGCAATCCGCTCGGTGATCCGCACGAGCGGCCGCTGTGGGTCTACACGCCCCCCGGCTACGTGGCCGATCAGGACCGTCGTTACCCGGCCGTGTACGTACTCCAGGGCTTCACCGGGCACCTGAGCATGTGGCGCAACCGGACTCCATTCGAGCAGCCATTTCCGGAGACAGCCGATGCAGTGTTCGCGGCCGGCCATGCGCCGCCCGCGATCGTGGTCTATATCGATGCATGGACCAGTTACGGCGGCAGCCAGTTTGTCGACTCGCCCGCAACCGGGCGTTACCACTCTTATCTGTGCCAGGAAATCGTGCCGTGGGTTGATGCCCGCTACCGGACCATCACCGGCCGCTCGCACCGGGCGGTCATGGGCAAGTCCAGCGGCGGATTCGGCGCGATGATCACCCCGATGCTGCGGCCCGACTTGTTCGGCGCGCTCGCCACGCACGCCGGCGACAGCCTGTACGAGCAGTGTTACCTGCGCGACTTCGGCGCGGCGGTGCGCGCGCTGCGCGGCTTTGACGGCGACATCTGGAGATGGTGGGGGGACTTCTCCGCTCGCGTGCCCTTCACCAACCCGGCCGACGCACTGCTCGTCGGCCTGCTCGGAGTGGCCGCGGCGTTCTCGGCGAATGACGACGGCACTATCGACCTGCCCTTCGACCCGCGCACCGGGATCGTCAGGCCAGACGTCTGGCAGCGGTGGCTGGACTTCGACCCGGTCCGGATGGCGCCGAGATACGCTGACGCACTCCGGTCACTGCAGGCGATCTGGATCGATGCCGGGACGAGAGACGATTACTTCCTGGATGTAGGGGCCGAGGCGGTCCGGGCCCAGTTGCGGGCAATCGGGGTGCCGGACGAGGTGATCCGCTTCGAGCTTTTTGACGGCACGCACGGCTCCATCGGATACCGGTACCCGATGTCGCTCGCGTGGCTGTGCCAGCGGATGGGAGCTGAGCAGCCGCCCGGCAGCTAACCGGGCCGGTCTTCGCGCCGCCGGGCGGAGCGCTGAACGTTTCGCGCCTCGCCTCCGTAGTCCTGGGTAAGAACGTCCCCAAGATCAGCGAGAAACGGAGGCTACGATGCGCAACCATTGGTGGGCGCTGCCAGTTATGGCTGGCGGGGCAGCCTTGCTGGCCGCGTGCGGCAGTTCGGCGGCCCCGTCAGCGAGCGGGAGCACGCCAGCCGCGGCCCACAGCTCTGTGCCAGCGGGTGGTGCGGTTATCTCGACGCACAGCACGAGCAAGGGCGCGGTACTAGTTAATGCCAAGGGCCATACGCTCTACTGGTTTGCCATAGACACGCCGACCGCGTCCAAGTGCACTGGCTCGTGCGCCACCTACTGGCCGCCAGTCATCGGCAAGCCGACGGCTGCCGCTGGCACGTCGCTGCCGATGCACCTGGGCTCGATCACCAGGTCGAATGGCCAGGTTCAGGCCACCTACGACGGTCACCCTCTGTACACCTACGTCGGCGACACGGCGCCGGGGCAGATCAAGGGGAACGGCCAGAACCTCTCCGGCGGATTGTGGTGGGCTGCGACCCCGTCGGGTGCCAAGCTTGCCGCAGCGGCGGCAAGTAGCCCGTCAAGCTCAAGCGGCGGCGGGTACGGCTACTAGCAGCAGTAGCGGGAGCACTCGGTCCGCCGGGTAACCCGGCTGGCCGGGCGCTCGTAGTGCCACAGACCGGTGGCCGGGCGTACGATCGGGGCCATGCCAGCGCAGCGGCGTGTGACGACTACCGGGCCGCAATTCCTCCAGGTGCAGACCACGACCGACTCGCGGGCCGAGGCCGTCGAACTCGCGCAGGCTGCGGTCGAGGCGCGGCTGGCTGCCTGCGCTCAGGTCGCCGGACCGATCGCCAGTACATACTGGTGGGAGGATGGCCTGGAGCGGGCTGAGGAGTGGTTGGTCATGCTGAAGCTGCCTGCGGACCGGTTCGACGACCTGGCAGAGTTCCTCGCCGAACGGCACAGCTACGACGACCCGGAGATCATCGCTACGCCGATCGTGGCCGGGTCGCAGTCGTACCTGGACTGGATCGCTGAGGAGACCAGGCCCGGTGGCGACTGACCACCAGGGCCGGGACCAGGGGCTGTTCGGGCCCGACTCGGTCACCTGGCGGGTGCTCAGTGAGCCGGTGATGTGGATTGCCGGAGTCCGGGCCATGTACATCCACGCTCTGCACCCGAGGGTGATGCTCGGGACCTGGCAGAACACCGCTTTGGCCAAGCCCGATGAAGCGTGGGGCCGCTTCACCAGAACGGTGGAGTTCGTCAGGGTTCGGACTTACGGGACGACGGCCGAGGTCAGCCGGGCGGCAGCCCGGCTCCGTAAGGTGCATTCCTCGTTGACCGGCGTTGATGGCGACGGCACCCCGTTCCCCTTGAACGACCCGGAACTCCTGCTGTGGGTGCATTGCGGTGAGATCGGGTCGTATGCAGAGATCGCCAGGCGCAGCGGGGTGCACGTGACCGCAGCCGAGCTGGACCTGTTCGTCGCCGAACAGCGGCGCAGCGCCGAGGTCGTCGGGCTCAGCCCGGCTATCGTGCCGGCCAGCATGGCCGAGCTGGACGCGTACTACCAGCGGATGCGACCCCGGCTGCGCGCGACAACCGAGGCCAGGCACGCCCTCAGGCTGTCTTTCGCACCCAGGCTGCCGCTGGCGCTCAAGCCGTTGCGGCTCGTCGTGCCGCCGGTGAACGTGCTGGCATACGCGAGCCTGCCGCGCTGGGCGCGCCGCTTGTACGGCACGCCAGCGATCGGCTTGACCGACGCGGCCGTAACCCTGGCGCTGCGAGCAGCATTCGAGTCCACCACCCGGATTCCGCCGCACCTGCTGATGCTGGCGGGTGCCGCGGACGCGCGCCAGCACCGCTCGCCGGCCGCCTGACCGGGCGGCTGCCGCGCCGTTTTAGGGCTGGCCGGCTGCGGAACATTAGCCGTGTGATTGAGCTATTGCCGCGGCTGCGCCGCGTCCTGCGGGACGACTTGGACCAGGGTCAGCGCGCAGCGCTGGCGAGCTGGATGTCTTTCACGACGACGTTCGCCGCGGTCCGCGTCATCACCTACAGCATCCGCGCGGGCAAGGGCCCATTCCGGAACCTGAGCGCCGGCGGCGAGCACCTTCACCACTATCTGTGGGGCATCGCGATGCTGGCGGGGGTGGGCGCGGTAGCCGTTCACGGCGAGGAGCGGTACCGGTCCCATCCGGTCGTCGCGATGAGCTACGGCAGCGGGCTAGCCCTGATCGTCGACGAGTTCGCGCTGCTGCTTGACCTGAAGGACGTGTACTGGGCCAGGCAAGGCCGGCTGTCGGTGGACGTCGGTATCGGCGGGATCGCTGCGACCGGAAGTTACTTTGCCGCGCTTCCGGTAGTGCGCGCGATGCATGAGCGCCGCGCGGCGGAGCAGGCCCGGCGGGATCAGCAGGCTGCCTAGCTACTCGCCAACCTCGCCACCAGCCAGCTCACTGACCACGTCCAGCTGTCCGATATGCCGGGCGTATTCCTGCACTAAATGAAACAGAACCCGCTCCAGCGAGGCGGGCGCCGCACCGTCCCACCGCTCTCCGGGCTGGCCGATCTCGGCGAGGTCGTGCGCGGCGACAATCGCGGCCGTCGTGGCCGCCTGAGCGTGCAGTGCCGTGATGAGATCGGCGAGCCTCTCCTGCGGCCCGACGTGCCAGCGGCCGTCCTGCTGATCGCCCCACGGGTCAGGGACGCCGCGGCCCTCGAACCCCCACTCGAGCCACCGCAGCTCGACGTAGCGCAAGTGCTTGAGCAGTTCGATCGGGGTCCACCCCGACGGCAGCATGCTCGCCCGCAGTGCCTGCGGCGGAAGTGATTGCAGCTTGCTCACCAGCCGGGAGCGAAAGTAGTCGAGGTAACCGGTGAAGACCTCGGCACGCGCTGCGACCGGGATGGTGGGCGAGGGGAACGTGGCCGTCATGCGTCCAGTCTGCCGTGCCGGAGCGGGTAAGCTTCGTCGCTGGTTATGAGCTGGAGGCACGACGTCGAGAATCGCGACCCGGAATCGCCGGTGGGATTCCGCGCGTCAGCTCGTTCCCGCACAAGCCTGAGGCGTGTGCTTCGCAGCCGGTGGCTAGGGCGGCTACTGGCTGCCGTGGCCGTGATCCTTGCCGCGCTCCTGGCCGGGAGCGCAGCGCTTGAGGTCACGCCCATGCAGACCGTGACGGTCGCCGGGCAGGTCATCAAGGTAGGCGCCGCCCCGCGACTGGGATTCTCCGGGCCGGGCGAGGTTGACCTGTTCGGCCAGGGGCTCCCGACGGCGATCTCCATTCCCGGTCCGATCCAGCCCCAGCTGAAGCTGAGCCAGATCACGCTGAATAGCGAGCTTGCCAACTTCGTCCGGGGGCGCGGTCCGAGCCATGCTGGTCTGACGTTGCGAACGCAACTGGTGGCGGGCTGGGAGCGCTACTTCGCCTGGGAGACCGCAGCCGCCGCGCTGGCCGCGCTGATTCTGGCCGGTGCCGTCGCGGGCTGGCGCCGGCTCCCGCTGAAAGCGACCGGGCTGTTGCTCGTCGTCGCCCTGATCGTCACCGTGGGGCTGAACCTGGGCGCTGTCGCGCTCACCGCCAACGGCGCCCGCGCTGCGCTCCGGCACGTCAGCTCGCTGACCCAGCTCGTCGGCACGCAGGCCGTCAGCGTGCCGCATTCCCGCGCGAGCCGGCGCCAGCTACCCGGCATCGAGGAAGTGGTGATCGGGGACTCGACCGCTGCGGGGGCGGGGCTTCCATCGTTCGCTCATGCCTCGCCGGCTGACAAGGCGTGCGGTCGCAGTTCGCAGGCGTATGCCGTCGACCTCGCCAGGGTTAATGGCTGGAAGGCGCTGAATCTGGCGTGTGACAGCGCGACCATCGCCCACGGCCTGCTGGGCCGGCAGCAGCAGGGCACGCAGCGGATTCCCCCGCAGATCGACTCGGTGGACCGGGTGAAGGACCCCGCCGTTGTCATCGTCAGCGTCGGCGCCGATGACCTCCAGTGGTCGGCCATCCTCGAGTACTGCGCGGCCACGACGCAGTGCGATAGCCGCGCCTCGAATGCCTACTTTCAGCAGAAGCT
>DASXIA010000213.1:0-5077 GCA_036488155.1 Streptosporangiaceae bacterium | reverse complement strand
CATGTGCACCGGGATCCGGATGGTCCTGGCCTGATCAGCGATCGCCCGCGTGATCGCCTGCCTGATCCACCAGGTCGCATAGGTGGAGAACTTGTAGCCCTTGGTGTAGTCGAACTTCTCGACCGCGCGGATCAGGCCGAGGTTGCCTTCCTGAATCAGGTCGAGGAACACCAGGCCGCGGCCGATGTAGCGCTTGGCAATGGAGACCACGAGCCGCAGGTTCGCCTCGATCAGCCGCTGCTTGGCAGCGATGCCGTCGGCGGCGATCAGCATCAGCTCCGCCATCCGTGCACCAGCGCAATTGGCCTGCAGTCCGCCCTGCATCTTCTCCTCGGCGAACAGGCCAGCCTCGATCGCCTTTGCCAGCTCGACCTCGTCGTGCGCGGTGAGCAGCGGCACGCGGCCGATCTCCCGCAAGTAGATCCGGACCAGGTCGCCGGTTACTGCCCGCCCCGCTTCGGCCTGGACTTGCCGTGGCGCAAGGTCCTCGCTTTCCTGCTGCGCCTCGATCACGTCCACGCCCTCGTCGGCGAGGAGCTTCAGCACGCTGTCGACGGCATCAGCGGACAGGTCACAGCGTTCGAATGCGACGGTCAGCTCGGTCATCGAGACCGATCCACGCTCTCTCGCCGCAGCGATGAGGTCGGCTACCTGATCTACCGGGGGTGCAGCCGTAAGACTCATGCAGAACAGTTTGCTGTACGAATCCGCGATTAAGCGGACTCAATATTGTCACCTAAGCGTTAGTAGCGCGCGCCCGCCCTCTTGTGCATAGAACGGCTCTACGCCGCGCCGGCGGCCCGCTCCGACAGCACCTTGCGCCGCTGCTCCAGTGCGACAAGGTCGCCGAACATCCGGTTGTAATCAGAATCGCTCACCGGGTTCATCCGCTGCAGGCGCGACTTGATGCTCGCGATCTCCCGGCTGACAGCTAGCTCCTCGACCTGCGCCAGCACCTTCTCGGCGAACCTCGCGTCCGGCTCCTGAGCGGCACCGGGCACCTCGATCGGCTCGACCGCCAGCCGCGTCACGAACCCGCGCGCGTTGTCGTTGGGCGCTGCAGCGCACAGCTGGTTCGACCACTCACGCGCAGACCGGGCGCTGCTGACGCCACCGTTCGCGGCGATAAGTTCGCACACAGCGGCGTGGGCCGGGACCGTAAAGACCGCCGGTTGCAGCTCGTCGAACGCCGGGCCGCACAGCGCGGGGCGCTGGATCGCCAGCTTCAGCATTTGCCGCTCGACGTTAACCACCGGGTCATGCTGGTCGTATGCGCTGCGCGGGTAATCCTGGCCGGACGCGCCCTGGCGACCGCCCGGCGCAGGCACTCCCGCATTGCCGTTCGCGAACTGCCCGGCACCGGGAACGCTGTCACGGTCCACGCCGCCGTTCGCGCCTGCGCGGCCGCTCGCGTCTGTGCGGCTGACGCCCTGCCGTCCAGTTGCGGCGCTGTCACCGTTCCGCTGCCGGGTGCCGTCAGGGCGACTGGACTGGGCCCCGTGGGTGCGAACGCGGTCGAGCACGAAGCCCTCGTCTAGCATGCCGAGCCACTTGTCGAGATTCACCGCATACCGCTGGCGCAGGCCCTGGTCCTTGATTTTGCCAACAATCGGCGCAGCTGCGTCCAGGGCCGCCAGCCGACCCTCGGTCGTTTCCAGATCGTGGTCTTGAATTGAGGTCTTGATCGCGAACTCGAACAACGGCACCCGCTGCGCGATCAGATCGCGCACCGCTGCGTCGCCGCGCTCGAGCCGAAGGTCGCACGGGTCGAGCCCGTCGCCTTGCACGGCGACGAAGGTCTGGGTGACGAACTTCTCCTCCATGCTGAACGCGCGCAGCGCAGCCCGCTGGCCGGCAGCGTCACCATCGAAGGTGAAGATCACCTCGCCGCGGAACTGACTGTCATCCATCAGCAGGCGGCGCATGATCGTGATGTGGCCGTCGCCGAACGATGTGCCGCTGGTGGCCACTGCAGTCGTGATGCCGGCTAGGTGGCAGGCCATGACGTCGGTGTAACCCTCGACGACGACGGCCTGCCGGCGCTGTGCGATGTCGCGCTTGGCCAGGTCGGCCCCGTACAGCACCGAGCTCTTCTTGAACAGCGGCGTTTCCGGGGTGTTGAGGTACTTGGGCCCGTCGTCGCCTTCTGCCAGCTTGCGCGCCCCGAATGCGATGACGTCGCCAGTCAAGTCCGCGATCGGCCAGATAAGCCTGCCCCGGAACCTGTCGATCGGGCCGCGCCTGCCCTGGCTCGCGAGACCGCCAGCCAGCAACTCGTTCTCGGTGAAGCCGCGGCCGCGCAGGTGCCTGGTCAGCGAGTCCCACTCGGCAGGCGCGTAGCCAACCCCGAACCGCCGCGCGTCTGTCAGCTCGAAGCCGCGCGACGACAGGAAGCCGCGCGCAACCTGCGCGGCCGGGCTGTCCAGGTGGTCGGCGTAGAACTCCGCCGCGGCCTTGTGCGCCTCGATCAGCCGCCTGCGCTGGGACTGCTCCTTACCGGGGATACTGCCGCCCTGCTCGTAGCGCAGCTCGATCCCGGCCCGTTTGGCGAGTCGCTCGACAGCCTCGGTGAAGCCGAGATTGTCGATCTTCTGCACGAACTTGATGACGTCGCCGCCCTCGTGGCAGGAGAAGCAGTACCACAGGCCCCGCGCCGGAGTGACGTTGAAAGATGGCGTCTTCTCGTCATGGAACGGGCACAGGCCCTTGAGCGAACCGCCGCCCGCCCCGCGGAGCTGCAGGTACTCCCCCACGACCTCATCGACAGCAGAGCGCTCGCGTACCAGAGCTACGTCGTCGTCGCGGATCCGGCCTGTCATCTACGCCGCCTTCCGCCCGCCCTGTTGTCCGCCGTGCTTAACCGCGGCAACCACCCGGCCGCTGCAGCGCTGCTGTCCCGCCGCCCTGCGTCGCTGTTACGTCGCAGCCGCGTCGCGCCGCTCTTCGCCGAGTCTAGTCACGGTCCGCCCGCGCCGAGGGCCAACCGCGCCGGGTAAGCCGCAGACCAGTCGCGAGGCCTAGGCCGATGGGCGCGTAGGGCACCGAAACTTTAGTGATTTCGTGATACCTGATGTCTGCTATGCGAGTTTTGCTAGCGGCCGGGGTCCGCGGGTGCGCAGCGGGCGTAAACGTGACTCACAGTGCGGATGCCTAACCCGTCTCGGTCCGGACTGGGCCAACTGGTCGCGGGCGGGCGCCAAGCCCGCGGAGCACGCTGCGGACCCCGGCTCCTGATACGGTCAGGCGTGCGTTCGTTGCTGGTGCTCTGGGATGTCGATTACACGCTGGTAGCTACCGACGGCGTCGGCAAGCACCTGTACGAGGTCGTGCTGGCCGAACTGTACGGACTCAAGATGCCGGGTCGCCTTGGCTCCATGGCCGGTCGGACGGACACCTCGATCGCGCTGGAAGTGCTGGCGGCAGCCGGGGTGCCTGACCCGCTAGGCGAGCTGCCCAGGTTCCGGCAGCGGCTGTCCGATCGCGCGCCGGAACTCGACAACATGGTTCGCGAGTACGGTCGCATACTGCCGGGCGCCGCTGAGGCCCTGGCCGCGGTCTCCTCGCTAGCCCAGCGGGATGACGGCCAGCTGGTGGTTCAGTCACTACTTACCGGCAACATCCCGGCGCTCGCCCAGGTGAAACTCGGCGCGCTTGGTCTTACCGCACACCTCGACCTGAGTATCGGCGCCTACGGCGATGTCAGCGAGATCCGCGCCGACCTCGTGCCGGTCGCCCGGGCGAACGCGGCGCATCGCCACGACGCCGACTTCTCCGGAACCGCGACCGTGCTTATCGGCGACACCCCGAGCGACATCGAGGCGGCTGCGGTCTCCGGCGCGCGGGCGGTTGGGGTGGCCAGCGGGAGCTTCACGATGCAGCAGCTCCGTGATGCTGGAGCCGAGGTCGTGCTGCCCGATCTGACCGACACGGACGTCGTGCTCGGCGCTGTATGCAGTGTCGAGGCCGCCGACTAAGGCGCCACCAGCGTCCGGGTCAGGTCGTCGTAAGCCAGCTCGGGCCGGTTGGCCCAAAGCTCCCAGTGCATGGCGCCGACCTCCAGCGGATCCAAACCGTGGTGGTATGCGGAAAGGTCACTGACTGCCGCCAGTTGAAGCTGGTCAATCCCGATGCCGCAGGCGTGCACAATCACGTACACATCCGGGTAAGCGAGGCTGAACCCGGACTGCCAGCTCGCCAGCCCGGTGGTGGCTGCGACTTCGGCGCCCCAGTGCGTGTTCGCCCACTCCTGGTACCTGTCGGCTTCCTGGCTGGCGTACCTGACTAGCGAGCTGATCAACCCGTCAGGCCGCGCGCCTGGTGTCCTGATCTGATGTAGCGCGAGGTTGACCTGCGCGTACGTGGTCTCGAACGCGATCTCGCGAATCGGGTCCAGCATCGTCGCAGCTCCTGGCTCGCCGAAGCTGCTGCGCGGGTAAGTGCAGGCCAGAACCATGGCCGAGGTGCTCGCATGGCCGAGCCGGACGCCCCGGACGGCCTCGCCATGGCGGCCGTGAATCAGCTCGAGCCAGCGCCGGGATGGCCAATCCGCGTCGAGGCCGAACGGGCTGAAGTCGATGGCGGCAGTTTCCATGCGTGACACCATCTCACGCTCGGTAGCCAGCGTGGCCGCGCCGCGCGGTAGATTCCGCCACCTCCCCGCACGGGCGTTTGCACATGCCGCCCATAGCGAATAGATCCTCTGCACCTGCAGATGTTCAGCGGCTGCGGACTGGGCCGACCCAGTGCAGGCACGTCACCCCGGCGTTGTCGGGTCACGCTGCCGCAGCGGCTCGGCCGTAGCGAGCAGGGAGCGGGGGCCATGCGTGACATCTGCAAGCGGCAGCGGAGACCACTGCGTTGCGGTCACGGTCCACCCCGATTGCTCCATCAGTGCCAGGTGCTCAGCCACTGGCAGGATCGTCTGCCAGGGCTCCGCGTTGCCAGTGCGCCGCCGGGCGTTGGCCGCGTTCGCGACCTCGCCGGAATCCAGCCCGTCCGCGTGCGTGGCCAGGCTGACGACGAGCACGCTGCCGGCCGCCGCACGCCGGGCCAGGCCGGCAAGCAGCGCGTGGCAGGC
>DASXIA010000203.1:0-6788 GCA_036488155.1 Streptosporangiaceae bacterium | reverse complement strand
CGTACGGCTATCGCTTCAACGGTTCCAGGTGGCATCGCCAGAAGCTGCCTGCGGCCGCTGATGCCAATAGCAGCTCCGGTTACGTGACAGGGTCAGCGAGCAACAACATCTGGGCACTCACCTTTACAGGCAGCCGGCCCGCATCAATGCGGTATAACGGCTCGACGTGGCAGATCTTCAAGTTCCCGGCAAAGCTCGGGCCGGCCGCAGCCGCTCTCGGCCCGCGACGGAGCCGGCGGAGTCTGGCTGGCGGCCGCCAACGCGGCGGATACCGTTCCGCTGATTCTGCGCTTCTCGCACGGCAGGTGGTCGAAGTTCACCGTTCCAACGGCCAAGGGCAAGCCGATCGGGATCGCACAGCTGACGCTCATTCCGGGCACCCGTTCCGTGCTCGGGACCGCGATTATTGCTGGCTCAGGCGAGTCAACCGGCGGTACAGCCGTGATCAAGTACTGGCGATAGCCGGCTGACGCCCCCGTGGTCGCGGCCATGGTCGTACCAAAAGGGGACGATGCATGAAATAATCGCTTAGTGCGGTGTGCCGCTTGGTCGTCCACTTCGGAGTGCGACTCCTCGTCATGAGCATGATCTCCTTCAGCAGACGGCTGACCGACCTCGCGGAAGCCGACCCCGATCGTGCGGCTGTCACCTGCGGCGAGGAGAGCCTCACCAGGGCGCAGCTCGAGTCAGCGGCTAACCGGCTGGCTCGCGATCTCGCGACCGGAGGTGTCCGGCTCGGCGACATGGTCACGATCGCGCTGCCGAACTCAACGGATTGGTACACCGCAGTGGCCGCGTGCTGGAAGGCCGGCGCCATCCCGCAGCCCGTTTCGGCCAGGCTGCCCGAGCGCGAGCTCAGCGCCATCGTCGCACTGGCCGACCCGTCGGCCGTGATCGGGATTCCTGCCGAGCTGGTTCCCGGGCGCCGGGCGCTGCCGGCCGGTTACCAGCCGGACGCGAGCCTGCCCGACGACCCGCTGCCAGACGTCACTTCACCCGCATGGAAAGCCCCTACGTCGGGCGGATCCACAGGCCGGCCGAAGCTGATCGTTTCGGGCGACCCGGCTGCCTTTGACGAGGGCACGGCCCCTCGGTTCGGCGCCGCCGACGGTTGCATGGTGATGCCGGCACCGCTGTACCACAACGGCCCGATCGTGTGGTCATGCGACGCCTTGCTGCACGGGAGTCACGTCGTGGTTCTGCCCCGATTCGACGCCGAGGCCACTCTCGCTGCGATCGACCATTACCAGGCCGACACCGTATACCTCGTTCCCACCATGATGAAACGAATCTGGCGTCTCCCCGAGGGGCTCCGAGATTCCTACGATCTGTCGTCACTGCAGGCTGTCTGGCATCTGGCCGAGCCCTGCCCGCAGTGGCTCAAGCAGGTCTGGATCGACTGGCTCGGCCCGGACCGCATCTTCGAGCTTTACGCGGGAACTGAAGCGCAGGCGGCCACGATCATCACGGGGGCCGAATGGCTCGCTCACCGCGGTTCAGTAGGCCGTCCGGTGCCGGGCACTGTCATGATCTGCGATGCCGACGGGAGCGAGCTTCTTGCCCGTGAGGAAGGCGAGGTGTGGCTGCGCAGCCTCCGGGACGAGCCGACGTACCGCTACATCGGCGCCTCCGCCCGCACCCGCGCCGGCGGGTGGGAGTCCCTCGGCGACATGGGGTGGCTGGATGAGGATGGTTACCTCTACCTCGGCGACCGGCTTCAGGACATGATCCTCACTGGCGGCGCGAACGTCTACCCCGCCGAAGTCGAGGCAGCACTCCAGGAACACCCCGCTGTTCGATCCGTTGCAGTGGTGGGCCTGCCTGACGCCGACATGGGAAACATCGTGCACGCCATCGTCGAAGCCGACCCTGAAAGTGTGACCGAGACTGAGCTGCTGGCCTTTGCCGCCGGACGGGTCGCCCGCTACAAGGTTCCCCGTTCGATCGAGTACACCGATCGGCCGCTACGCGACGAGGCCGGAAAGCTTCGCCGAGGCGATCTGCGAGCCCAACGCATCTCCCAGCCGACACCTGGCCATTGAGCGCCTGCCAGAAGAGAGGAAACCACATGGATCTTGCCGACCGTCTCCGCGAGGACATCGCCGAGCTTCAGCCAGCGATGGTCGAGCTCAGGCACCGGTTGCATCAGCGTCCAGAGATCGGACTCGAGTTGCCGGAGACGCAGCGGGCAGTCCTCGAGGCCCTCGACGGCCTTCCGCTCGAGATCTCCGTCGGCGAGTCCTGCAGTTCAGTGACCGCGGTACTGCGCGGCACCGCCGAGCCGAGCGGCCCGGCGCCTGCCATCCTGCTGCGCGGCGACATGGACGCCTTGCCTGTGCACGAACTCGCTGACGTCGAGTACCGCAGCAAGGTCGACGGCGTGATGCACGCCTGCGGCCACGATCTGCACACCGCGATGCTGGCCGGCGCGGCGCGGCTGCTGAGCGCGCACCGCGATGCGCTGCACGGCGACATCGTGTTCATGTTCCAGCCAGGCGAGGAAGGCCTGAATGGCGCCGGTCACATGATCCGCGAGGGCGTCCTGGACGCTGCCGGAGCGCGGGTGCAGCGCGCCTATGGCGTCCACGTAGCTGCTGCGGAACTGCCGCGCCACCAGCTGTCGACGCGTCCCGGCACGCTCATGGCCGCGAGCGACTGGCTGTCGGTTACCGTCGTCGGCGCCGGCGGGCACGGCTCCGCACCGCATCATGCGAAGGATCCGGTCACCGTCGCCGCCGAGATCATCACCGCACTGCAGACGATGGTGACGCGGCAGTTCGACATCTTCGACCCCGTCGTGGTGACCGTCGGCAGTTTCCACGCCGGCACCAGACGGAACATCATCCCAGCCGAGGCCACGTTCGATGCGACCATCCGCTCGTTCTCGCCGGCGGCCCGTGCCAAGATCGAGGAGACGTCGGTGCGGCTGTGCCAGGACATCGCGGCCGCGCACGGCCTGAGAGCCGATGCCCGTTACCACCAGGAGTACCCGGTCACCGTCAACGACGCCGGTCAGGCGGAGTTCGCGGCGGGCGTGGTCGCTGAGGTCTTCGGACCGGACCGGTTCACGCTCCAAGCAAACCCGGAAGCCGGCGCTGAGGACTTCTCTCGCGTTCTCGAGCAGGTGCCCGGATGCTACCTGTTCCTCGGTGCCTGCCCGCACGAGGACTATGAGTCGGCGGCCGATAACCACAGCGCGTACGCGCAGTTCGACGATTCCGTGATGCCGGACGGATGCCTGCTGCACGCGAGCCTGGCGATCAAGTCGCTGCAGTCGCTGTCCGGGCACCAGTAACGCCGCCGCTGCTGGCAAGTGACGGCCAGGTGAAGCGAACGCCTCGGCTATGCCACCGCGCGCGATCGCTTCCCGAGAGGGGTCGCGTGCGCGTTTCCTCCCAGACGAGTCCTCGGCACTCCGCTCAGTTAGCCGCCCCCTCCTGATGCGCGTTCCCGAGCTGCCGACAGGCCCGCAGGTCCGAGGCCTGGTTGATCCGTCGGCTGAGAAGCCGCGGGCAAGAGGTGCGGGAAGCCGATCCGCAAGATACCCGCGGCCGCAGCGGCCGCCAGTACCACGAGTGCCGCCAGCAGCAACGCCTGGTGGTAACCGTGGTGCAGCAGCGGCGTGACTACGAGCGGGCCCAGGACCTGCCCGGCGGAGTAACCCACGGTCAGCAGCGCGACAGAGCGGGGGAACTGCAGGTGCGCCCCTGCGGCCAGCGCGATCGTAGCGATGCTCAGGAAGGTCGCACCGAACAGGGCCGCCGAGACCACTGCGGCCACCGCCCCGCCGAGCACAGCGGGCAGCGCGATGCCACTGGCCTGCACGACCAGCGCGGCGAGCAGCAGGTCCGGGCGTGACCACCGCCGACTCAGCCAGGCCGCTACTGCCGAGGACGGAACTGCGGCCAGCCCGACCAGTATCCACGCGCCGCCGCCGATCCAGCCGGGGGACGTCTGCTCGATGGCAGCGACAAGGAAAGTGCCCGCGATGATGTAGCCGACTCCCTCCAGTGCGTAGCAGGCGAACAGCGTGCTGAACCAGCGATGAGTGCGCGGGTGGCGCGCGGGTCGTGCAGCGCCGACCGGGCCTGCAGTGAGCGCAGGGGATGTTTCGGGCCGCAGCGTCCACGAGCCAGCAGCGAGGACGGCGGCGAGGGCGGCCGAGGCCCACCAGGCGGACCGCCAGTCGCCTGCTGAGCGGACGATCAGGACAAGGATGCCAGACAGGGCGATGCCTGCGCCGACGCCGCCGAGTCCCCAGCCGGGCAGGTGCGCGGGATGGCCGCGGAGGTGGCCGAGGAGCGAGCTGACGGCGATGACGAACACCGATGCGCTTGCGGCGCCGGCCAGCAGGCGCAGCACCCACCACACTGCAACCGCACGGGTCAGCGGCATGGCGAGCAGAGTGACGGTCAGCAGGATCAGCGAGCAGCGCAGGACGGCCCGGGAGCGCACCAGCCGGGGAAGGAGGATGCCCGCCAGGGCGCCAACGAGGTAGCCGACGTAGTTCGCGATGGCCAGGCTCGCCCCTGCCGAAGCGCTCAGCCCAGCCTGAGCCTGCATAAGCGGAAGGATCGGGGTGTAGACGAAGCGGCCGACACCCATGCCAGCGGCGAGCGCGGCCGCGGCCTGGAGGACGTGGCCCCACGGCGACCGGATTGCGTGCTCGGGTGCGGCAGACAGCGCGTAGGCCGGCGGATAGTCAGTCTGTGGCATCGGCCTTGCCGGGATCATTAGGGTGGGACTGCTTCCCTGCCGGGCGCCCCTCTTCGGGCGCCGATAGGTCCACTCTCAGCTCCCCGGCCGGCCCGCCGCCACGACCGGCTTTCTCGCTCCTGGTAGGCACGACCTACCACCGCAGGTCGCAGACGGTGTGCCTGGTCTGGATCACGCCTAAGCCCCCGTGACGGCGCTCCCCGGAAATCGCCTGCGGTCTCAGCCGTTGCAGCCACAGGAGCACTCGGCTGGACATCCGCAAGCCTTCTCCCCTGGCTTGGCGATCGGAACGACGAGCAGGGGCTCCGCTCCTGGGATTGGCCGCACATACGGCAGTCCTGATGCCGTGTCGTGTGGCATGCCGTTCAGGATGCAGCCTGTGCCTTGAGGGAAGACGAACATCACATGCGGCCCGGCTCGGTACCAGTCCTTGCCCTGCGGGGGTTGCGTGGCTTCGGGATCGTCGAAGTCTGCGCCGGCTTCTCCCATCAGCATGTAGGAGACGCCGATCCGATCGATGGTCGGTGTCTTCCCCTGTGCGAGTTCCCGGAACCACTGCATGAATGGCGGATCAAGGCACATCGGCGCCGGCCAGGGCTTACCTGGGGCGGTCGGCACACAGGTCCAGTCCGGTGACCCTTCCCGGAGGACTGTCGTCATATCCCAGTCCACGACCGTTGCCGAGTCAGCTATATAGGCCGGCGCGGCCCGAAGTGCATCGGCGATCTTTTCTTCCCTCGTGGGTTCGCTGCTATCCGTCATGATGGCTGCACTCCAGCCGCCTGCTCGATTACGTCAACCCCGTACTACTGCAGGAAACTCAGCAGCTGGCGGGTGGTCTCCGCGGGTGCCTCTTCCGGAATGAAGTGACCGACCGGGACCGAGGCGCCGCGAACGTCATCGGCCCACTGCTGCCATATCGCGAGCGGATCATCGTACAGTTTCCCGACTGAGCCGCGCTGGCTCCACAGGACGAGCACCGGGCAGGAGATCTTCCGGGTTCCGCGATCCGCCTCGTCCTGCTGGTAGTCCAAAGTTGCGGACGCGCGGAACTCCTCACAGATGGCATGCACCGTATCGGGGTGGCTCCATTTCTCGATGTACTCGCGGCGGACGTCGGCCGGGAAGGCATCCTTCACGACGGACCACTCGTTGAGCATGAAGTCGACCATCGTCGCCGGTGCCGCATCGATGAACTGCTCCGGTACCGGTTCTGGCGCGGCGAGGAAGGACCACTGCCAGTACATGAGGGTGAAGTCTTTGTCGGCCCGGTTATAGGCGTCACCGACCGGAACAACGTCCATGACGGCAAGCCGGAGAACAGCCTCCGGGTGATCTAGTGCCAGACGGTAGGCGCAGCGCGCCCCGCGATCGTGTCCGGCGACGCAGAATTTGTCGTAGCCCAGCTGCCTCATCACCTCCACCTGATCGCCGCCGATGGCGCGCATACTGTACGGCTCGTGATCGGCCGTACTGGGTGGCTTGCCGCTGTCGCCGTAGCCGCGCAAATCGGCAGCAACGACGGTGTAGCGCTCCGCTAGGCGCGGCGCGACTCGATGCCACATCAGATGCGTTTCCGGAATACCGTGCAGGAGAAGCAAAGGCGGCCCGTCGCCGCCGCGACATCCGTGGATCGACGCACCATCGCTGGAGATGTCGAACTCTTCGAATCCATCGAACATGACCCACGAACCCCCTCAAGACCTAAGGGACCGACCAGTCCTGCTGCAGCAACCGGCGATTATGTGACAATGCTTGCAGCCTCGCCTTCGCCACACACCGTCAGACCTTGCAGTTTGTATGAGCGCTGGCTGAGCGCCATACCGTTGCCTGATGTCGGTACTTGAGTGCAGATAGATACCAGAATCTCCATGTTTGGCATCATCAACGGCATGTCGCGGACGGATACGCACTGGAACCCGTGGGAGCCAGCGAACCCAGCGCAGGAGTAGCAGCCCGGCTTCGCTTCAGTTCTGGCAGCTTTCCGGCTCATTGCAGGTAGGCGAGGTGCTGACCGTGCCGATCCCGGTAGTCGGCTAGCAGCCCTCTGGCAGACGAAAGGCCCGGCACCA
>DASXIA010000200.1:0-5911 GCA_036488155.1 Streptosporangiaceae bacterium | reverse complement strand
TGCGACAACTGCGGTAACCAGCTTGACCCCGCCGATCTGATCAACCCTCGCTCGAAGATCAACGGCGAGGCGCCCGTCTTCATCGAGACCGAGCAGTTCTTCCTCGATTTGCCGGCGTTCGCTGACGTGCTGGGCAGCTGGTTGCAGAGCAAGAGCGGCCAATGGCGCCCGAATGTGCTGAAGTTCGCCCTCAACCTGCTTGGCGACCTCCAGCCTCGTGCTATCACCAGGGACCTGGACTGGGGCGTGCCGATCCCGCTGGACGGCTGGCGGGATAAGCCGGATAAGCGGATCTACGTGTGGTTCGACGCCGTGATCGGTTACTTGTCGGCATCGATCGAATGGGCCAGGCGCACCGGCGACCCGGACGCCTGGCGGGCCTGGTGGCAGTCGCCGGACGCTGACGCCTACTACTTCATGGGCAAGGACAACATCGTCTTCCACGCCGAGATCTGGCCCGCCATGCTGCTCGGCTACAACGGAAAGGGCGCCAAGGACGGCGCGCCTGGCACGCTCGGCCAGCTCAACCTCCCTGCCGACGTGGTCTCCAGCGAGTTCCTGACGATGGAGGGCAAGAAGTTCTCCTCTTCGCGCTCGGTAGTCATCTACGTCCGCGACTTCCTGGCCCGTTACGACGTCGACGCGCTGCGCTACTACGTCGCGGTGGCGGGTCCGGAGAGTCAGGACACCGACTTCACCTGGAGCGAGTTCGTCCGCCGCAACAACGATGAACTGGTGGCCAACTGGGGCAATCTAGTGAACCGCTCGGTCTCGTTCGCGGCCCGCAACATCGGCGAGGTTCCGGTCCCCGGCGAGCTGACCGAAGGCGACAAGGCCCTGCTCGACCGCTCAAGGTCGGCCTTCGCCACGGTGGGCGAGGCACTTCGGCGCTGCCGGTTCAAACTGGCCAGCACCGAGGCAATGCGCACGCTCGCCGAGGCCAACAAGTACCTGTCCGACCAGGCGCCGTGGAAGCTGCGCGAGTCCGATCCGGACCGGATGCGCACCATCGTGCATGTCGCGCTGCAGCTGGTGGATGACGGCAAGACGCTGCTCACTCCGTTCCTGCCGCGCTCGTCGCAGAAGGTATTCGAGATGCTCGGCGGGACTGGGGAATGGTCCGGCATGCCCCGGATCGAGGAGGTCAGCGAGGACGGCGGGGCGCCGTACCCGGTGATCACCGGGGACTACCGGACTGCCGCGCGCTGGGAGTCGACGCCGATTAAGCCAGGCACTCCGCTGGGCGTGCCCGCTCCGCTATTCGCCAAGCTGGATCCTTCTGTCGTCACCGAAGAGCTGGCGCGGCTCGAGGCCAAGTGACACGTCCAGTACCGGATGAGCAATTCGGGCCGGGCCAGGGCGTCGGCAGGCCGCAGGCACCGCCGCCAGAGCCGCTCCCGTCTGCCGGGTTCGATAGCCACTGCCACCTCGACTTGATCGACATGGCTGTTGCTGACACGCTTGCGCAGGCAGCGGCCGCTGGCATCAACCGGGTCATCACAGTTGGCGTCGACGCGGCGTCCTCTCGCTGGTCCGCGGACTGCGCGGGCGCGTTCCCGGCGGTGTATGCGGCGGTGGCGATCCACCCGAACGAGACGGCCGCCGCGGCCACCACGGCCGCGGAGCGGGATGCCGTGCTGGCTGAGATTGCCCGGCTGGCCAGGCTGCCCAGGGTGCGCGCCGTCGGCGAGACCGGGCTGGATTATTACCGGGACAGCGCCCCGCCGCAGGTGCAGCGCGAGTGGTTCCGTGCGCATATCGACATCGCGAAACAGGCGGGCAAGCCGCTGATGATCCATGACCGAGACGCCCACGAGGACGTACTGACCATCCTCGCCGCGGATGGCGCACCCGAGCAGGTGATCTTTCATTGCTACTCCGGCGACGCGGAGTTCGCACAGCGCTGCGTGCAGGCCGGTTACCTGCTGAGCTTCGCCGGCACTGTCACCTTCGGTAACGCGCGCGGCTTGCGCGAGGCCGCCGCTGTCACCCCGGCCGAGCTGATCCTGGCCGAGACCGACGCGCCGTTTCTGACGCCGTCCCCGAACCGGGGCAAGTCCAACGCGCCCGCTCAGGTCGCGCATACGGTGCGCGCGCTCGCGGCAGCCAAGCAGCTGGACGTCGCCAAGCTATGCGCGGTCATCGAGGCGAACGGCGAGCGCGTCTTCGGGCCTTGGCCAGCCTGACGCCGTTGCCGGCCGCTCGGCTACTCGGCCCGACGGAGATCAGGGAACTGGCCGCCCGGCTCGGCGTCGAGCCGTCGAAGCGGCTTGGCCAGAACTTCGTCGTGGACGCAGGCACCGTCAGCCGGATAACGGCACTAGCGGATCTCGGCCCCGACGATGTCGTCCTCGAGGTGGGACCGGGATTCGGGTCACTCACCCTTCCGCTGCTTGCCGCGTCCCGCCGCGTCATCGCGATCGAGCTCGACCGGGCGCTGGCCGCAGAGCTTCCGGTCACGGTAGCCGCCAGGGCTCCGCAACTGGCTGGCCGGCTCGACGTCGTGACGGCAGACGCCGCGCGGGTCGGGCAGCTGCCAGGCGAGCCGCCGACGGTGCTGGTCGCGAACCTGCCCTACAACGCCTCCGTGCCGGTCGTCCTGCACTTGCTGGCAACTGTTCCGACCCTGGCACGCGGCCTGGTGATGGTGCAGGCGGAGGTCGCCGACCGGATGTGCGCGCCGCCTGGCAGCCGCACCTATGGAGTGCCGTCGGCCAAGCTTGCCTGGTTCGCCACTGCCCGCAGGTCAGGTTCGGTAGGCCGGGCGGTGTTCTGGCCGGTTCCGCGGGTGGACTCCGGGCTGGTGTCACTGATGCGGCTGGCTGAGCCCGACGCTGCCGTGGTGCGCGGGACAGCACGCCGGGAGGACACGTTCGCGGTGATCGACGCTGCGTTCTCGCAGCGCAGAAAGACACTGCGCGCAGCACTGGCGGCGTGGGCGGGCTCGCCCGGAGCAGCCGAGGCGGTGCTGCGAGCGGCTGGAGTTGATCCGGCTTTGCGCGGCGAGGCGCTCGGCGTCGCCGCCTTCGCCCGGATAGCCGCTGCTGCTGCGCGCTCAGCCGGTCCGGATACGATCAGCAGATCGTGATCTCAGCAACCAGGCCGGCTCCCGCGGCGGTCACTGTCCGGGTGCCTGCGAAAGTCAACCTCCAGCTCGCCGTGGGCCCGCCCCGTGCCGATGGCTATCACCCACTCGTGACGGTCTTCCACGCGGTCTCGCTTTTCGACGAGGTCACCGTCCTGCCAGCGGAGAAGACCTCGCTGTCTGTCACCGGCGAGGACGCCGCCGCGGTCCCGCGTGACCGGTCGAATCTTGCCTGGAAAGCAGCGAGCGCGCTGGTGCAGGCGGCGGGTTTGCGCGGTTCGGCGGTAGCGATCCAGATCTCCAAGCGCATCCCGGTCGCGGCAGGCCTGGCAGGCGGCAGCGCGGACGCCGCCGCCACGCTGCTCGCTTGCAACGAGCTGTGGCAGACCGGCTTGTCCCAGCGCGAGTTGTCCGAGCTGGCTGCCGGGCTTGGTAGCGACGTGCCGTTCGCGCTCCTGGGCGGCACCGCGGTGGGCCGCGGCCGCGGGGAGCAGCTGACCCCGGCCCTAGCGTCCGGGAGCTATCACTGGGCGCTGGCCTTCGGGCACGAGGGCCTGTCCACCGCCCAGGTCTACGCCACCTGTGACCGCCTCAGGGCGGCCCGCGCAGCGGCAGGTGACCGGACTCAGCCTGGTGCGCCGGAGCTGAGCCACCCGCTCATGACGGCGCTCCGGTCTGGCGATCCAGCGCGGGTCGGGCCGCTGCTGTCCAATGACCTGCAGCCTGCCGCGCTGTCGATGCAGCCGGAGTTGCGGCGCACGCTGACCGCGGGGCGCGAGCACGGCGCGCTCGGAGCGATCGTCTCCGGCTCCGGGCCCACCTGCGCGTTCCTTGCCAATGACGCGGCGCACGCGCGCGAGATCGCTGTCGCGCTCACCGGCGCCGGCGTGTGCCGCGCGGTCGCCAGGGCCAGCGGTCCTGCCCCTGGTGCGGCCGTGGTCCGCGACCGCCAGCCGTCGTGACCACCACAGCTGTCCTGATGACCGGCAACCGGCGCCCGTCATGAACCTGGTGAACCTGGAGCTCGCCGCCAAGGCCTATCACGAGCGTGTCCTGCTCGATCGTGTCTCGCTGGGTGTCTCGGCCGGGCAGCGGATCGGCGTCGTCGGCCGCAACGGAGCTGGAAAGACGACTCTGCTCGCCGCACTCTCCGGGACCGCGAACCTGGACGCCGGCCGGGCCACCAAGGCCCGTGACGCAACCATCGGCTACCTGCCGCAAGCAGAGCAGCTGACCGGCTCCGTGCGCGAGGTAGCGCTGGGCGGGCTGGCCGACCACGAATGGGCCGGGGACCCGCGCAGCCGCTCTGTCGTCCAGGCCCTGCTCGGCGGTATCGATCTGAGCGCCGATGTCCGCCGGTTGTCGGGCGGCGAGCGGCGCAGGACGGCGCTGGCGGCGCTGCTGCGCCGCAGCTACGACTTGCTCCTCCTGGACGAACCGACGAACCACCTTGACATCGAGGCGATCAGCTGGCTGGCGGGTTACCTGCGGCAGTACGAGACCAGCTATGTGATCGTCACTCATGACCGCTGGTTCCTGGATGCGGTGACCGAGGAGACCTGGGAGCTGGCCGACGGCCAGGTGCATACCTACGACGGCGGTTACTCGGCCTACGTGCTCGCTCGGGCTGAGCGGGCCAGGCTTGCTGCAGCGATCGACCAGCGCCGGCGCAACCTGATGCGCAAGGAACTCGCCTGGCTGCGCCGCGGCCCGCCGGCCCGGACCAGCAAGCCGAAATTCCGGATCGAGGCCGCTACCGCGCTGATCGCGGACGAGCCGCCGGCGAGGGACGGCGTGGAACTCGCCCGGCTGGCCGCCACGCGGCTCGGCAAGACGGTACTCGAACTCGACGACGTGTCGGTGACGGCAGGCGACCGGCGACTGTTGGCCGAGGTTAGCTGGCACCTCGGTCCTGGTGACCGGGTGGGCATCGTCGGCGTTAATGGCACCGGCAAGACAACGCTGCTCAGCCTGCTGTCCGGAGATCTCCCGGTACCGGCCGCGGGCCCCGTGACGACCACCGGTCATGTGGTCAGGGGAAGCACCGTCCAGCTCGGCTACCTGACCCAGGAGCCGCCGGCTGTCGATCCGGACCTGCGGGTGCTGGAAGCGGCCGAGCGGGTGCGTGGCTCGGCCGTTATCGGCAAGCGCGAGCTGTCGGCCAGTCAGTTGCTGGAGCGGCTCGGGCTGCGCGGGGAGCGGCAGTGGACCCGGGTAGGTGACCTGTCCGGCGGTGAACGTCGCCGGCTTCAGCTCATGCTGATCCTCCTCGCTGAGCCCAACGTGCTGCTGCTCGACGAGCCAACCAACGATCTCGACATCGAGACACTCACCGAGCTCGAGGACTTGCTTGACGACTGGCCCGGCTCAGTCGTGGTAGTCAGTCACGACAGGTACTTCCTCGAGCGCGTCACCGACCATGTGCTCGCACTGGTCGGTAACCAGCTCGCGTTCCTGCCTGGCGGAATCGACGAATACCTTGCCGACCGGGAACGTGCGGTTGCCGCGAGCGGCCCGCGCGAGGCCGGACAGGTGCCGGCTGGACCGGAAGACCACGGTGCGTCTGCGGATGGCGTTAGCGAGCGGCCGTCAGCGGCGCAGCAGCGAGCCGGCCAGAAGGAGCTGACCAGGCTGGAGCGGCAGATCGCCAGGCTGTCTGACAATGAAGCGCGGCTGAATGCGGATCTGGCCGACAGCGCTAGTGACTACGAACGACTGATCGAGTTGGGCGAGCAGTTGCGCAGTCTGCAGGAGGAGCGCAATGCCCTGGAGGAGCGGTGGCTTGTCGTGGCCGAAGGGCTTGGCGGCTGACCCTCGGTGCCTGGC
>DASXIA010000186.1:0-17344 GCA_036488155.1 Streptosporangiaceae bacterium | reverse complement strand
GGCATAGCTACCGGAGGCGGACGGGCTGCCGGCAGCGCGCCAGCCACCGAGAGCCCAGCCACCGAGAGCCCAGTCGCCGAGAGCCCAGCCACCAAGAGCCCAGCCACCGACGGTCCGATCATTGACAACAACGTCTCGGGCCCGATCCCGCCGCAAGTCCCCGTAGACAAGTCGCCAGCAGCCGCCCCCGGCCCAGCCGGACGCACCGCGATCGCCGCTGAGAGCATCGCGGCCGCCGCTGTACTACGCAGCGCGGGCTGGCACGTCACGATCATCGACGCCAGTACACCGCTAGCTGTTGCCTGGCAACGACTGCCAAGGGCAGCGGAGATGCTCGTCGCCGCGGCGGGCCGGCCCGACGGGTCACCCGCATGACCCGCATCGCCATCACGGCGGCAGTAGCCGTGATGGTGGCCTCGCTCTCGATGAGCTCGGTTATCCAGACTGGCGGCTGGATCGCGACTGGCGTCGGCGCCATTATCATCGTCGCGGCCGCCGGAGCACTGACCAGACTGCCGAGGTTGCCTGCCGCGGTCGTTGCCACATTCCTGGTTCTGATCGCGCTCGTCCCGATGCTCACCAGGCCCGGCTGGCCAGACCGGAGCGCCGCCCTGGTGATCCTTGTCATCACCGCGCTGAGCGCAACCGGCGCCCGCCCGTTCCGCGGATTCGCCGTGCTGGCCAGCTACATTGCCGCGCTACTGCTCTACCTCAATGTGACGTTCGCGCACGCGGCTTCCTTCGGCTATCTCATTCCGAGCGACAACTCCATTCACGCCCTTAGCCGGCTCTGGCACGCTGCGTTCGCTGAGTTCCAGTTTGCCCCCCCGGTGCAGGACCTGCCGGCAGTCAGCCTGGTAACAGCGGCCGGAATCGGAGCCGTGGCCATCGCGGTTGACATCCTGGCTGTCCGGCTGCGGCGCCCGGCCGTCGCCGGACTGCCGTTGCTGCTGCTGTTCAGCGTGCCTGTTGCCAGCAACCTGAAGTCTTTCGGCGTACCGCAGGTGATCGTGTTCGCGGCCAGCCTGGCAAGTTACCTGGCTTTGCTGTCGGCCGACGGCCGGGAACGGCTGCGAATGTGGGGCCGGCTCGTGACTTTCCGGCACGTCCAGTCCGCCGACGAGAGCGGGTCCGGACCGGACACCAGGGAACTGAGCGCATCCGGCCGGCGCATCGGCCTGGCGGCCGTTTGCCTGGCAATCGTGATCCCGGTCATCCTTCCGTCCATGCGCGTCCGGGACGTGTTCGCCACGTCCGCTGACGGCAGTGGTCACAGCGTCGGCGGCAGCAGCGCGGGCGTTTCGCCGCTGTTGAACCTTAGCCATGTGCTCGAGGGCAAACCGCAGCCAGTGCTGTCGTACACGACCACGGCCGAGGACCCCAGTCAGCAGTACTTCCAGGTGTACGCGGTGAATTACAGCGGCCGGCGGAATGCCTGGCTGCCGCCCTCGTACCAGAACTTCCGGACGATCAACGGGCCGCAGCTGCCCTGGGCGGCGCCCGGCGCAGGCCGGACGACGACGGTCAGCAAGGTTACGACAGCGATCACGATCAGCAAGGACGACACCGGCTACGCCGTTCTGCCCATGCCGTACGCCCCTCACCAGCTAACCGTGGGCGACTCCGGCTGGCGTGAGACAGCCGGAACCCTCATGGTGTTCAACCCCGGTATGGCGATGGCTAACCTGCACTACACGGTGCAGAGCAATGAGGTCAACCCGCAGGCGGCCGAGATCAAGACCGCGCAACCGCCAGCCGACGTCGCGGCCCAGTACGGCACCTACACCGGGCCCGATCTCAAGCAACTGGATGCCATCGCTCTCGCGCATACTCATGGCGCTGCAACCCAGCTGCAGGAAGCCCAGGATCTGGAGAAGTGGTTCCAGTCCGCCAGGTTCAGCTACAGCCTGAAGCCGAACTTGCCCCAGACGAGCTGGCTGCTGCCGTTCCTCAACACAGTCCGCCGAGGCTTTTGCGTGCAGTTTGCGCAGGCATTCGCGATCCTCGCCAGAGTGCTCGGGATTCCTGCGCGGATCGCAATCGGCTATACCGGCGGCTCCCCCGGGCCTGGAAAGACCTGGGAGGTAACCACTGCAGACGCACATGCCTGGCCGGAGCTCTACTTCTACGGGTACGGCTGGCTGCGCTTCGAGCCAACGCCCAGCGGCTCCCACGGCCCGGGCACGGCCGTGCAACCGGTGTACGCGGGCGGCAGCTCCGGGAGTGCCGGCTCGAAAGGGGGCACCACCCAGCAAGGCTCCGGAAACGGCTCCCAGGGACAGCAAGGGGCGTCCGGGAACCACTTGCGTAATCTCGGTCGCGACGTGGGCCTCGCCGGATCAGGCCCGGCTAGCGCGCCCAAGCGCGCCAGCTCAAAGCTCTGGCTCGCAATTGCCATACCGGCCGCGTTGTTCCTGCTCATCGCATGGCCGGCGCTGACCCGGCTGCTAACCAGGCGCCGCCGCTGGCTGAGCGCGTCTGGTGACGCGGCGATCGCCGATGCTGCGTGGCGGGAACTGACCGATGACCTGGCAGACTACGGCCTCGGCGGCATGCCGGGCGAGACACCGCGCGCCGTGGCCAGGCGGGTGACCAGACAGGCCCGCCTGGACGAGACGGCAACGAAGGCAGTCAGCATGCTCGCAGCGGCGGAGGAGCGCGCCAGGTATGCACGGTTGCCGGATCCGGGCGCTGGTCTTAAGCCCGCCGTAGTCACCGTCCGACGGGCTGTCGCCGCCTCAGTGCCGCGGCAGCAGCGGTTGCGCGCCTGGCTTCTCCCTGCCTCCACCATGCTGGCTGCCAGGCTCCTGGTCCAGCGCGCCAGCGAAATGCTCGGCTGGCTGGACTCGTCTTGGCCGACTCTCCAGCGCCAACTGCGCAGAACGCGGCGAGCAGAATAAAGCGGGCACACCGCACGTATAACCGGTGAATCGACGGCTGCCTGCGTCCCGCGCCCGGCCGTTCGTCCCGGGCGCGGCCTTCCGGCTACCGGTTGTTGCCCTCCTGGCGCCGCCGCCAGCGCTCCTCAAGGCGCTCCATCAGGCTGCTGCTCGCGGCCGCCTTCGCCGCAGCTTTACGATCCCGGCGCCGCCTGCGCTCCGTCAGCATGCCCACCATCCGCCGGTAGCTGACAATGGCCAAAATGCCGCTGAGCAGCAGAACCGCGACGCCTGCCGCCACGAGCCAGTCGTACTTCAGGAAGATCCCGGCCACCACCATGCCGACGCCCAGCAGGAACCCCACCGCGGCCTGGATGACCCGGCGTCGGTAGTGAACTTTGGGATCTTTCGAACGCATTGCCCGAGCAAGCCGCGGATGCTCGGCATAGAGCGCCTGCTCAATCTGCTCGAGCTGACGCTGCTCGTGCTCAGAGAGCGGCACTGTGCCTCCCATCAACCAGGCCAACGCTAACTGTGCTGTGGCCTTGCCCTTACGTCCAGAATACGAGCGCTGGGCCGCACTGTGGAAGGGTACACGGCCACAGGCGCCGGCCCGGTACATCAATGACTACGCGCCTTGCCACTTCCCCGGTTCACCAGCACCGGCCGCTGGCCGTCCGGGCGCCGGGCCGGGGCGCCCGGGATCGACCAGGGTGGCCGGACGGACCGCATCCGGGCCGAAGCGCCCAGTGATCTTGTCCAGCGCAGATTCCGCATCGTGCCAGGACGTGCCGCGCTCACCGAGCGCGAGCTGAGTGGTGGCGGCTGCGGCTGGCACCAGACCGCTGGCCCGCACTCCGACCAGGCGCAGCCTTGCCTGGCCGCTCAGCCCTGAGGCCGCATAGAGCGCGCACGCCGTGGCGTAGATGCGCTGTGTCTCGCTGGTCGGCTCGGGCAGCGTCTTGGAGCGAGTGATGGTGGTGAAGTCCGCCTTGCGAAGCTTGACGACAACCGTCCTTGCCGCATAGCCAGACGAGCGCAGCGACCGCGCAGTCCGGCGGGACAATCGGAGCAACTCACGCCGGACAACGGCAGCGTCGCTCACGTCCACCTCGAAGGTCTCCTCGCTGCCTACGCTCTTCTCCCGGACCGCGGACTCCACGGCCCGGTCATCCTTGCCGCAAGCCAGGGCGTGCAAATGAGCTGCCGCAGCCTTTCCGATATCGTGTTCGAGCGCGGGGAGCGGGGTGGCTGCGATGTCGCCCACCGTCCGCAAGCCTAGCCGGGTGAGTGTCTGGCTGGTCTTCTCCCCCACGCCCCACAGCGCCGAGATAGGCAGCGGATGCAGGAACTCCAGCGCACGGTCCGCGGGGATGACTAGCAGCCCGTCGGGCTTGCAGTGCACCGATGCCAGCTTGGCCAGGAACTTCGTCGCCGCGACACCGACCGAGCAGGTGATCTGCTGCTGCTGCGCCACCTCGCGCCGGATTAGCTCGCCGATGCGGGCGGGCGAGCCAAGCAGCCGGATCGCCCCGGACACGTCAAGAAACGCCTCGTCCAGCGACAGCGGCTGGACCAGCGGGGTGACCGCCCGGAAGATCGCCATCACCTCTTTGGACACCGCGCCGTACAGGCCGTGGGTGGGCGGTATCACGATGGCGTGCGGGCACAGCCTGCGGGCCCGGGACATGGGCATGGCCGAGCGCACGCCGAACGAACGCGCTTCATAGGTGGCTGAGAGCACGACGCTGCGACCGGACAGCCCGCCGACGATTACCGGCTGCCCGGCGAGCTCAGGACGGTCCCGGACCTCGACGCTGGCGTAGAACGCATCCATGTCAACATGCAGGATGTGGCAGCCGGTGTCGTCCCCGGAGGGGCCGGTAACCCGCGACGGCGCCTGCCTGCCCATGTGCTCACCTGCCAGCCATTCGCCCGCCCGCGCCGTGACGCGGCCGCTGAGCCGACTGTAGCGCCCGGTACCGACAGCGCGAGCGGACCGCCGAGGGACTACGGCGAGCCCGCCGCTACCGGGCTAGCTGTGTCACGCGGATACCAGGGGCAAGCTGCTATGACAACAGCGTGGGCTTCAGCTCGAGCAGCCGCGCAAGCAGGCCGTTGACGAACGCAGCGGAATCGTCGGTAGACAAGTCGCCAGCCAGCGTGACCGCCTCGCTGATGGCGACCGCGTCGGGCACATCGTCGTTCCAGAGAAGTTCCTGCAGGCCGATCCGCAGGATGTTGCGGTCGACCGCCGGCATCCGGTCCAGCGTCCAGCCCTTTGCATACTCCGCTAGGAGCTGGTCGATTTGCTGCCCGTGCTCGTGAACGCCGCGGACCAGCTCGCCAGCATAGGCAGGCACCGGCGGGCTGGCCTCCTGCGAGCGGAGAGCCAGCAGGTCAAGCACCGGCTCGCCCCTGATCTCAGCCTCGAACAAGATGTCAAGTGCCCGCTTGCGGGCCTTACTGCGCGCTGCCACTGTCGCAGCTGGCTCGGTATGGGCTCACCTGGCCGGCTCAGGCCCGGCCGAGGTATTCGCCAGAGCGGGTGTCGACCCGGATTTTCTCACCGGTCGTGATGAACAGCGGCACCTGGATCTGCGCGCCCGTCTCCAGCGTGGCCGGCTTCGTCCCCCCGGTGGACCGGT
Organism: Streptosporangiaceae bacterium; assembly: GCA_036488155.1. Classification (GTDB taxonomy): domain Bacteria; phylum Actinomycetota; class Actinomycetes; order Streptosporangiales; family Streptosporangiaceae; genus JAJYUU01. The sequence goes on along the minus strand of DASXIA010000186.1, from coordinate 11,817 downwards.
CGCCCTGCAGGCCAGGGTCAGTGTGCTGGACTGTCAGCTCGACGGCCGCGGGCAGCTCGACGTACAGCGGTGTGCCGTCGTTGAATGCAATCGTGGCGGTCTGCTCTTCCAGCAAGTAGTTAGCGGCGTCGCCCACGACGGTAGCCGGGATGTGCGGCTGGTCGTAGTCGGTGGTGTCCATGAAGACGAAGTCCTCGCCCTCGCGGTAGAGGTACTGCATCTCGCGCTTGTCGACATTGGCGACCTCTACCCGCACCCCGGCGTTGAACGTCCTGTCCACGACTTTGCCGGACAGCACGTTCTTCAGCTTGGTGCGCACGAATGCGCCACCCTTGCCCGGTTTGACGTGCTGAAAGTCCACCACGCTCCAGAGCGCGCCGTCGATGCTCAGCGTCATGCCGTTCTTCAAGTCGTTGGTGGTGGCCACGTCTGTGTGTCTCCCGCATGCGTCCGGAACCTGGTGCCCGGTCAGAGCACCAGCAGTTCCTTGGTGGTCGTAGTGAGTACTTCCGCTGCTCCCGCCGCCTCGTTAGCTGCCTGGCCTGCGGCGGAGCGGACCACGAGGGTGTCCTCGATCCTGACGCCGCCCCTGCCCGGCAGGTAGATTCCTGGCTCGACGGTGACGGGAACCCGGTCTATTAGCTTACCTGTCCGGCCAGGTCCCATTAGCGGCGCTTCGTGCACCTCAAGCCCCACGCCGTGGCCAAGCCCGTGACCGAAATGGTCGCCGTGGCCGGCCTCGGTTATCAGCTTACGGGCGCTAGCGTCCACCGCGCCGACATCGGCGCCCGGCACGGCCGCCCTTATGCCAGCTTGCTGCGCCGCTGCCACCAGGTCGTAGATCTCCCGCTGCCACGCGGCAGGCTCCCCGACCGCCACAGTCCTGGTCATGTCCGCATGGTAGCCACCGACCTGCGCACCGCAGTCGATGGTGATCAGGTCTCCGGGCCGGAACGCCCTGTCCCCCGGCGAATGGTGCGGGATCGCACCGTTCGGCCCGCTGGCCACGATCGTGTCAAATGCCACGCCGTCGGCTCCGCGGTCAATCATTGCCCGTTCCAGCAACACCGCCAGGTCGCGCTCTGTGCGGCCAGGCCTGACGTCGGGCAGCACCGCGGCGAACGCCTCAGCCGTAATCGCGCATGCACTGGCGAGCAACTCGATCTCGGCGTCATCCTTGATCATCCGGAGGCTCTCAACGAGGTGACCCAGCGGCACCAGGAGCCCCGGGCCGTGCGGCAGGCCGGCTAGCGCGGAATGCCGTTCGACGGTCATCTCCTGCGCTTCAAAGCCGAGCGTGCCGCAGCCTAGCTGGCCGGCCAGCATGGCGAGCGCAGGCTCGACCTGGCGCTCGGTCACAATCTCAAGGTCCGGGCACAGGCGCTCGGCAGCTTCGGCATACCGGGAGTCGGTCGCCAGCACGCCTGGTCCGCTAGCAGGCAGCAATATCGCAGCGTTAGAGCTGGCCAGGCCAGAGAGATAGCGGACATTGGGCTTGCTGGTGATCAGCGCGGCGTCAGCACCAGACTCTGCGATCTTCTGCTGGGCGCGGGCACGGCGAGCTGCGTGGATGTCGGCCATGCCGGTTAACTCTACTTACCGGGCAGGTCGCGTCGCCGCGCTAACACTTGTCCGGCACGTCGTCGCCGAGGATCACGCCGCCGCCACGGCTCCAGCTCAGGTAACGCCAGGTCAGGTTCACGAGCGTGACCACGCGGTTCCGGTTGCCGAGCAGGTAGATCAGATGCAGCCCAAGCCAGGCAAACCACGCGATCGTGCCGCGAAGTTGCACTCCGCCGCGCAGCTCCACCACAGCCGACCGGCGGCCGATAGTCGCCATCGTGCCCTTGTCGTGATAGCGGAACGGTCGTGTCGGCCGTCCGGAAATGCGCCGGACGACCTGTGCCGCCGCATGCCTGCCCTCCTGAATGGCCGGCTGGGCCAGCTGCGCGATCGGTTCCCACCGGTTGATGGCCACATCGCCGGTGGCGAAGACCCGCTCCTGCCCGGTTACCTGAAGGTCGACATCCACCTGGATCCGGCCGCCCTTGCCGCGCGGCAGCCCGGACATCCAGCCAGCGTCAGGCCCGGCGACTCCGGCCGCCCAGACGGTGATGTCACTGCGATGCTGGCTGCCATCGGCCAGCATCACCGATCCGGGCCGAACCTCCTTGATCGCCGTATTGAGCAGGACCTCGACACCCCGGTCCACCAGCTGCTGACGGGTATAGCGGCGGAGCTTGTCGTGATAGGGCGCGAGCAGCGCCGGGCCCATCTCGATTAGCCGTACCCGGAACATCGAGCGATCGATTTCAGGGAACACCGCAGGCAACGCCACGTTCCGCAGCTCGGCAAGCGTGCCGGCCAGCTCGACGCCCGTCGCGCCACCGCCCACGATCGACACATCGAGTTCGGGATCGGTCCGGCCCTCATTCCGGGATTCCAGGGCGTCCATGAGCTGATTGCGCAATGTGATCGCGTCCCGGCGGGTGTACAGGCTCAGGCTGTGCTCGGCGGCGCCGGTCACGCCGAAGAACGCGGCGCTGACTCCGGTCGCGATGATCAGGTAGTCATAGCTGAGCTCTTCCCCGGAGTCCAGCATCGCGACCCGCCGGTCCAGGTCAAGCCCGACAAGCTCGGCCTTTCTGAAGCGGGCACCGCGGCGGCCGGTGGCCGACCACAGCGGGTAGGCGACGTCCGCCGAGGTCAGCCCAGCCGTGGCTACCTGGTACAGCAGCGGCTGGAACGTGCTGTACACGTTCCTGTCCAACAGCGTCACACGCGCATTGGATCGTGCCAGTACCTGCAGCGCCGAGATCCCGGCGAAACCGCCGCCGACCACAAGCACTGCCGGACCATCGTCTGAATTACGCCGTCGGCCTCGTTGCATCATGCTCCGCTCTCACTCATTACGAGCGGGTTTGCCCGCGGCATGGCAGGCAAAACCGCGCCTGCGTCATAAGCAACGCCGGTCATAAGCAACTCTTCAGGCGCGGCGCCTACCCGGCCATGTCCTTGATCTGCTCGACCAGCGCTACCCGCTCGGCGTGCGTGCCGGCCATCGGAGCCACGTTCAGCGTAGTCACGCCCGATTCCCGCATTGCGGCGACCCGCTCGGCCACGAACGACTTAGGCCCGATCAGAGACACGTGATCGAGCAGCTCCTGCGGGATCAGCCCGGCTGCCTCATCTTTGCGGCCGGCCAGGTACGCGTCCTGGATCGCGGCCGCTTCCTTGCCGTAGCCGTACCTGACGGCCAGGTTGTTATAGAAGTTCTTAGTGCGGGCGCCCATCCCGCCGATATACAGCGCCTGAACTGGGCGGATCAGATCGATCAGGCCTTTGACGTCGTCGCCGATCGCCAGCGCGGTCTGCGCGAAGACGTCCAGCGGCGGTAGCGAGGGGTCGCGTTTGGCGGTGCCTGCCGCCAGCGATGCGCCCCAGACTTCCTGCGCCTTCTCCGGGTAGTAGAAGATCGGCTCCCAGCCTTCGGCCAGTTCGGCGGCCATCTCCACGTTTTTCGGGCCCAGTGCGGCCAGGATGATCGGGATACGGTCCCGGATCGGGTGATTGATCAGCTTCAGCGGCTTGCCAAGGCCGGTGCCCTGGCCTTCTGGCAGCGGAATCTGATAATGCGTGCCGTTGTAGACAAGCCGCTCCCGGCGCCATACCGCGCGGCAGATCTCGATGGTCTCCCTGGTACGAGCCAGCGGCGCGTCGTACGGCACGCCGTGCCAGCCTTCGATCACCTGCGGCCCGGAGGCTCCGATGCCCAGTGAAAACCGGCCGCCTGAGACGAAATCGATGCCAGCCGCGGTCATCGCGGTCAGGGTCGGCGTCCGCGAGTACAGCTGCATGATGCCGGATGCGAGCTCGACCCGCTCGGTCACCGCGGCCAGGTAGCCGAGCTGACTCACCGCGTCGTAGCTGTAGGCCTCGGGCACGAAGACGATGTCGAGCCCGGCCTTCTCGAAGTCGGCCAGCTCAGTCGCCGTCTCCTTGAAGCCGCCCGCGTAGTTCAGAGCCATCCCGATGCGCATGCGCCGACCCCTTCACGCTGCATGAGACCGGTCATCGCCGGCCGGCCGCGGCCCAGCTGGCCGCAGTCCCTCGCTAGGGATGAATCGTAACTGTCAGGATCAGCTCAGCACAGACGTCAGTGCCGGGGCGCTGGAACCACGCACCGGGATGCAGCGTCCAAGCTGCGACGGCAGAGCGCTGCACTGGCGGCAGGCACGGGCCTGAAGGAGCAAGGTATGCGCGCATCACGGACAGCACAGCGGCGGTCCGGTCTGTGGTTAGCCGCGGTGGCAGCTTCGATCGCCAGCGCCGCGATGCTCGCGACAGCCTGCGGCACCGCTCCGGGCCTGCCCGGCAAGCCGCCGGGGGTCGCGCTGGCCCGGACACATCCTGGCTCGCCTGCGGACTCGCGCGCGGGCGCGACCGCGTATGCCCGCTCGCTGCTGGCTAGCTTGCGCCTGCCGCCGGGCGCCCTGAAGCTTCCCTGGCCGGCCCGGCTTCCTGCGGGCCTAAGCCCGACGCGGCCGGCGATCCTGTCCGACTTCGTCGATGTCAAGGCCCTGTACCGGGTCAGCCAGTCGATGAGCGCGACTTACGGATTCCTGCTTGCCCGCCATCCGGCCGGGACAACGTCCGACGGGTACGGGCAGGGCAGCATGTCTGGCACGGTGACGTCGCAGTTCGCCGACTTCGCGGCCGTACGCTTGCCGGGCGGGATCTTCGAGGCCGACATCAACACGGTCATCAAGCCGCGTCCAGGCGGCGGCTCGCTGCTGCGGGCCGACGCTTTTGTCGCCTGGTATCCGCCGCGCGGCACGGCCAGGCGCATCAATCCGGCTGGATACCGCGCGGTGACCGTCCGGTGGCTGCACGGCTACTCGGTCACCACCAGGACGCTCACCTCCAGGCACGCAGTGCTTTATTTCAGCGGCCTGTACGACGGGCTCCACGGAGCACCCGACGTCGAGACGAGCTGCCCGGGCGCTGGAGCGGGGAAGGACCGCAATGCGTACCAGATCGTGTTCAGCCCGGCCGGCAGCCAGCCGCGAGTCGTAGTCGTTCCAACGAACTGCCTGTTCGTCGACGTATCGATCGGCGGCAGGCAAGCATCAGCGTTGTACCCGGCGAGCGCTCTGCTCAGCCCAGCGGAGCGAGCAGTGCACCACAGCTAATCAGCGGCCGATCCGAGCATCGCTGCGACCGCGCGGAGAGCAAGCTCGTAAGACCGCAGGCCGAAGCCGGCGATCGTGCCGTCAGCGACCGGCGACACCACCGAGTTGTGCCGGAAGGACTCGCGCGCTGCCGGATTCGACAGGTGCACCTCCACTACCGGCGCCCGCCTCATCGCCAGGGCGTCCCGCAGCGCATAGGAGTAATGCGTGAACGCGGCCGGGTTGATCACCACCGGTAGCCGACGCTCGAACGCCTCGTGGACCCAGCCGATCAGTTCTGCCTCGCTGTCGGTCTGGCGAAGGTCGATCTGGAGCCCGAGTTCCGCGCCGAGCGCGGTGCACGCGGCCTGGATATCGGCCAGGGTGGCCGCCCCGTAGATCTCCGGCTCACGAGCGCCCAGCATGCCCAGGTTGGGCCCGTTCAGCACGAGCACGCTTGTCGGCTGTACTGTTTCTGGCTGGCCCACTCAGGACACCCCCAAGTCAGGAAACTTCTGCGTAGGCAAGCTCAAGCAATTCCTCCGGCGGGTCGGTCATGATGCCGGGCCTGGCCAGCCCGTCGAGCACCACAAGCCGGAGTTTCGCCGCCCTGGCCTTCTTGTCCATCGCCATCGCCGCGCGCAGCGCCGGCCACGCGCCGGACCGGTAGCGCACCGGGAGGCCGACGGCCGTCAGCACCGACCGGTGGCGCTGCGCGGTGGCCGGCTCCAGCCGCCCGGCCAGCCTGGCAACCGCGGCGGCGAAGCACATCCCGATCGAGACCGCGTCGCCGTGCCGCATGCTGAAGTCCTCGGCCCGCTCGATCGCGTGACCCAGTGTGTGGCCGTAGTTAAGGACCTCCCGCGGGCCGGACTCGCGCAGGTCGGCCGACACCACGTCGGCCTTTACCCGGATTGCCCGCTCGATCAGCTCGCGCTCGTGCGGCCCGCCTGGCCGCGCCGCGCCGGCCGGGTCGGATTCGATCAGGTCCAGGATGGCGGGGTCGGCGATGAAGCCTGCCTTGATCACCTCTGCCAGCCCGCTGACGTACTCAGCCGGCGGCAAGGTAGCCAGAATTGAGGTGTCGGCCAGCACCCCAGCAGGCGGGTAGAAGGCACCGACCAGGTTCTTGCCGTCCGCCGTGTTGATCGCGGTCTTGCCGCCGATGGCAGCGTCAGTCATGCCCAGCAGCGACGTCGGCACCAGCACCGCCCGGACGCCGCGCAGCCAGGTCGCCGCCACGAACCCGGCCAAATCGGTGACTGCTCCGCCACCGACCCCGACGATCGCGTCAGCCCTGCCGACACCGGCGGCTGCCAGCTGCGACCAGAGCCGGGCCGCGACGCTGATCTCCTTGGCGGCCTCGCCGTCCGGCACCGGCTCCGGCTGCACCGCGTAGCCGGCCTGCGCCAGTGCCTGGCACACTCCGGCCGCGATGCTGGCCAGCGCCGCCGAGTGGATGACAACGACGTTCCTGGCTGCGGAACCGACGAGCGACGGTAGCTCAGCCAGCACGCCGGTACCGACGGCCACCTCGTAGCGGTGCTCGCCGCCGACCACTATCCGCGTCGCCGTCACCGCTCAGCGCCTGGTGCACTGGCGCCCGGTGCACTGGCGCCCGGTGCACTCGCGTCTGGAGCCGTCGCGCCGGCTACCACGGAGGCAACACTCACAGCGATTTCGGCGGCGATCTCGTCCGGTTCCCGGCCGTCGGTGCCGACCGTCAGCCAGGCCAGCCTGCCGTAGACCGGGAGCCGCCGGTCCAGCAGCGACTTCAGCTGTGCGCGGGGATTGGTGCCAATCAGCAGCGGCCTGGCCCGGTCCAGTCCAACGCGTTTGGCTAGTTCGGCAAACCCGGTCTCCAGGTACACCACTGCGCGGCCGGCAAGCGTCACCTGGGTCTGCTCGTCCATGACCGCGCCGCCGCCAAGCCCGACGACTCCGGCAGCGGGCGTTCCCGCCCTGGTGGTGCCGTCGCCCTGGTTGCTGCTGGCGAGCGCGGCGGCGACCGCGGCTCGCTCCAGCCGCCGGAACTCCGGCTCGCCGTCGGAGATGAAGATGTCGCTGACTGGCTTGCCCGCGACACTCTCAACGAGAGCATCGGTGTCAGTGAACGGCACCCCGAGCCGGGCGGCGAGCACCATGCCGACGGTGGTCTTCCCCGCGCCCGGCGCTCCGATCAGGATTACCGGCGGCTCCGGAATCGTCCCCTGTGCCGCAGGCGGTCGTTGTTGCTCCGGTTGGCCGTTAGCCGTCACTGGATCACCATCGCCTTGAGGTAGGCCTCCGCGTTCCGAGCGGTCTCGGTCACGCTGTCGCCACCGAACTTCTCCAGCATCGCGTCGGCGAGTATCAGCGCGGTCATTGCCTCGGCGACCACGCCGGCGGCGGGCACCGCGGTGACGTCGCTGCGCTGGTTGATCGCCCTGGCCGGCTCGCCGGTGCGCACGTCCACGGTGCCGAGCGCGCGCGGCACCGTCGATATCGGCTTCATCGCGGCTCGCAGCCGGATTGGCTCGCCCGTGCTCATTCCGCCCTCGATCCCGCCTGCCCGGTTAGTGAGCCGCCTGATCCCGGCAGTGGTGCCCTCGATCTCGTCGTGGGCCAGTGACCCGCGCCGGGCCGCGGTCGTGAACCCGTCGCCCACCTCGACGCCCTTGATGGCCTGGATGCTCATCAGCGCGCCCGCCAGCCTGCCGTCCAGGCGCCGGTCCCAGTGCACGTGACTGCCGAGGCCTGGCGGCAGCCCGTAGGCGACGACCTCGACGATGCCGCCGAGCGTATCGCCGTCGCGGTGCGCCGCGTCGATTTCGGCCTGCATAGCGGCGCTTGCCGCGGCGTCGAGGCAGCGCACCGGGTCGGCATCGATCCGGGCCTGATCCTGCGGGCCCGGCAGGCAGTCTTCTGGCGCCCGTACCGCGCCGAGCGCGACCACGTGACTGACAATCTCGGCACCCAGGACCTGGCGCACCAGCCGCCTGGCTATCTCGCCGAGCGCGACGCGCGCGGCCGTTTCCCTGGCGCTGGCCCGCTCCAGGATCGCCCTCGCGTCATCCTGACCGTACTTCTGCATGCCGGCCAGGTCTGCGTGCCCGGGTCGCGGCCTGGTCAGCGGGGCGTTGCGCGCCTGCCTGGCCAGCAGCTCCGCGTCGACCGGATCGGGTGACATCACCGTCTCCCACTTCGGCCACTCGGTGTTGCCGATCCTGATGGCCACCGGGCTGCCCAGCGTGAGCCCGTGCCGGACGCCGCCGGTGAACTCGACCTCATCCTGCTCGAACTTCATCCGTGCGCCCCGGCCGTACCCGGCCCGGCGCCGGGCCAGCGCGAACGCGAGGTCGGCGGTCGTCACCTCGACTCCGGCCGGCACCCCTTCGCACACGGCGACCAGGGCACGGCCATGCGATTCTCCAGCTGTAAGCCACCGCAGCATGCTGCCGATCTTGCCACGTGCGCGGTGGTGCTTTGCCGCTGCCCGGCGCCGGGCCCCGCTAACCGGGTTCCTCGCGTCGTTTGCCCGGGCCGCCGCCGGGTATCCCGGCAGGGAAATTTTCGGGGACTCGTTCAGCCTGCAACCGCTTGCAAACTGCCTTGCACCTTCCTCACGCCTGCCTGCACCTGCCGCCGTAAACGGCGGCAGGTGCGTTTTGCCGTGGCGGAGCGGTTTTCGGGGGAGGAAGCTTCATGCGGGCTATGCGGCGATTTGCCGTTTCAATGGGACTTAGTCATGACGTGACCAGGTCCTCGGCTCGAGGGCTCTCAGCACGGGGGCTCTCAGCACGGGGGCTCTCGGCACGAGCGCGCCCGGCAAAGGGCACTGCCATATTGCGCGCCGCAGTTCTCGGCCTGATTGCCCTGGTCAGTGGCACCTCGGTCGTGCTGATCTCGCTGGCCGCTGGCACCGCACTGGCCTTGGGAACTGTGCCAGCCGCTGGAACTGTGCCGGCCCTGGCGACGGTAGCCAGCGCGCCACGCAGCACCCTCGCCTCGGTCGTCCCCTCGACGGCTATCCCTCCGAGCCGGGTCACGTTCGCCGTCTACTGTGCCAGCGAGAGGGCGACCTCGGCCAGGCTGCTCGGCCGCTCGCTCGGGCTGACCGAGCACATCAAGATGCGGCCCAACCCGGCAGCCGGTGACTTTACCGTCTCGGTCATGCTGCCGGGCAGCATCCGGCCCGCCACCTATCACCCCAGCATCGAGTGCTCGGACGGCACATCCACGACCGCGCGGCTGCTGGTCCCCGCCCTCGGGGCGGCCGGCGGTACGTCGGACGGCCCTGGTACCTGGCTGGCAGCAGGCGGGCTGGCCCTGGTCGGCCTGGGTGTACTGACCGGTGGTTTCGCTCTGCGGCGGCGCAAGCGCCGTCACCTCGATAGCTCCGGTCCCCCGAATCTGGAGGCGGGGCACGCAGGTCACTCAGATCAATCGCGCCTGCGCTTCTGAGCTCCTCAGCGACCCAGCGGCACCGGGACCAGGAACCCCGCCAACTCCGTGACCAGGTCCGGCGGGCGGCTGGCCGCCCAGCCGGTCGCGGGCAGTCGACGCCAGCGAGGGCGGACATCAGACCGGTCAGGTCGCGGCCAGGAGATCCTGCAAGCGGGCGATCTGCCGGTTGAGGAAGCGCTGTTGCTGGAGGTTGGTTGCTACCAGGGCTGCGGCTCGGTACGACTCGAGGGCGGCCGCGGGGTCGCCGGCCATTTCGAGCAGGTGGCCGCGGACTGCGTGGAAGCGACGATCGGCATTGATCCGGGCGTCTGATCCGAGACGCTGAACCAGGTCGAGGCCGGCCTTGGGTCCCGCGACCATGCTGACGGCGACGGCATGGTTGAGGGCAACGACCGGATTGCCGTCCAGGGATAGCAGCACGCCGTAGAGGGCGACGATCTGCGGCCAGTCAGTCGCTTCGGTGTTCGCCGCCTCGTCGTGGACTGCAGCGATCGCTGCCTGGATCTGGTACGGCCCGGCCGGCCCGCGAGGGAGGGCGGCGGTGATGAGCGCGATCCCCTCCTCGATTGCATCTCGGTCCCACCGGCTGCGATCCTGGTCGGCCATGGGGATCAGCGACCCGTCGGGGGCGGTGCGGGCCCGGTACCGGGCATGCACCAGAAGCATGAGCGCCAGCAGTCCGGTCGTTTCGCTGTCCTGCGGCAACGCCGTGTGGAGCGCGCGGGCGAGGCGGATCGCCTCCTCGGCCAGGTCGACCCGGACCAGCGTGGTGCCCGCCGTGCTGGCGTAGCCCTCGTTGAAGATCAGGTACAGCACCCGGAGTACCGCTTCCAGCCGGCCTGGCACGGCATCTGGGGCCGGGAGAGCGAAGGGGACACCGCTGTCTTTGATCGACTGCTTTGCCCGGGTGATCCGGCGAGTCACCGTCTGTTCGGATCCGAGCAAGGCACGGCTGATCTCCGCTGTGCTCAGGCCCCCGACCGCTCGCAGCGTCAGGGCGATCTGCGACGCCACAGACAGCGACGGGTGGCAGCACATGAACAACAACACGAGCGTGTCGTCGGTGTCGCCAGGACCCCGCTCGCCGGCCGGCCGCGCTCTGTGTTCCGACAGCGCCCACTCGGTGACCATGTCTTCTCGACGGCGACGAGCCTGCTCGGCGCGCAGCAGGTCGGTGAGCCGCCGCGACGCGACGGCAATGAGCCACCCCTTGGGGTTATCCGGCAGTCCTTCTTTCGGCCACTGCAGCGAGGCGGCCAGGAGCGCCTCCTGGGTAGCGTCCTCGGCTAGGTCGAAGTTGCCGTAGCGGCGAACCACCGCGCCGAGAACCTGCGGCGCCAGGCGGCGCAGCAGGTCCTCGATCTCGGCCGCGAGCACGTGCGAGCGCCCTTCGTCCTCAGCCCTCGAAGTCCGGCTGGCGCTCGTCGATCGGCCGGACGTCAGCATAGGCGCGTGCCCGGACGTGCTCAGGACCCGGACAACTGGCGAGACGGGACGCGATCTGCGTCGCACGGTCGAAGCTCTCGCACTCCACTACCCAGTAGCCGGCCAGCACCTCCTCGGCCTCGGCGTAGGGGCCATCGGTGACCACCGGGACCCCCTCCTTGAGCTGGATCCGTCGAGTGTGCACCGGAGCGCTCAGGCCTCGTGTTTCCACCAGCTCGCCCGAGTCGAGGAGTTCCTGGTTGAACGCCTGCATGAACGCCCCGAGCGCCGCCCATTCCTCCTGGGTCCACGAGGGCCGAGCGGAGGGCTGGCCGGCCAGCTCCTGGTAGTCCTGCTGTGAAGCGAGGGTCAAGATCATGTACTTCACTGCGGTGTCCTTTCAATCACGGCACCCCGTTGGCGCCTTCCTCAGGGACGTCGGAACCGAAGCCGGCGATCGGACACGACACCACGCACCGATCACTGCAGACGACCCCATTGTCGATGGTCGATCTCGATGAACAAATTGATCAGGTCCATGGATGGACATCTGCCACCTCCTGCGGACGGCTCGCAGCGGATCGCATAGCAGCACCGTGATAGCGTCAGAGATGATCATTTGCGGGAGATGTCAGTGTCTCGCGGTACCCGGCCGAGCGCGCGCAGCCTCGTGAGTTCTCCGTGACCAGAAGTTCTCCGTGACCAGACAGGTAATCAAGCTCGGCTCCAGTTCGATCGCCAGCCGCGACGGGCTGGCGCTCGACGTCATCTCCGG
>DASXIA010000374.1:0-3335 GCA_036488155.1 Streptosporangiaceae bacterium | reverse complement strand
CCAGGACCGTGCCCGAGTAGAGCTCAAGCCCGTCCTGCAGTGCCTCAGCGCTAGCTAGGTCTAGGTTGTCGGTCGGCTCGTCCAGCAGCAGCAACGTGGAGCCAGCGAGTTCAAGCAGCAGGATCTGCAATCGTGCCTGCTGGCCGCCGGACAGCGAGGCGAACGGCTGACGCGCACAACTTGTCAGCTCATAGCGTGACAAGGCGGCCATCGCCTCATTGATGAGCAGCGCGTGCTCGGTTATCAGGATCTCAAGGGGTGCACGGTCGGCCAGATCAGGCCGCGCGTGCGTCTGGGCGAATATCCCCGGCACCACCCGGGCGCCGAGCCTGGCGACGCCCTGATGCGCAACCGACTCATCGCCAGCAAGCAGGCGGAGGAAGTGCGACTTCCCTGAGCCGTTCGACCCGAGAACGGCAACCCGCTCGCCGTACCAGACCTCGAGATCGAACGGCCGCATGAGCCCCGTCAGCTCCAGGCGTTCGCAGATAACCGCGCGCTTGCCTGTGCGGCCGCCATGCAGGCGCATCCGCACGTTCTGCTCTTTTGGCGCCACCTCTGGCGGGCCCTCTTCCTCGAACCTGCGGAGCCTGGTGACCGCCGCCTGGTACCTCGAGGCCATGTCCGCGTTGTAAGACGCTTTCTGCTTGTACATCAGCATCAGCTGACGCAGCTTCTCGTGTTCTTCGTCCCATCGCCTCCGCAGCTCGTCAAGCCGCTCGTTGCGGTCTCGCCGCGCCTGCGCGTAGCCGGCAAACCCGCCGCCGTGCACCCAGACATGCCGGTCCTCGACCGTGATGATCCGCTCTGCGCAAGCGGACAGCAACTCACGGTCATGGCTCACCAGCAGCACCGTCTTAGGCGTCGCGGCAAGCTGCTCTTCCAGCCAGACCTTGCCGGGTACATCCAGGTAGTTGTCTGGCTCGTCGAGCAGGAGGACTTCGTCCTTGCCGCGCAGCAATGACTCCAGCACCAGCCGCTTCTGCTCGCCGCCTGACAGCGTGGCCACTTCGCGCCATTGACAGCGGTCGTAGCCAATCCCCAGCGCCGCCACGCAGCTGGCATCGAAATGGACCTCGGCCTCATAACCTCCGGCGTCGCCCCACTCCGTCAGCGCCGTCGCATAGCGCATCTGGGTCGGCTCATCGTCCCGTTCCATCATGGCCAGCTCAGCGGCGTCCAGCCGCTGCGCCGCCGCCCGTACTCGGGGTGCCGCGATGGAGAGCAGCAGGTCCCGCACCATGGTGTTGTCCCTGATGCCGCCGACGAACTGGCGCATCACGCCCAGCCCTCCGCTGGAGGTCACCGTGCCCGACTGCGCCGCCAGATCACCGGAAACCAGGCGCACCAGAGTGGTCTTGCCCGCCCCGTTCGGTCCTACCAACGCCGCCACGATGCCGTCACCGACCCGGAAGGAGACGTCGTCGAGCAGCACCCGGCCATCAGGCAGGGCGTGGCTCAGGTGTGCCGCCTCCACGTGGCCCATTTGCATCTCCGGTTTCCTATGCCGACGGGTATGGCTGACAATAACTGCATGGACCCCCAGGGCTTCAACGCAAATTCCCGGCTCCGGGCCTCCGACGCTGACCGCGATACGGCGGCGGGCGTCATCAATAGTGCGATGGCCGAGGGCCGGCTGACCGCGGAGGAACACTCCGACCGGCTGGATGCCATCTACGCCGCCAAGACGCATGCCGAGCTAGTGCCGCTGCTTGACGATCTTCCGGGTCAGCAGGCAATGACGATGCCGTCAGCGGCATCGGGCGACCTCGCGGGGCCCCGGCGCCACGGGCGCATCGTCACGATCTTCGGCGGCGCCACCCGCAAGGGACCCTGGCATGCCGAGCCGGTGATCGAGATCCTGACCGTTTTCGGCGGCGTCGAGCTCGACTTCCGGGACGCGGTACTTCCGGGCAAGGAAGTCATCCTGAAGGCGACCACCGTTCTGGGCGGCGTCGAGGTTGTTGTCCCGCCGGAGATGCGGGTCGTCGACAACGGCATTGCCATACTCGGCGGCCGGGAGGTCACCGGCAACCCAGGTGAAGCATCCAGCCCGGATGCGCCCGTGCTTCGGATCGAAGGCGCGTGCATCCTGGGCGGCATGGAGGTCAAGCGCAAGTCGCGCAAGCGCAAGGGCGGCAAGGACGACGCCCGCGCAGCCGTCGGCTACGTACTTGGCCAGGTCCGGGACCGGCGCCGTGAAGTGCATGAGCAAATCCGGGACCAGCGCCGCGAAATACACGAAGAGATGCGAGCCCGGCGACGGGAGATCCGCCGAGCGTGGAGCGGCGACGGCGAGGAGTAGCCGGCCTAGGACGAACTGGCCCGAGAGGTCCCGCTAGCCTGCGTTTCCCGATGCGCTGAGCGACGTCGCAGCGCCGACAGCGCGGATCTCGGGTCGGCGGCGCACCGGATCCGCCAGCGCGGCCGCTAGCTGGTCGACCGCATGGAGCGAATGCCCGCTCACCACCGCGTCACAGTACGGCCAGGCCGCGGCCATACCGCCAGCCAGCGGCTGGTAGGCAGCGCTCTTGGTGCGCGGGTTCATCCAGACGATCCGGAACGCGACGAGCGACAGCCGCTGCATCTCGCGCCTGACGACCTCCGGATCTCCGGTGTCCCAGCCGTCGGAAATGATCAGGACGACAGCTCCGCGGGCCATGCCGCGCCGCCCGTAACGATCATTGAATTCCTTGAGAGCAGTGCCGATCTGGGTGCCGCCGTGCCAGTCCGGCGCCGTCCGCCCGGCACGGGCCAGCGCGACTGCTGGCGATGAGCGGGCTAGCGCCGCCGTCAGGCGCGTCAGCCGGGTAGCGAAGCTGAACACCTCAGCGCCAGCCCCGCCAGCTGCGCAGTAGAGCAATTGGATCATCGCCCTGGCGTAGGGCTCCATCGAGCCGGATATATCGCACAGCACGACGAGCCGTCGCGGCCGCTTCGCCGGTACCTGTCCGATCAGCCTGAAAGCGTGCCCGCCGGTACGCCTGGCCTGCCGCAAGGTCGCCCTCATGTCGGTCCGGCTGCCGCCAGGCCGTGGCTTGCGCCGCCTGGAGCGGCGACTCGGCATCGCCAGCGTTATCTGGCGCATGGCGGCCACTAGCTCAGCCAGCTCGGCTTCCGAGAGTTCGGCGAAATCTGTCCCCGCGAGGCGCTCCACCGGGCTGCCAAGATAGGGCCGCTCGATCTCGGTCTCGGCCCCGTCCTCGCCCTGATCCGCGCCATCCTGACTGACCGCTAGGGTGTCAGCGTGCATGCGTGCCAGCATCGCCGCTTCGGCGATGTGGGCTGGCTGGGGCGGACGGCCAAGCCCGGGCACCATGGACAGGTCGGTCAGC
>DASXIA010000372.1:0-35982 GCA_036488155.1 Streptosporangiaceae bacterium | reverse complement strand
GGCGGCCGGGTCGTCTTCGAGGGCACACCCGGCGACCTGGTCGCCGCCCGCTGCACCCTCACCGGCGAGCACCTGGCGGCATACGTAGGCGCCTGACCAAGGCCCTCGCCGGCGTTCCTGACGCGCTAACTGAAGCGGTCCCAGCTTCCAGTTCGAGCGCGGGAACGCCCTTCGTGGCGGCCAGTGCCGGCCTGCGAGTCTTCTCGGAACGGCAAAAGGCATCGAAGATCGCGGGAGCCGCGCCACATTTAGCTCGTCGGCTTACCAGTCGCTCTGGCACAACCGATTCCCGCCGCCCATGGCTAGCGAACACGAACCGTAGCCGCTCGGTCACGATGTGCCAATCCGCTGGCACGGTCACTCGGCATCGAGATACCCCAAAACCGACCGTTGATTTGTTGCTAGCGGTGGGGATACCGTCTAGTCGGCATGTAGTTAACCCAGGCGCAACATTCGGTCACAGCAAGGAGGGCCGTATGACAGCTACCACCGCGGAGCCAGTGTCCGGGCAACGAGGGTTCTCCTCGCTGATTCACCGGCAGCTGGATTACTATCCAAACACCGGTGCCAGGGTCATGTTCCTGGCGATCACGGTGATAGCGACGGTCACGCTCTACTACGAGCTCTACGTGGGTGGCTCGGTCGCGACGCTGATTCTGCCCAATCTGGGCATGAGCTTCACGTTCTACGTGGTGACGGTCGCGTTCGGTAACTTGATCGGTGCCTTCGGTTCACTCTTCGCTGGGCTCACCGACAGATACGGCCGCGCGAACCTGGTCGTGTTCGGACTGCTGTTCTCCGGCGTCTTCGTGACGTTCGTGCTCCCCGCCGCGACGAGCAAGTGGCCGTTCACGATCGAGAGTTTTGTCGTCGGCCTGGTGGAGGGCGTCTGCCTCGTCGCCACGCCAGCGCTGATCCGGGACTTCTCGCCCCAGGTCGGCCGCGCGACCGCGATGGGCTTCTGGACGAGCGGCCCGGTGCTCGGCAGCCTCATCGTCGCGATCGTCGGCTCCATCACGATCCCGACCGTCATCACGAACCAGCGGTTCTGGACGCACGAGTACTACATCTGCGGGATCGTCGGCCTCGTTGTCTTCTTGATCGCCCTGGTCGGGCTGCGGGAGCTGTCGCCGCAACTGCGCGACCAGCTCATGGTGACAATGCGGGACCGTGCGCTGATCGAGGCGCGAGCCAAAGGCCTCGACGTTGAGGCCCTGGTGAAGAACCACTGGCGGCAGCTGATCAAGGCCGACGTCATCATCTCGGCCCTCGCCGTCTCGCTCATGCTGCTGATCTACTACGCGCTGGTTGGCTTCCTGGTCATCTTCGCGCAGACGATCTTCCACTTCACGCTGAATGAAGCCAACAACCTCGGCTACTGGTGCTGGGCCTTCAATGCGGGCGGCGTGATCCTGATCGGCCTGCTCTCCGATAGGTTCCGGGTCAGAAAGCCCTTCATGGTGGTCGGCGGCATCGGTGCAGCGGTCATGCTCGTGCTATTCCTGCTGCAGTCGAAGGCAAATGCGGCGCCGAGCTTCGGCACCATCGCCGCGATCCTGGCGATCATGCTGTTCTTCCTCGGCGTCGCGTACACGCCATGGATGGCCAGCTTCACCGAGACGGTCGAGCACCGCAACCCGGCAGCCGTCGCGACCGGGCTGGCGATCTGGGGCTGGATCATCCGGGTCGTCGTGTTCGCCTCGTCGCTCCTGCTGCTCGTCGTTATCAACACGGTCACCCCGCTGGTTAACTACGGCGGCACCGTAGCCACTTACGCGGCCCAGTACCCGTCACTGGTATGGGCAGGGACGCACCCGGCTATCGTGAACGACGCGCAGACCTATTCGACTCAGCTGACGTTTGCGGCGACGCACCCCAGCATCATCGCAACCGCGAAGGCGGATGCCACCCAGATCGCCGACGCGCAGAGGTTCGCACCCGAGCTGGCAGTGATCCAGGCCAACCCGGCGCTGTTCACTCAGGCTGCTAAGTATCCGGCTAACAAGGTCCCGGCTGCACTAGCGGCCAAGCTCGTCAAGGCCGCCGGCGGCGGCAGCAAGGGCCTGCAGATCCTCGGCACGATCAGCGCCAATCAGGCTGCAATCCAGGGCGTGATCGCTGCGGCGCCGCAGCTCGCAACCCTGCAGCCATACTCGGCTCAGCTGAAGGCACTCTCGCTGGTCCCGGCATCGGTCATCGCGGCTGTGTCGGCGCCAGGGGTACCCGCCGAGCTAGCAGCGCTGGCGAAGGTGCCGCCGCAGGTCAGCAAGTTCATGGCCGCCCACGCTGGCGATGTCACCACGGCAGCGGCCAAGTCCCCCGGCCAATGGCGGACGTGGTACTGGATCTGCTTCGGCGGCATCGTGGTCTTCCTCCTGTCGATCCCGCTGCTGCGCGGCCGCTGGCGGCCGCGTGACGCCAAGCGCGACGCGGACGAGCACGAGGCAATGGTCCAGGCAGAGCTGGCCAAGCTGGGCGCCGGCGCAGCCTGACCCGCTGGATTAACACCGCTCGAGCAAGCCGGCGGGCCGCAACTGCGGCCCGCCGGTTTTGCGTGTGTTCTGTGCGCCCGTTAGCCGACGCACGGCGTTAGCGGATGTCGTCGCCGGACTGCCGGTAGCTCTCTGCCAGCTCCGCGGGCGGCCCGGCCGTTGCAGCCTCCGGGCCGAACCTGGCCACGTACTCGGCATGCACCGCGCGCCACCGGTCGTTCTGCGTCCACGGCGCCGCCGCATTGCCCAGGTGGTAGCCGAGGAGGTCGAGGCAGACATGCCAGCCGGCGCCGTCCCGTGCCGCCCGGCCCAGCTCCGCGAACGAAGCCGTGAATGTCAGCAGCGTCCCGGCGCCGTCGGGTGCCAGCTCGAAGCGGAGTCGCTCGTCGCCCCAGATCAGTTCCATCAGTGCTGGCGGTTCGAATGCCAGCATCGTCCCGTCGAACGGCGGCGCCTGGGCTTCGGAGAAGCTGAACCGCAGCCCGCTACCCGCGGCCAGCTCGCCCTCGACAGTTGTCGGGAACCACGCCGCCAGGTGCTCAGGCTCGGTCAGCGCACGCCAGACCTTCGCCGGCGGATGCGGCAGCCAGCGTACGAAACGCAACGTTACTTCCTGGTTGCCACGCTCGAGCACCCCGAATTCTTCCCTGGCGCGGACGCCTCCGGCCTCGCCGGTATCAGAGCCGCTCATCGACTACTCCTTATCCGTCATCCGGATCCGTCGGCATCGAGTTGAGGTGCGCGGACAGCCGGTCCAGGCGCCCGGCCCACAGCCTGCGGTACGGCTCGAGCCAGGAGTCCAGCTCTGCGAGCGGCGCACCGTTGATGCTGTACAGCCGCCGTTGCGCGTCGGTACGGGAGCTGACCATGCCGGCCTCGCGCAGTACCCGCAGATGCCGGGACACGGCAGGCTGACTGATGGCAAGCACGGCAACAAGCTCGCCGACTCCGAGCTCGCCGGCCAGCAGCAAGTCCAGGATCCGGCGCCGCGTCGGCTCCGCCACCACCTCGAATGCGGTCATCATATAACGGTAAGCATATATAAGGGAACGCGCATGTGTCCAGCCAGCAGTCCCGTCCGGCCGCAGTTGTCGGCGCCTAGTACCGCTGATGCATCAGATCCCGCACCGTCGCTAGGGTCTCCGCGGCGATCGCGGAGGCCCGCTGGTTACCGTCGGCCAGCACGCTGCGCAGGTAGCCGTGATCAGCCGAGAGCGCTGCCCGGCGGGCGCGCAGCCCGGCGAACCGGTCATTGATCGCCTCGATGGCAGCGGCTTTGAGTGCGGCAGCGCCGCCGTCGCCGATCTCCGCTGCCACCGCGTCAGGTGTCGTGTCCCGACACAGTGCGGTGAGCAAGACAAGGTTGGATACCTCGGGCCGTCGTTCTGGCTCGTAGCTGATCTTTCGTTCCGAGTCCGTCTTCGCTCTCGATACCAGGCGCGCTGTCTCGTCGGCCGTCGCGCGCAGCGGCACCGAGTTGTTCCGGCTCTTGCTCATCTTCCGGCCATCGGTCCCGAGCAGCAGCGGAGCTGAGCTCAGCAGCCCGTCGGGCTCAGGGAAGTACGGTGCCTCCGGGCAGTAGCGCTCGTTGAACCGCCGGGCGATTGTCCTTGTCAGCTCGATGTGCGGCAACTGGTCCTTCCCGACGGGTACCAGGTTGGCACGGCAGAACAGAATGTCCGCGGCCTGGTGCACGGGATAGCTGAACATCAGCCCGGATACTGAGGGCGAGCCCATAGCCGCGATCTCGTCTTTGACGGTCGGGTTGCGGCCGATCTCGGCGACGCTTACCAAGCTGAGGAAGGGCAGCAGCAGCTGGTTCAGCGGCTCGACCTGACTGTGAGCGAAGATCGTGGCCCGCTCCGGGTCGATGCCGAGTGCAAGGTAATCCGCGACAAGGCCAATGACGATATCGGGCAGATCCGCCGGGGCGATCCGGTCGGTGATGGCCTGGTAATCAGCGATCAGCACCAGCAGCTCAACGCCCGCGTTCTGCAGCCGGACCCTGTTCTGCTGCGAGCCGAAGTAGTGGCCTAGGTGGAGGGCGCCGGTCGGCCGCTCGCCGGTGAGTATCCGGAACGAGTCCGGGTCTTTCTTGATGGCCTGTTCGAGTACCGCAGAGCGGCCCTGGCCCGCGAGAGCTGAAGGGGTCCCAGCGGGCGTTCCCGTGGTGGGCAGTGCAATGGCGGGCGCCGTGGGAGCAGGCGCCGGTGAGGTGAGCGCAGGCATGGCAGTGACCTCCTGGAGTTACTGGCCCGCCGAAGATCGCGCCCGCGGCATAGAAGACGGCGCGACCCAGCGGGCGCGCCGTCGGAAAATGCAAGGACTGGCGGCCGCCTAGAGCGGCCACCACCAGCAGGATCGCTGTAGTCGTTGCATAGTCGTATCGTAGCTGAAACGCGGCAAGCGGTCAGGTGCGAACCAGGTCGCTTGCGGCCAGCTGACTGCGGGGCAGCAGAAGTTCCTCAGCAGCCGGCCGTCGGCCAGCGAGTATCCACCGGCACAGGGCCGCGAGCTGGTAACTGATGAGCGGCGGTACCGCGTCTCCGATGTGCCGGTACATATTGGCCAGCGTGCCAGTGAACCGGTAATCGCGCGGGAAGCCCTGGAGCAGCGACATCTCCCTGACCGTGCACAGCCGGTCTTGCTCTGGATGGGCATAGCGGCCATTGCCGACATGGCTGCACTCGCGTTTGATGGTGACAGCAGGCCGGTCCCACCACAGCCGGCCGTAGACATCGGGATGGCTGCCCAGATCGCCGCGGGCGGCACGGCTGGCCATCGCCGCGGTCAGCAGCACGCTCGTGTCACGGTCCGCCCGCAGGTCGGCCCAGCCGCCGCCGTCATGCGGCACCGCAGACAGCCGTCGCCGGCCACGCTCGGACCTGAAGGCCGGCGCGACGTGCAGCGGATCGGCCGGATGCGACTGACCGGCGGCTACTGGCGGCAGGTCCCAGATCGCGCGCCGCACGTGCGTGGCCTTAGGGTCGACACGCCAGCCTGCCCATAGGTCCGCCAGACCGCGGAGCGGAAGAGGTCTGCGGACGGCGATGACGATGGCCCGTTCACGCCGTTGCGGGAGCCCGAATTCGGTCAGGAAGTGCGTTGTCGCGGACACCTGATAGCCGAGATCGGCCAGCCGCCGGTGCAGGTCGCGCAAGTGTCCGCTGAACCTGCCGGTCACCAGTTCCCTGGCGTTCTCGATCAGCACGATGTCAGGGCGCAGCAGTTCGGCGTACTCGCCGACCCGCCCGACGAGCTGGTTGCGACGATCGTCGCGCAAGTGGTTGCTGGCCACAGCGCGAGAGAACCCCGTGCACGGCGGGCATGCTGCCAGGACGGCCGGACGCTGCTTGTCCAGGCCCATGGCCTGGCATACGGCGGCCGGATCTGCACGGGACAGGTCGGCGTCGACCGGCATCAGGCCGATGTTGGCGCAGTAGGTGACGTTGCAGCCGAGCGAGCCGGGAGCCGCACTGGGCTTGCCCAGCTGCGCATCTGCCGCCCCGATGAGCTTGAACCCGGTCTGGCGGCTGAATCCGCAGCTCATTCCACCGGCGCCGGAGAACAGGTCGATCACGGTCCACGGCTTTGTCAACGGCGACCTCCAGGTCGAAACACTAGGAGGTTTTGCCGCCAAGCGCCCGGCGCCAGGCCGGCACGTGCTACCGCGCCAGTCGGCCGTTCTCGTCAAAGATCAGGTTCAGCAGCCAGCCGACGACGCCGACGATGATGGCACCCCAGAATGCCGGCCAGAAGCCGGTGATGTGGAACGGCAGGCTGAGCTTTCCAGCGATCCAGCTGCAGAGCCAGAGTAGGAGCCCGTTGACGACCAGCCCGATCAACCCGAGTGTGAGCACGTAGAACAAGCAGCCGATGGTCTTCACGACGGGCTTCAGCACCGCGTTGACCACGCCGAAGATCAGCGCCACCAGGATGAGCGTGCCCGCCTTCGACAGCCCGCTGCTGCCGGTCAGCTCTATTCCGGCTATCAGCAGGTGAGCGATGCCGAGCGCAGCGGCGGGGATCAGGATGCGCAACAGGAGCTTCATGGCGCTATCCTATGTCGCTAAAGCACGCAATCTCGTCCAGACCGTTCCGAGCCAGCTGATAGCGAATATGTTCGTATATGGCCTCGACACCTGGGATGACGGAGTGCCGGTAGTAGACAGCCGGTCACTGTGGTGCCACCATCGCTTCCGGGGATCGGACGCCGCGGGCTGTCCACGCCGTGGCTCGCTCGGGGGAGCGGGGATGGGGTTCGCATGGATGCCGGATAACGGCGCCGATGCACACGGCGTTTTGTATCCAGACGACCCGCGCGCAGCCCGGCGCTATAACCGAAGCGCCAGTGCCCGTGCGTCCCTCCGGAGTCCCGCAGGGCGGCATGCGCTGAGTCGCAGCCAGCGGCCGCTGCTCGCAAGTTTCGGCGTGGCGAGCCTGATGCCGCTCGGCAGATCCCGCAGTGCCCTTCGTGGATCGCGCCGCGTGGTGAGCGACGCCGACCGAGCCCTAAGCCCGGAAGACCGGGGCTCTAACGGCACCGGGCGGGGAGCCCATGCCGCCCGGCTGACGGACGTGCCACGCCGTCCGAGCGGGTGGTCCGGGCCAGAGCGCTGGCGGCGCTGGGCCTGATATCCGGTAGAGCCGGGCAGGCCTGATCTCGGTGACTTCGCCCGTTACCAGCGGAAATGTATGAAAACGCGACCGAAGTTCTTGGAATCTTTCTCCACCCGGTGGTAGAGCGCCTTGACATCTTTTTGCTCCAGGAATCGCAGCACGTGCTTCTTGAGCTGCCCTGATCCCTTGCCAGGGATGATCTCGACCAGCGGAGCTTTGGTCCGCACGGCTTCGTCGATGACCGAGCGCAGGGCGCGGTCGATGTCGTGGCCGCGGTTGTAGATGTCGTGCAGGTCGAGCTTGAGTTTCATAGCGTCTCCGGGTCCGGTACTTCAGGCTATGCGCTGCTAAGCCCAAGGTGGGCTAGACCGAGTAGCAGGGCCGGATGTGACTCAGGCCCGCGGGGTGGACGGTGCCTGGCGGCAACGCAGGTCCGGGCAGGTCATCTGGTCGGGACGAGTACCGCATTAAGTATGTAAATGGTGGCATTAGCGGTTTGGAGGTTGCCGCAGATAACCTGCGCGCCATTGACCTTGTAGATGTCCCCGGATTCGACCGGGTGGACTGGCAGCCCTGCGAGTGTCGGCAGTGGCTTGCGCGCGGCCAGCTCAGCCGGAGTCACCCTGCCCTCGACGATGTGGTACTTGAGTACCTTGGCGAGGTCGGCCGGGTTCGCCATCAGGGTCTTGTAGTTACCCTTGCCGAGCGCCTTGAAGGCTGAGTTGTCAGGCGCGAACAACGTAACGGCCGAAGCTGAGTTAAGCGTGCTGGTCAGCCCCGCTATGTCCGCCGCATGTGCCAGGTCGGTCAGCATCGGATTATGCGAGGCAGCGGTGACGACCGGTGCCGCAGCCATGCCCCTGCGGCTGCCCGCACCAGTGGCGGGGATGCTGGCACAGGCAGAGCCGAAGGTCTGGTCGGTAACCGACTCTCGAGAGACAGGCGCCGCTTTCTGACTGGCGGAACCGCTACTAGCAGGGCCTGTCCTCGCATGGTCGCGATGGAGGGCCGCCGCACCTGAGCCCGAGTTCCCGCCTGACCCGCAGGCAGTGGCAGCCACGCTGGCGCCGATCGCCGCAGCCGCCGCCATTAGGAGGGTGGATCTCATGGAATCATCCCCCGTCCACGCACACCTGGCACTCGCTCGAGCGCGTTGCGTAATCACACCACGCGGCCGCCGCCGTAGCTCACCCGGTTTGGCTGTTGTTACTTGCTCATTGCCTGGGGCCGGCCGGGGGACGAGGCGAAATGCCGGAGTGCCGTTGGGAAAGCTCACGGTTCCTAACAGTCTGTAGTCAGATGTGTTCTCGTAGTGCGCACGGGTACGAACGGGGTTGCGCCTAGTGGCGGCCCGCTAGGAAGCTGCCGCGAAACGCCTTGACGGCGGGCGTGGATCGGGGGAACCAGATGAGCAGCATGCCTGAGCGGGACACGCCCGATCAGCCCGGCGGCGGCACTGAGCAAAGCGCCCGTTCCGGCGACCGGGGCACGCCGTCCCAGGGCAGCGCGCCCGGGCAGGAGCAATTGGGCGGCGCGCCTGCCGACGGCCTCCCAGCGCAGCCCGAGCCCGGCCAGCCCGCCGGTCAGCAGGGCAGATGGGCGACTTACCCCGAAACGACCCCGGTCAGCGAAGCAGAGACCAGGGTGACCTGGCGCCGGATATTCCAGTACTGGATCGACGCGTTCTTCGTCTCGGTGATCCCGTACCTGGTCTCGATACCTTTCGACCGCAGCGCAAGCACCATCATGAACATCATCGGCGGGCTGCTGTACGTCGTCCTCTTTGTCCTGATAGGCCTCTGGTACTGGGTCATCAGGCCGCACTCCCATAACGGCCAGACCTTCGCGATGAAGTGGTTTGGCCTGCGGGTGGTCAGCAAGGATGGCGGGCCGGCCACCCTGCTCCAGCTATTCGTCCGCTGGATCAGCCTGCTCTTTGACTCCGCGCCGTGGATGTGGCCATTTACCGGGCTACTCGGCCTGATCGTCATACTGTGCTCGCGGTACCGCCAGCGGATCGGGGACCACTTCGCCAAGACGGTGGTGGTCAGGACCGCGGGCACTCGGCCCGCTGGCGCTGCCGGCCCTGGTGACTATGGTCGAGCAGGGACGGCCCAGCCCACGACAGTTCAGCCGGAGCCAGGCGCTGGCCAGGAGACGGGCGCAGGCCGGCAGCCAGGTGGCGACCAGGCCGCCGTCAGCCAGCGCGGCGTCAGCGGTGGCCCGGATGATCAGGGGCGAGGCGGTAGCGTTTGACGCCATCCTCGCCGGTCAGGCTCACAGCGGTGCCCTGTGCAACCAGCAGATCCAGGTGATAGACGGTCTCGCAGACCGCGAGCATCTGGTTCATCAGGTCGAGCTCGCCGAGCTGGCGCTGGCGCGACGTCCAGGCAACCGACAGCGCTACCTCGTAGCCTGTGCGCTCACCGCCGGACAGCACGTCGGCCATGATCCGCAGCCGCTGCGCGTGATGCTCCGTTAGCTCGTCAATGCGGGCGTGCGTGCTTGGCGACACCGGGCCGTGGGCCGGGAGCAAGCGCATGTCGGGCAGCCGCCGCACCACGCTCAGCGACTGCAGGTACTCTCGCAGCGGCTCGGCCGACGGCGCTTCCTGGAACCCGATGGACGGCGTGATGTGCGGCAGAACATGATCCCCGGCGAACAACAGTCCGGCTTCGGCATCGGCAAAAACCACGTGCCCGCGGGTGTGACCAGGGGTCTCTACTGCCGTCAAGGTCCGCGAACCGATGTCGAAGACCTGCTGCCCGCAGATCCACTCATCGGGTGCTTCGTAGCCGAGCGCAGCTCCGACGGTAGTACCTGGGCGCAGGGCGGGGCCGGCCGGAGACAGCGGGTCGGAGCCCGGGCCTGCGGCTGGCTCCCGCGGGCCGAGGCGGCCGGAGGTGAGCTCGGCGAGACGGTCAGCGACGGAAGCGGCACCAGCGACGTGCAAGATCGCAAGCTGGGCACGGAGCGGCCGGAAGTCGCCGGACAGCAGCCCGTCGATTGACGGCTTCTCGCCTTCGCCCAGGGCGATCGGGGTGCCGAATAGCCGTCTGACCTCGACCGCCTGGGTGTAGTGGTCGCGGTGCATATGGGTGACCAGGAATCGCCGGATGTCTGGCAGCCCGGCGCCGATCGCCGCGAGAGACCGCTTCAGCTGGTCGAGCGCGTTGGCCAGTGCCCAGCCCGAGTCGATCAGCACGAGGCCGCTGTCGGCCTCGATCGCGTAGACGTTAACCGCCCGCAGCCCATCCGACGGTAGCGGCAACGGGATCCGGTACACGCCGGGCGCGACAAGATGCGCGCCTTCCCCGGTCCACGCGTACCGATCGGCCAAAGTCTTCTCTCCGTCCGCTAGCTAAGTTTGGTGGCGAAGCCAACAGTATTGCTGTGGCTTGACTGCTGGGCTCGCCAGGTCAGCGGCCGACTGGCGTCGAGCGCGCGGTAGCTGTCAGCTGGCCGGCCGGGCCCCAGAGCCCGACGCCGTCGTGGTCAGACTCGGCCGCGATGCCCTCCGACTGGAGGTACCTCAGGTGCGACAGCACCTCGCCGACGGCGGCCTGGCGTTGAAACGAGGCAAGCTCAGACCATGGCCGCGACCACGTCACCCCGGTCGCGATCTGCCAGGCAGTGAGCCCGCCGGACCCGGCTCCGGCAAGGATGTCCTTCGCCTCGGTCAGCCGTTCGGCGTGGTGCTCGGTGAGGTCGTCAAGGCGGGAGTCGAGGTCGGTGAACCGGTACTCATGCGCAGGCAGTACCTCGCGTGGCTGGATGCCGCGCAAAGAGGCAAGCGAAGCCAGGTAGTCCTTCAGCGGGTTCGAGGTCATGTCGTACGAGGACACGTTCGGCGTGATCCGCGGCAGGATGTGATCGCCGGTCAGCAGCAGGTCGTGAGTCTCGTCGTGGAAGCACAGATGACCCGGCGTGTGGCCGGGCGTCCAGACGGTGCGCAGCCGGAGGCCGGGGACGTTGATCTCCTCGCCGTGCTCGAGCAGCCGGTCGGCCCGGACCATCGGCTCGGCCTGGGCGATGTGCTGCCTGCTCCCCACCAGTTCGTCCAGGTGATTCGCGGGCGCGCCGCACCAGCGCAGGTAGCCGATCATGCCGTCGCGCATCATGAGGTTGTTGCCGCGCAACTCGAGGAAGGCATCCTCGGCCGGGTGCATGCCAACCCAGGCGCCGGTCAGCTCCCGAACCTTGCCGGACTGACCGTGATGATCGGGGTGCACGTGGGTGACGAGCACCGCGGTGACGGCGGTGAGAGGGATTTCGCACTCGCCCAGCCCGGCCGTCAGTGCCTGCCAGCTGTCCGGGTGATTCCAGCCAGGATCGATCATGACAAAGCCAGCGTCGTGCTCGATCAGGTAGGTGAGCACGTAGCGAAGCGGGTTGCCGATGATCGGTACCGGCACCGACCACACGCCGCTGGTGACCTTCTCTACTGGCGGGAACTCAGCCCGCAGCCACGCCTCACGCTGCCGTGTGCCGGTTACCTGCATCGGTGCTCAGAATCCCTTCGGGCCCGGCTATCCGCGAGCGGTTGACATGGGATCTGGCACCATGCTTCGCTCAGACCCAGACAGGAAAGTATAACTGATTTCAGTTTTTCGGCCTGGTCGCCAGCCTCGCGACCCGGGCAGCTGACCAACGAGAGGTAACGCGATGAGCGACGATTTCCGCACGCGGGCGCGGGCCTGGCTTGCCGCCAACGCGCCACGCCGGGCGGCCGGTGACGACGAGGCCGAAGCGGAGAGCAGGGGCCAGGCCGCCGTCATCGCCGAGCAGAAGGCGTTCCAGGCCAAGCTCCACGCCGCCGGGTTCGCCGGGATCACCTGGCCGGCGGAATACGGCGGGCAGGGCCTGACCAGCGCCGAGCAGATCATCTGGAGCCAGGAATCGCGCGACTACGACCTGCCGACTGGCGTCTTCTTCATCGGCCTGTCCATGCCCGGCAACACACTCGTTGAGGTCGGCACGGAAGCGCAGAAGAAGCGCTACTTGCCGAAGATGCTGAGCGGTGAGGAAATCTGGTGCCAGCTGTTCTCCGAGCCGGGCGCCGGGTCCGACGTGGCCAGCTTGCAGACCAGCGCCGTGCGCGACGGCGAGGGCTGGGTGCTGAACGGCCAGAAGGTGTGGACGTCGGGCGCCCAGTACAGCGACTTCGGTGCGATCCTGGCTAGGACCGATCCGGCCAAGCCCAAGCACAACGGCATCAGCATGTTCATCGTCGACATGCACGCGCCCGGCGTCACGGTGCGGCCGCTCAAGGTGGCCACCGGGCATTCGCCGTTCAACGAGGTGTTCTTCGACAACGTGCGGATTCCTGCCGACGCGCTGATCGGCGAGGAGAACAGGGGCTGGGACGCTGCCGTGGTCATGCTCCGGCACGAGCGGATCGCGATCGGCACGATGGGCTCGTCCCGCACCAACCCGCTGGCCTTTGACTCATTGCGTGACCTGGCCGCTGGCCTTGGCCGCACCGGCGACCCGGGGGTCCGGCGCGAGCTCGCGGAACTCTATGCCAGGGGCCGGGCGGTCCAGCTGTTCGCGCTGCTGCTGCGCGAGGAGACGCAGGCCGGGCGGCCGCCGGGCGCCCGCGGCTCCGTGGCCAAGCTGGCCGGGTCCGACCTCGGCCGGTTCGCTGGAAACGTCGCTGCCGACGTGCTTGGCGACCAGATCGCCGGGTTCGACGCTGACGAGCTGGCTGCGGTCACTACCTCGATCATCGCGGCGCCGGGCAGCGCGATCGCCGGCGGCACGAGCGAGATCCAGCGCAACATCATCGGCGAGCGCGTGCTCGGGCTGGCCAAGGACCCTGGCGTCGACCGATCCACTCCGTTCAACCAGCTGCGCGTCGGCACGCAGCGTGAGCAGTAAGGGCCAGCAGATGACACTGATACTGACCGATGAAGAGCTCGCACTGGCTGAGTCGGTGCGGAAGTTCGTCGCTGACCGCAGCCCGCTGACCTCACTGCGACAGCTCATCGCCTCCGGTGAGCCGTACGACGCCGCCGTCTGGAAGCAGATGAGCGCACAGCTCGGCCTGGCCGGGCTGACCATACCGGAGTCGTACGGCGGGGTCGGCGCCGGCTACTCCGCGCTGTCAGTCGCGCTGACGGAGCTCGGCGCTGGCCTGGTGGCCTCACCGCTGCTCGGTTGCGTGCTCGCGGCCGAAATGCTGCTGCGGCTGGACGACGCCGCCGCCAAGAACGAGCTGCTGCCCAAGATCGCGGGCGGCGAGCTGATCGCGACGCTCGCGGTTGCCAGCAGCGCGGGCGGGTCCGTGACCGCGGTCGGCTCAGATGCCGCCGGTGCTGTCACGCTGACCGGCAGCGTGTCCCCGGTGCTGAACGGGGCCGAGGCAGACGTGCTGCTGGTTCCGGCGCAGGCCGACGGTGGCACCGTCATCTGCCTGGTGGATGGTGGTGCAAACGGCCTTAACAGGACCCGCCTGACCGCGGTTGACCACAGCCGGTCGTTGGCGAGGATCGCGCTGGCCGGCACACCGGGCCGCGCCCTCGCGGGCGACGCGGCCGCGGCGCTCGCCGCTGCCGCGGATCTGGCCAACCTGGCACTGGCCGCGGAGTCGGCTGGAGCGATGAAGGCCTGCCTGGACATGACCAGCGCGTACGCGCGGATCCGAGTCGCATTCGGCCAGCCGATCGGGGCATTCCAGGCCGTCAAGCACCGGCTCGCCGACATGGCGGAGTCCTGGGAGCTCGGGACCGCGGCGCTGCGGGACGCGGCGCGGGCAGGCGATGAGAAGCCGGACCGGTTCTCAGTTGCCGCCTCAGTGGCCAGGGTGCTGCTCGCCAGCGCATACGCCGACGCGGCTGTCGACACCGTGCAGCTGCACGGCGGAATCGGCTTCACCTGGGAGCACGACGCGCACCTGTACTACAAGAACGGGCTGTCCAACAAGGTCCTGCTGGGCGGGCCGGGCGAGCAGCTCGACCGGCTGGCCGACTCCCTCGGGATCTAGCCGGGAACGCCCAGTCCAGACACGCGGCCAAAAGCAGAACGGATTCCAGAAAGCGGGTCAGTGCAGTGCCACAGGCAGGGCCGGCCATTCCGTCGACTGCCGCCCAACACGGCAGGCACGACCGGATCCTGACTGCTGCCACTGCCATGCTGGCGGCTGGCGGCGAGGACGCGCTGCAGATGAAGGACCTGTCGCAGCGCGCCGGGGTTTCGCTAGCCACGCTGTACCGGTACTTCCCCGCTAAAGATCACGTGCTGCTGGCCATCCTGCTCAGCAGGTACTCGGCGGCGCTGGCGCAGGTAACCGCTGAGGCTCCGGCCGGCCTTACCGCGCGCGATCGAGTGACCAGTCACCTGCTCCGCGAGTTCCGGGCGGCGCAGCGAGAACCGCGCCTGACGGCCGCGCTGAGCCGGGTGATCAGCGAGACGAGCCGGAGCTACAGCGAGATCCTCGAACGGGTCGAGCACCTGCATTTGCAGACGCTGGAGCAGGTCGCCGGAGCCGGCCAGCCCATCAGCGCGGAGCAGCGGCAGCTGCTCCCCGTTGTGCAGGCTGTCTTCGGCGCGGCCACCAGGCGATGGCTAGCCGGTGTGTCGTCACCGGCCCGGGCTCGGTTCGAGATCAGGGTCGCTGGCCGGCTGCTCGACCTGCCTGACGCCATCGTTGCTGAGGAGTCGCTGCAGGCGGTGCCGGCAGGCTAGGTTTCGCCCGCCGTTGGTCAGGAGTCGCTGCACTGCAGGCGGTACTGGCAGACTAGTTTTGCCCGCATGCCAGTAAAAACAGTAACCATCGGCGCTGCCGCGATCGACGCCATCGCCGCAAGGTTCGCCGCCCGGGGCGGACAGCCAGGACTCGCCTACGGCGTCGTGGCCGACGGCGAACTGGTGCATTCCGGTGGCTGTGGCGAGCGGTGGACCGGCGGACCGGTCCCAGACGCGGGCACCGTGTTCCGGATCGCGTCGATGACGAAGAGCTTCACCGCGACCATGGTGCTGCTGCTGCGCGACCGCGGTGCACTCCGGCTGACCGACCCGGCGGAAACGTACGTGCCCGAGCTGCGCGGCGTGCGGCTGGTCTCGCCGGACTGCCCGCCGATCACGATCAGGCACCTGCTGACGATGACCGCCGGCTTTTCCACAGACGACCCGTGGGGTGACCGGCAGCAGGCACTCGACCCGGCTGTCTTCGCGCGGCTGCTGGCAGGTGGCGGCGTGCGGCAGGCCTGGGCTCCTGGCACTGTATTCGAGTACTCCAACCTGGGCTACGCCATTCTCGGCCGGGTGATCGAAGCCGTCACCGGCGAGGACTACGCCCGCGCCGTCAGGACGCACGTTCTCGCGCCGCTTCGCATGAGCCAGACAGGATTTGAGGCCTCCGAGTTTGAGCCGGCAGTGCTGGCGCGCGGCTACCGGCAGGACTCCGGTAACTGGCTAGAGCTGGAGCCCGATGGCTACGGCGCCTTCGCCCCGATGGGCGGAATCTTCAGCTGCGTGGCCGATCTTGCCCGGTGGGTTACCGGGTTCGCCGCCACGTTCCCGGCGCGCGGACTGGCTGCGGACGGGACAGTCGATCCCGTCGGCCCGGTGGGTGCGATCGACCAGGCCCACCCGCTCAGCCGTGCCTCTAGGCGCGAGATGCAGCTCGGCCAGGCGGCGATTACCAGCGGCGGAGACGGCGTTGTGCTGAAGCAATCCGGCCCGCTGTCGATCAGCTACGGGTACGGCCTGTTCGCCGAGGACGACGCCGTGTTCGGCACGATCATCCAGCACAGTGGCGGCTACCCCGGCTATGGCAGCCAGATGCGCTGGCACCCGGAGACCGGCATCGGCACGATCGTCCTGGCAAACGGCACCTACGCCGGTGCCGGGACCCTGGCTGCCGAGCTGCTCGCTGCCGTTCTCGGCGCGCGCGAGGAGGCTGGCGGAAGCCGGGGCGGGATCCGGTTGCACGGGCCGGTGCCGGCGCCTGGCGGTCCGTGGCCTGAGACCCTTACGGCGCGTTCCCGCGTCGACGCCCTGCTGCAGGACTGGGACGATGCGGCGGCACGAGCGATCTTCTCGCCCAACATCGACCTGGACCGGCCACTAGCGCAGCGACAGGCGGACGTCGCGCGGCTGCGCGAGCGGATCGGGCCGCTGCGCGCCGACCCCGCCAGGCCGCCGGAGTGCGACTCGCCGGCGCATTGCCGGTGGTGGCTGACCGGCGAGCACGGCACGGTGGCAGTCCAGATCAAGCTGGCGCCGCTGCAGCAGCCGCTGGTGCAGCAGCTCATCGTCCCGGTACCGCCAGCGCCCGGTTCAGCCCTGCACGAAGTACTGGACCTGCTGATCAGCTCTCTCGGCGGCAACGCGGTTGACTGGCCTGCCGGGCTGGCGGCAGCGGACGGGCTCGATACCGGTGAGGTACTGCGACGGCTGCGGCTCGCAGCCGCCTGGGCAGGGCCGTGCCGGCTCGACAGCTATCTGGCCGGGAACGGCAGCACCACCGCGACTGTCTTGCTGACCGGCCCGTCGGGAAATGCGGAACTGACAGCCGAGATCGGCGAATCAGGACGCGCACTCACCCGGCTGACAGTCTCGCTCCGCACTTGATCACGAAGAATTTTCCGTCGCCGACGGATTTTCTGACGTCTACTGCCGTAGTGCTCTAGCGTCAGTGTCTTTGATTGGCCCGCGAGTTCCTTCTGTAGTGCTGGGCCGCAGTTGCAGGCTCCATTCCTCTTCGGTCAG
The DNA here is from genome assembly GCA_036488155.1 of Streptosporangiaceae bacterium. GTDB lineage: Bacteria > Actinomycetota > Actinomycetes > Streptosporangiales > Streptosporangiaceae > JAJYUU01. Next base: position 19,156 of record DASXIA010000372.1, on the reverse strand, counting down.
GCCAGGGCCGAAGTCGTGGTGGCAGCGCAGCTGGCTGGTGAGCTCGAAGCCGGCTTGCTGGTAGGTACGCCGTGCCCGGACCAGGATGTCGGCGGTGGTCAGGACGAGGTGGTGGTACCCGGCCTGGCGGGCGAAGGTGATGCACTCAGCGACAAGGCGGCTGCCTATCCCGAGTCCGCGTGCGTCCGGCTCCAGCAAGAGCAACCGCAACGCTGCGGTCCGTTCGCTGTGGCGGACGCACAGGACGGATCCGACAGGTCGGCCGTCCAGTTCAGCGATCCAGGCACCCTCGGTTTGCGAGTCATCGCCACGCAGATAGGCAGCGGCGATGCCTGCGACCAAGGCTTCGAAGCCGGAACCGAAACCGTACTCGGCGGTGTACAGCACGCCGTGGCGATAGACCATCCAGCCCACATCGCCGGGCCCCGCCAGGCGAATGCGCACCTGCGCACTAGGCCCCGCCCGGTGCTCGGCTAGTTCAACTTCGATGAGGGCTGTGATCATGGCCCTCCAGATAGCCTCGGCCACATCGGGTGCCAGCCCCTTGTCGGCGGCCCGTAGCCGGATCGCCTCGATGATCGCAGCGACGCGCTCGGGAGCACGAACCGCGTCCTGGCCCGCCTTGAACCTGGCGGCTCTTTGCACCAGCGCCTGTCGGCGTGCCAGGAGATCTACCAGGTCGCCATCGATCGCGTCGATGCAGCTGCGGACTTCTGCCAGCGAACCATTCCCGGACATGCGCTCAAAACTCCTTCGGTGACGGGAGCCAGCCCGCGTCGCCGAACAAATTAGGGCCGTCTCCCTGGACGGCCCTAGTCGTGAATGGATCATGGCCGCCCTAGAACGGCCACCAACCCGCGCACGACAAGAGTTTCACAGCAACGAGACTACCGGTTGCCACGGCGCTGCTCGCTGCGTTCACCTAGCGAAGTTCTTTCACCTGCCGCGCCGCTCGAAGCGGGCGATGCGGCACTAGGCTCGGGCTCGCGTGCGTCAGGGCGCGGCTGGCTCGAGGATGACGACCGGGATCTGCCTGCTGGTCTTGCGTTCGTATTCGGCAAAGCCCGGGTGGTCGGCCTTCTGCGCGGCCCAGATCGGCTCACGTTCGGCGCCATCGGTAACCCGGGCGGTAAGGTCCAGCGTCTGCGTGCCGATCTCGGCCCTGACCGCCGGGTTGACAACCAGATTGTGGTACCAGTCGGGGTTGGTCGGTGCCCCCGCCTTGGACGCGAACACCGCGTAGTTGGCGCCCACCTGGCGGTACATCATCGGGTTGACCCGCTCCTTGCCGGTCTTCGCGCCGGTGGTGTGGAGCAGCAGGATCGAGGCGCCCTCGAAGGGGCCGCCCACCTTGCCGCCGTTGGCACGGAACTCCTGGATGATCTTTGCGTTCCAGTCGTTCGGTTCAGACATGTGTGACTCCTGCGTGAGGTTGCATTGGCGCTGCTGCAGTTCAGGACGCGGCCCGCGACGTCGCAGCCTGTCCGCGAACCTCCAGCTGGTCCAGGAGCTCCCGGGTGGCTGCGGCAATCGTCGCCACGGCGTGGTCGAAAGCCTGGGCGTTGTGACTGGCAGGTGCGCGGAACCCGCTGATCTTGCGGACGTACTGGAGCGCGGCGGCCCGGATGTCGGCGTCGGTCACGTTGTCGGTGTAGGGCTCGCGAAGGGTCTTGATGCTGCGACACATAACTACAAACGCTACGCCAGGAACGACCGTCCAGGGGCCGACGGGGCAACCTGGCCTGGCTCGCTTGGAGCGGCGGGCCGGTTACCGTCCGGTCTTAGCCATGCGCTGCATCATCGCGATCCGCGACCGGATCTGCTCCGCGGTTGCCTGTGCTAGCGGCGGGCCGCCGCAGCTGCGCCTGAGCTCGGCGTGGATCGCGCCGTGCGGCTGTCCGGTCCGGTGATGCCAGGCTGCAACTAGCCCGTTCAGTTCTTTGCGCAGCGTGGCTAGCACCTCGCGGACTGTCGGCCCTGGATCTGTACCCTGCACGCCTGTCAAGTCGGGGCGTGGCTGAGCCGCGGCAGCCTGCTCGGGCCGCGCTTTGGCAGCCTTCCTGAGCTGTGCGGACTTGCGGTCACGTAGCAGCAGCGCTACCTGCTCGGGTTCCAGCAGGCCAGGCAGGCCGAGGAAGTCCTCCTCCTCGGCGGTCACGCCGAACTCGTTCCCGTCGTAGAGCACCCGGTCGAAGTGGGCGGATGCCTCGAGCGCCTGGAACGGGCCGCTGCCGAGATCGTCGGCAGTGTCGCGCTGGCGCTGTGCCTCGGCAAGCTCGCGCTCGTCGTCTTCGGCGTCACCAGGGGACTGCAGGACGTGGTCGCGCTCGGTTTCCAGTTCGGCGGCGTAGCCGAGCAGCGACGGGATGGACGGCAGGAACACCGACGCGGTTTCACCGCGGCGCCGGGCGCGCACGAACCGGCCGACCGCCTGGGCGAAGAACAGCGCCGTTCCCACGCTTGTGGCGTAGACGCCGACGGCCAGCCGGGGGATGTCGACGCCTTCGGACACCATTCGGACCGCGACCATCCAGCGATCCGCCGATGTGGCGAACCGGGCAATTTTCGTGCTCGCAGCCGGATCGTCGGACAGCACGACGACGGGCCGGGTGCCGCTGACGCTGCGCAGCAGCGCTGCATAAGCCCGCGCGTCGGCGTGGTCACTGGCGATCACCAGGCCAGCCGCGTCCGGCATTCCGCGCCGCACCTCCGTCAGCCTCCGGTCGGCGGCCTCCAGGACCCGCATGATCCAGGCTCCGTCCGGGTCCAGCGCCGTGCGCCAGGCGTGGGCAAGTTGTTCGGCTGTCATGGGCGCGCCGAGCGTGCCGGCCAGCTCGTCACCAGCCCTGGTCCGCCAGCGCATCTCGCCGGAATAGGCGAGGAAGATGACGGGCCGCACGACGCCGTCGGCCAGCGCCGGACCGTACCCGTAGACGTAGTCCGAGGCGCTTCGCATGGCCCCGTCAGCGTCGCGCAGGTAGGTAACGAACGGTATCGGGTTTGTGTCGCTGCGAAAGGGCGTGCCCGTCAGCGCAAGCCTGCGCCGCGCTGGCTCGAATGCCACTTTGACGGCCTCGCCCCAGGACAGCGCGTCACCTGCATGGTGAACCTCGTCGAAGATGACCAGAGTCCGGCTGTTCATCGTGCGCTGCCGGTGCACAGCGGGATGAGCGGCCACTTGCGCGTAGGTGACCGCCGTGCCGGTGAAGTCGGCCGATATCTGTCCCGCCGAGTTGCTGAACTCCGGATCCAGGGAGATCCCTAGCCGGTGCGCGGCCTGAGACCACTGATGCTTCAGGTGCTCAGTCGGCGTGACCACGGTGATGGCGCTTACCTCGCGGCGAGCCAGCAGTTCCGCCGCGACCGTCAGCGCGAATGTTGTCTTCCCTGCTCCGGGCGTGGCCACGAGCAGAAAGTCGCGATTACCAGCCCGGAAGTACGACCGGTAAGCGTCCGTCTGCCAGCTGCGGAGCGCCAGCAGCAGATCCGGGCGCTTGGCTTGGCCGACGGGGAGTTCGTGATCGCTGGCAGCGGATGCGGGGATCGTCACAGGAGCGAGAGGCTACCAGCGGCGGCCGTCGGCCGCTGGGAGCGGCGCGGCGTCCAAGCCCGAGATCGGCGCGTGCTCGTTCCCGGCATTGGCGCGGGTCCGTTGCTGAACTCGGCACAGGAGCAGGTGAATTTCCCGTTACGGTTCATCAGGCCAGGTTGAGACGGCATAGCCTGAATCCCTATGTCTCTCGACGCGCAGGCTATTGCAGCTTCGGCCGGACGGCCGCCTGAGGCGCTCACGCGCCGCGACGTGGCGCATGCGCTGCTGCGCACTCGGGCGGCGGAAGCGGGAGATGCCCTGCCGGAGATCCGCAGGCAGCTTATTGCTGCGGGTAACCCGCTCTCCGCGGCGTTCTGGGATGGCACCGCCCGGATATTGCGGAAGATCGTCGACACCTCGGCCACGGTCGGCGACGTGCAGAGCTGGCTCGAGGCGACAGGCACCGAACCATCCAAGATCATCGGGATGCTCGTCTGGGATGACATGGCCGAGCGCAGTGAGCTGCAAAGCGAGATCTACGACCTGCTGGTGGCTCATCTCGAAGAGCTGCTTGCGGCGGGCCGGACTGACCCCGACGCGCTTGCCGCCGGGGACGTGGCTGCCTTGCGAGCGCATAGGCGCGGCCAGGAGGAGTGGATGATGGCGCCTCTGCCGGACGGGCGGGTGCCAATGTGGACCGTGCTCGACGAGAGCGATGACGAATTCCTGGCAGAGTGGGCCGAGGCCGAGGCTGATGCGCTCGCTGAATTGCGTGAGAACCTCAGCGAGTTGCCGCAGCGGCCCGTTCCCGAAGCGGATCTGCACGCGGCTTCGGCACGCCTGCGCACGGTCCTGAGTGACAAGCAGCCGGTATGGCCACGCGATCTGCTGACAGCGTGTGCTGGCCTTGGCCAGGCGGAGCTGCCACGCGATGACGCGGAGCTGTGGCTGCGGGTGGCGGCCGGGATCGTCGAGCCGGCGGACGAGCTCGCCAGCGATCAGGCCAGCGATGCCGGGCTGCCTGCCGAGGACCTGAGCGATGACGAGGAAGCCATTGTGGCGCTCTGTGCTCTCGACCACTATGACTGGCTAGCCGTCAGCACAGCGCTAGCCCGCGGTGGTCCCGGCACTGCGGCCAGTGCCGATGAGCTCGCAGAATTTGTCGCCGAATACGACCCGGACGAAGCCGATGACCAGGCTGACGCGGCAGCCGGAATGTTCCTGCACGTGGTCGGGCTCTGGCGGGTCATCGGTGCGGTCGACGATGACGACGCGCTGACGCAGCTTGGCTGGTGGGGCATTCCGGAAGCGGTTCAGCGGGCTTGGGAACACCAGGAGCGGGAATGACGCAACGGAGAGTGCACGCCGGAAATTAAAGGAGGCTCTGCCGGTGACCGACAGTAGGGCCTGCAGTGAGTGCTGCAGGCACGCCGCAGAACTGCGCCAAGAGCTCACCAATGCGAGGGACGTCGCTCAGCAGCTCGTTGGTCTCCTAGTCGAGCAGGCGGCTCCTGCCCGAATGCGCGCGCAGCTGTACGTTGTCGGTCACCCGCCCGTACCCGAGCAGCCCCGGCGGCTCGCTGAGGTCATTGAGTTCCCTGCGCCGCGGGCCGCCTCGCGCCCGCAGCGGGCTGGCCGGCACGCGTCCGGTACCTGACTGCCCGGGCGGGCGTCGAGTATTGCGGGGTAGTAGCCAGAACAGGCCGGGCCGGTAATGCTAGGGGATACCTGTCTTTTCTGGTAGCCGGCGGTCATCCGCTGGAGCGAGGAGCCTCGTCGATGACCGCGTGGTAGTACGGATACATCTATGTCGTGCACACCGTCGGCCCCGCACCTGCGGTCTGCATCGTCATCGACGGCTCGAAGGCCCGGGTGCTGGAGGGCTGCCACGGCCTGATGCGCGCTGCGAACGTCATGGGCGCGGCGGGCTGGATGGTCAGTGGCAACGGGGAGAAGACCGCTTGCTCTCCGTGGATTAACGAGCTGGTCAGTCCCATAGAAGGAGCCATCAAAGGCGACAGCATGATGTGCTATTTCATGCGGCGGCCGGTGGATCAGCCGGTGCATTAGCCGCTGGGCTAACAGGCGCATTAGCGGATGCCGGGAGACTTGGGCACGCTAACGGGGAGATCACGCGGGACCGGGATGTCGCGAGCCGCGGCACGCTCCCTGCTTTCCCAGTCCTCGATAGTGCGCAGCACGTCCTCGGTGTAGATCTTCAGGTGCTGCCGGTACACCTCGCTGAACGTGCGGAGGTAGGCCAGTTCTGCATGCACGGCGCGACGTTCCTGGTCGGTCTGAGGCGGCAGGCCCTCGTTGTCCATCGCGGCCACGGCTGCGGCGCGCGCCCGGGTCCGGGCCTCGGTGAGCAGCATGTCGGCGTGCTGTTGCGCCTGGCCCATTATCTCGTCGCGGCGTGTCCTGGCTTCCTCTGTCAGCCGGCCGCTGTAGGCCTGAGCATCCGCCACGTAACGGTCGGCGGTGCGCTGTGCGCTGGACAGGATGCGCACCGCGTGAATATGGGCGTCGTCTTTCCCGAACAAGACAGCATCGTTACCGTTGGTCGTGCCGAGGATCCTTCGGCGCAGGCGCTGCACCTCCTGCCATAGTGAGCCCCGCTCGTTGATCAGCCGGACCATCTCGGCCTGCACCTGTGCGAGAAATGCGCGGACTGGCTCCTCCTCGTAACCGTGGCGCGGCCAGCGGGTCAGCGGAAAGCCGACCGTCTGCAGCTGATCGGGAGTCAGCCGGTGCTCCTCGTCGTACCAGGCGTCCGATGTCATTGCTCACTCCAGCCGAAGTCCTCGACATGTATCTGAGCGGCCGGCAGGCCGGCCGCGGCAAGCCGGGCGGCCGAGTCCTGAACCATCTCGGTCGGGCCGGCGATGTAGGCGTCGTGAGCGGACCAGGTCCCGGACCGCATCACGGTGTCAGTCAGGGTGCCGGTACGGCCTCCGGACCGCTCACTGGAGACGACCGGCACCACCGTCACCCACCGATGCTCGGCCGCGAACTTCTCGAGGCCGGGCAAGTCATAGAGTCCGTCCGCGGTGCGCGCGCCGAAGAAGAGATGGACGGCGGGCGGCCGCGGGAAGCCCGCTAGCTGCTCGATCATTGCTTTGAGCGGAGCAAGTCCGGTGCTCCCGGCAACCATCAGGATCTCCCTGCCGGAAGCAGGATCCAACCGCAGGCTGCCGACAGGTGGTCCGATCCTGAGCTCGCCCCTGCCCGCGGCACGACTGGTCAGCGCCATGCTCACGGCCCCGCCATCGATCAGCCGGATATGGAACTCGAGGCTGCCGTCAGCCCGCGGCGCATTTGCCATCGAGTAGTAGCGCCACAGCCTCGGGCGGGCCGGCGACTCAATCGCCACCGACTGCCCTGGCAGGTAGTCAAGCCGGGGCTCGGGATGCACTGTCAGTACCGAGATGTCGAACGCCTTGCGTTCCCGGGAGACGACAGTTCCCGTCCAGTAGGCGGGTTTGTGCTCCTCGTCCGCTCGCGCCGCGGCCACCATGATGCTGGCGACTAGCTCATAGGCGGCCTTCCAGTCGGCCTCCAGCGCGGCATCCCAGGCGTCGCCGCAGAAATAGGCGAAGGTGGCAAGCAGACTGTCACCGACGGCCTCGTAGTGCTCGGCGAGTGTCCCGAACTTGCGGTGATCACGGCCGAGATCGCGAGCGAACGCGGTGAGCGTGTCCACGTCGTCGACACTTGACACGATGGTGACAAGCGCTGCGACCAGATGGGCGCGCTGAGCTTGCATTGATACCGGGAACATGTCACGGGTTTCCGGATGCTTGAGGAACAGGTCTGAGTAGAAGTGCAGCGGCACCTCGTCGCCGTGCATGGCCACTTTGGCAAAGCTGCTTTTGAGCCGGGCGATGTCCACGCCAAGCGCCTTTCTCCGGGTAGCCAGCGTCCGGCCGGCCGCAGCTAGCGATTCAGCACCTGGTCCCGGACCGTTTCGGCGACGGCGCCGGCTGTGATGACGTCCCCCTCACTGAGACCGGCCTCGCGCAGCGCTTCGGCCAGATGCTCAAGGACCCGGTCGAAGTGCACATCGGTCAGCCCGGGCAGGTGCTGATGTGCGGTCCGGAGATCGCGGCCGGTGTAGGCGTGCGGGCCGCCGAAAGCCATCGCCAGGAACTCCGCCAGCATCCCTGCCTGACGCTCGGAGTCAACGCTCTTGAAGTACGGCGACAGCAACTCGTCAGCCAGCACCTTCTTGTAGAAGGCGCTCGTGATCAGCAGCAATTCGTGGCGGTCGCCACCAAGAAGGTCGTACAAACTCACATCAGCGTTCATGACTCACCCCGAGTGCGGAGCCGCCCGCCTGGCGCGTAAATACGGTCTTGTACCGGTCCATGCCCCAGACCGTAGTGCGACGGCTGTTACTGCGACCTTGCTCAGGCGTTTCCTGGCAAACCCAGAGCGTGTTCACCGATACTCCACCGCCGTCAGGCGCTCGTTCACTCCCTGGTTACTGGCGCCGGAGCCACTATCGGGCCATGGCTGATGTTCTCGTAGTGGCCGCTGTCATCGTTTTTGTTGCGGCAATGCTCGGCATGACCTGGGCGCTGGGGCGGCTATGAACCTGGTGCTGGTGCTCCTGCTCGTGCTGTCCGTCGCCGTGTTCATCTATCTCGGCGTGGCCCTGTTCAAGGCGGAGCCCGGGCATGGCCCCACCGAAGTTGACGTCGGTCTGCTGCATCTCGATCTGATCCACTACCAGGCGACGTTCAAGGGAAGAGACCTTGACCTGACTGCCCGCGAGTTCGAGTTCCTCGCTTTTCTGGCCCGGCATGCGGGCAAGGTCTGCACCAGGCGGATGATCCCGGAGAACGTATGGGGTCCTGGATACGCGAACGAGGTCAACTACCTGAAGGTGTACGCCTACCGCATCAGGCGCAAGCTCGGCGATGATGACGGCAACTTCCTGCAGAGCGATCCGTCGGTCGGCTACCGCCTTGTCGGAACCGCCGGCCGCTGACCGGCGGCAGATCAAAGATGCGTAGCGTCGCGGGCCGCGGCGGTGCTGACGTCCTGAGTACTAGTGCGCTGCTCCTTTGCCTGGTCGCCGGTGGTGCCTCTCGAGGAGGATTGGCGATTGCGGATCGCGGGCACCACGAACGAGGCCAGAAACGCGGCCAGCGTCATGGCTGCCGCGACCTCGAATGCCCGCGCGTATCCGTCGTTAAGGGCGGCTCCGACTGCGGCGGAGTGCTGGGCGCCCAGCCCGGCCGCGCCTGCCTGACCGCCAGCCGCGCCCGTCAGCATGGCCTGCGTCCGGTCGGTGGCGATGGTAGCCAGCACCGCCAGTCCGAGGGAGCCGCCGATCTGCCGCGATGTGTTCAGCACGCCGGAGGCCAGGCCCGCCTCGGAGAACGACACCCCAGTGGTAGCCGCCGAGGCGAGCGGCGTGAACAGCAGCCCGAGAGCCAGCGCGATGATGCAGCCGGGCCCGAACACGTGCTGCCAGTACGAGGCTGCCGGCGCGATGCGCGACAGCCAGGCGAAGCCGACCGTCGCGACGATCGTTCCCGCCAGCAGCAGCGGACGGACCCCGATGCGCGGCAGGAGCCGGGAGCTGACCTGCGCGCCGACGATGATGGTCACAGCCATGGGCAGGAACGCCATGCCCGCGCGCAGGGCGCTGTAACCGAGCACATTCTGCAGGTAGAGCGACAGGAAGTACCACATCGCGAAGAACGCCGCGCCGACCAGGAACATCACTACGTTGGCGCCGGTCACCGAACGAGACCGGAACAGTCCGAACGGGACAAGCGGCGTGCGGGCGACGCGAAGCTCGATGACCGCGAATACCGCGAGCAGCACGGCGGCCGCGGCTAGCAGGACCAGGGTCTGTGCCGATGCCCACGTGTGGGTCTCAGTCCCGACGATCGCGTAAATTAGCGCTCCGAGCCCGAGCGTCACCGTGACCGCCCCGGCGATGTCAAGCCGCGGCGCAGGACCGCCGCGATCGGAGGCCCGCGACTCGGTCAGCCACACCAGCCCGGCGATCACCCCGGCCACGCCGATCGGGATGTTAACGAACAGGACCCATCGCCAGGACAGAGCCGAGGTCAGCACCCCGCCGAGGATCGACCCGGCGGCCCCGCCAGCCCCGGCGACGGCGCTCCAGATCCCGAGTGCCCAGGCGCGCCGCTGCGGCGCGAATGTCGTCACGATGATCGTCAAAGTGGCCGGAGACAGCAGGGCCCCGCCGATGCCCTGGATCGCCCTCGCGGTCGTGAGCCAGGTCGAGTCCTGTGCGACGCCTCCAGCCAGGCTGGCGATCGTGAAGAGCCCGAGGCCGACAAGGAACACCCGGCGCCGGCCGAACAGGTCAGCGGCCCGGCCGCCGAGCAGCAGGAACCCGGCGAACGTCAGCACGTACGCATTGACCACCCATTGCAGGCCAGATGGCGTGTAGTGCAGGTCGCGGCCGATGGACGGCAGCGCCACATTAACGATCGAGACATCAAGCACGACCATGAACTGGGCCACGCACGCGATCGCCAGGATGACGCCGTCGGGGACATGCCGGGGGCCTCGAAAATTAGACATGTGACATGTCTATCATGATGAACGCCTATCGCGCCACCCGGCTAGACTTTCGTCATGAACGCGGACGCTATCGGACCCGACCCCGAGCCGATACCGCCCGGGCCGCTGACGTTCCAGGCCAGCACCTGGTACCTGCTGGCACTGGCCGGATCACAGGCTCGTCACCTCTGGGCGGATATGCTTGCGCAGCTTCATGTGAGCCCCAGCCAGTTCAAGATACTGCGAGCGCTCGGCGAATCCGGCCCCCTGGGCCAGCACCAGCTAGCCGATCTCATCGGCGTCGACCCACGCAACGCCGTGCCGCTGATCGACAGTCTCGCAGAGCGCGGGCTGCTCGCACGCGAGGTGGACCCCGCCGACCGGCGGCGGCGGGTGCTCACGCTCACTGCCCGCGGACAGAAACTAGCGGCCGACCTTGCCTCAATCGGGGTGGAGATCGAGAACGACTTCTTCAGCCCGCTGACCGCCGCCGAGCGGCAGTCGCTCCGGCAGATGCTGCTGTCCTTGCTGGGTGCGTACAGCTAGTGGCAGAAGTCAAGACGCGGCTGCCCTCTCGCGATCAGGCCCCGGCGGACTCCGCGGGGAACGCGACCCGCAGCACGCCCGGCGTGTAAGGACTATCCGTCACGGTGAAACCGGCCGCTGACAGGATTCCGCGGAATTTCTGGAGCTCTCGCCCACGCCTTCCGTGCGCGGCCGGTAAGCCGGCGAAATAGTTGACCGCGACCCACCCGCCCTGAGGATCGGCTTCAACAACGAAGCCTTGCCGGCCACCTTCCCACTCCTGATAGCCGGCGTTCCGCAGCACTAATCGGACTTGGTCAGCAGCGAAGCTCATGTCCATGTGTCACGTGGTATCACGGGCTGAGCATCACCATAAAGACCTAGGTGCCGGGGCCTGGCCGAGATGCGCCCGGCGGCGACGCTTCCACCACCATCGCGACTAGCTGAGACCAGTGCGTCTGCGTGCCTGCCCGAGTCGCCTCGGCGAATTGCGTGTCGCCGAGGCGGCACCGCGCGGTCCGCTCGATCCGGAGCTCGTCCGGGTGAGAACGATCCGGCAATCCGCGCACACCTGCGCTTGCCGCTAGCAGCTGCGCGGCCTGCTCGTCCTGGCCGCGGCGCAGTGCCAGGTCCGCGACCCCGACGAGTACCCTCGCGATCATGGGTACGTACCCTGCCTCGACCGCCGCCTGGAAGGCGGCCGCGCGATGGATACGGGCCTGGACAAGGTCGTCAGCAAGGTAGCCGAGAAGGTCGTGCGTTACCGCCCGGATGCCAGCCTGATCCGCCGCGTCACCCAGCCTGGTTGCCGCGAGGCCGAGTTGCCGGCGCGCCTCCTCGGCGTGGCCGGACCAGCGGGCGAGTTCCGCCTTCGAGAGGGCCAGCTCAGCCAGCGCATTTGGCCAGGCGACCCGGTCCGCGTAGCGTTGCGCCTCGGCCATGGCAGCCGCGCTGGAGTCCTCATCGCCTAGCAGCCAGTACAACTGAGCCTGCCGTGACCGTATCTGGATGACATCTTCGACAGCGCCGGTTTCGATGAGGACCGCGACCGCCTGTTCGTAGTGCTGGCACGCGCCAGCGAGCTCACCGCGCACGGCAATCCGGTCCGCCAGCTCGGTCAGGGCGAGCCAGATCCCGAACCGGTCGCCGATTGCGCGGAACTCGGCGAGCGCCATCTCAAGGTACGCGTCCGCGTCTCGCCCGCCCTGGCCGAGCACGATCCGCGACTTGCCGACGTGCAGCCGGGCCAGTGCGCGTACCCAGGGGTCCTCATCGTCCAGCAACGGCTCGAACGCAGTCAAGAACGCGTCCGGTGCTTGCAGCATGCGTTCCAGCGCGCCGACGATCTCCAGCGACGGGTGACGGCGCTGGCTGCGCTGGCTGTAACGGTGTGCCTTGTGAATCCACTCCGCCATCCGGTGTTCGTCGCCCCGCCCGCCGCTGAGGAAGTGAACGACAAGCGCGTACGCCAGGGCGCGGATCTCATCAGTCACCTCGCCGGGCGTGTTCGCGGCCGCGGTGATCAGCTCGAGGCCTTCAGCCTTGTGCCCGCCAAGCCACCAGTACCAGCCGGCCCCCGCCGCGAGCCGCATCGCCGCCTGCGCCTCGCCGGCTGCGAGTGCACCCCGCATCGCGGCACCGATGTTGTCGTGCTCAGTCTCGAGCGTGGCGAGCCATTCCAGCTGCTCAGCGCGGCGAAGATGCGGCTCCGCGGTCTCGGTGAGCTCGGTGAAATAGGCGAGATGTGCGTTGTGCGCCAGGTCCGCTTCTCCCGCTTCCGCGAGCCGGTTCGCGGCGTACTCGTTGATGGTGCCGAGCATCCGGTAGCGCGGTGCGTCGTCGTCCTCAGTGTGTAGCAGCGACTTCTCCGCCAGCGAGGAGAGCAATTCGAGCACGTGCTCCTTCTCGACCGCATCGCCGGCGCAAACCCGCTCGGCCGCTTCGAGGCTCGCCCCGCCTGAGAACACCGAAAGCCTGCGCAGGACCATCCGCTCGGCATCGGAGAGCAGCTCCCAGCTCCAGTCGACTACCGCGCGCAGCGTCTTGTGCCGCGGCAATGCGGTGCGGCTGCCGCCTGTCAGCAGGCGGAACCGGTCGTCGAGCCCGTTGGCGAGCTGGGCGATGGACATGGTGCGCAACCTGGCCGCGGCCAGTTCGATCGCCAGCGGCTTGCCGTCCAGCGCCCTGCAGACGCGCGCCATCGCCGGCAACGTGCGGGCGTCGAGCGCGAGATCCTTGTGCACCGCGCTCGCCCGGTCCCGCAGCAACTGGACGGCTGGAGAGGACTCGATCTCGTCAGTGCTGGCGTTCTCCTCCGGAAGGGCCAGCGGCTCGACCAGCCACAGCGCTTCACCGGTGATGCCGAGCGGTTCCCTGCTCGTCGCGACAATCCGCAGCCGGTGACACTCCCCGAGCATTCGATGGGCGAACGCGGCCGCTGTCTCGATCACGTGCTCACAGTTGTCCAGAATCAGCAGTGCCTCGCGCTCGCGGATCGCGGCGATGAGCCGGTCCATCAGCTCCGCGTTCGGTCCCTCGGCGAGCAAGGCATCCCTCAGCCCGAGCCCGGCGAGCGCGGCCTGAGCCACATCACCGTCGGCACCGATCGCTGCGAGCTCGACCAACCAGGCACCGTCCGGCAAGTCGCCGAGCACAGTGCGCGCGGTCTCCGTGGCTAGCCTTGTCTTCCCCGAGCCGCCCGGTCCGATCAAGGTGATCAGACGATGTTCCGCGACGAGTTCACGGACCACGGCGACATCAGCGTCCCTGCCGACAAAACTCGTGAGCTCGGCACGCACGTTGGTCTTCCGGACCTCCTCCCCTCGCCGGAGCTCGCCCCGCAGCAGCGCGACGTGCAATGCCGACAGCTCTGGCGAGGGGTCGACGCCCAGCGCGTCGGCTAGGGCTTCCCTCGTGCGCTCATACATGAGCAGCGCCTCGGAATCTCGACCCGCCGCAGCCAGCGAGCGGATCAGTGCTGCGACGAGCCGTTCCCGCACCGGATTCGCGGCTACGACGTCAGTCAGCTCCGCGACCACGTCAACACCGTGGCCGAGACTGACCTCCGCATGGAACCGATCCTCCATGGCAGTCAGTCGAAGGCGTTCCAGTCGCGTGACCGCCGCGTCGAAAGCTGCGCTTTCCTGCAATCCGACATCCTGCATGGCTGCGCCACGCCACAATGCGAGGGCCTCACGCAGCAGCCGTACCCGCCGTGGATCCTCCTCATGGCGGGCCTGGCCGAGGAGGCGTTCGAAACGGACAGCGTCGACAGCGTCGGGTTCCACCCTCAATCGGTAGCCGCCCGCCTGCCCCTCCACCAACCCTTCCGGCAGCGCCCTCCGCAGCCGGGAAACCAAGCGTTGCAAAGCGTTCGCCGCGTCGGAGGGCGGGTTCTCACCCCAGATCCAGTCGATCAGCGTCGCCTTCGGAGCCACGTGGCCTGGTTCGAGCGCGAGGGCGATCAGCAGCGCGCGCAGCCGGGCGCCAGGCACGTCGGCTACGACGCCGTCGTCCGAGCGAACCTCGAATGATCCAAGTATCCCGATCTGCACTAAATGATTCTCCCACGGCGGCCCATCCTGCGAGACGCGCGAACCCGGCTCCAGGTTCCGACCATCCTCGCAGGCCAGACGCGCATTGCCGATCATCCTCGAATGAGGAAGCGAACGGCCTGAGCAGCCAGTCTCAGCCACAGCGCGGAGGTTATGGGGTCGATTCTCGCCCAACGCGACGGCGCCATGGTGGCACCGTCGCGTTGGGGGCGTCAGCTTGCTGCGCGTTGAATGATGATGTCGCCGTACCGCGTGCGGGCGTGGATCGCGACCTTGTCGTCGAATGTGCCCTGGCTTTCCTGTGAGGGAACGGAGTTACGTACCGATCCCCGCTCGCTGTTGGCCTCCACCCGGACAGCGGCGTCCTCGCTGATGCCGATCTCGATGTTCCCCGAGCGGTTCAACAGCTCCGCTTGGCCGCGTGACAGCCGGCCGATACGGATGGCACCGTCGCCTGTCTTGGCCGTGACGCTGCCGTCCGCGCGCTCGATGTCGAAGCCGCCGCTGCCACTGCCGAGATCGAGGTCAGCTGAGGCGTGGCCGATCCAGATCTGCCCGGCCGAGCTTGAGAGCCTGACGGTGCCCTTGACCTCGCCAATCCGCACTGCGAACGCCCCACCGTCGATGCTGGCGCGCCCGGCGATGTGCCCGACGGCGGCCACACCAGCCGCGATGTTCGCCTGCAGTGCGTCGACGCGATCGAGCTGGGCCCGGCCCGATGCCATGTGCAGCTCGCAGTCGCTAAGCGGGCCGTCCGCGTGGACGCTCGAGTGCGCCAGGTATGCGACCAGGCTGGAGCCCGCGGGCAGGTCGATCGTGATCGCGACCGAGCCGTTCTTGTCGCCAGGGACGGTCGTTTTGACCGATAGCTGACCGCCGGCGAAGTCGACCTTGGTCTTGTTCGCCACCTTGACGTCTGACGGTTTCGCTTGGTTGACGGGTTCGACCAGCACCACGGTGTTGGTCCGGTCGCTCGCGGTGACCCGCACCTGGGCGCCGGCGACTTGCACGGTGGCGGCGATGGGCCCTGGCGTGGCAAATGCAGGCATGACAACTCTCCTTTTTGTCTCGTACTTGATGTGCTGGCGGGCGGCTGAGGCCCTGTTACCGTCCTCGGAGGGCCATCGCCCGGGAGCTCACGCGCGCTTGCTGAAGGTCGCCAGCGCCCACAGGTATCCGACGAGACCGATCCCGGCGCACCAGGCAAGGGCGGCGATCGCGTGGCCTGCTGATGGCTGACCGGTGAGCAGCCCGCGGAGGGTCTCGATGATCGGGGTGAAGGGCTGATACTCCGCGAACTGCCGGGCACCGGCCCGCATCGTGTCAGCGGGCACGATCGCGCTGCTGAGGAACGGCAGCAAGATCAGCGGCACGGTAGCCATACCTGCCGATTCCGGGGTCTTGGCGGCCAATCCCAAAGCGACCGTGAGCCAGCTGGTCGCGACACACACCACCACGATGAAGCCGATCGCGCCGAGCCAGTCCAGGAGGCTGGCCGACGGGCGGAATCCCAGCGCGAAGGCCACCCCGATAACGGCCGCGATGGCGATCAGGCTGCGCAGCATGCTGGCGATGACCTGAGCGTTCAGCACGGCAGCCCGGGAGATGTCCATGACCTTGAACCGGTTGATGATGCCCTTGGTCATGTCGGAGTTCACGGCCGTCGAGGTCGCGCTCAGCCCGTAGGTGATCGCCAGCAGGATCATGCCCGGCGTCGCGTAATCGACATAGTCGACGCCGACATTGAAAGCGCCGCCGATCACGTAGACGAACATCAGCATGATCACGATCGGCAACAGGACCGCGTTGAACACCGCGGTCGGGTTCCGGAGGGTCTGCCTGAAGTTGCGGCGCAGCATGACCGTCGAATCGGTGCTCATCGTGCGTTCTCCTTTGTGCTCGCGTGGCCGGTCAGGGCAAGGAAGACGTCGTCGAGGTCGGGGGTGTGCACGGAGAACTCTTCGACGTCGATCGACTGCTCATCGAGTCTGTTCAGCACAGCCCGCAGCGATTTCGCCCCGCCATCGCTGGGAACCCGCAAGGTCAGGTCGTCGTCGTCTCGGGTGGAGGCGGTCAGGACCCGCGCCGCCTTGTCGAACTCGGTGACGTCGGTGAACCGGAGACGGACATGACTGCCGGGGACCTGGCGCTTGAGCTCGTCGGGAGTACCCTCCGCGACCAGGCGGCCCTGGTCGAGCACCGCGATCCGGTCGGCGAGCTGATCAGCTTCCTCCAGGTGCTGGGTGGTGAGGAAGACGGTGACTCCGTCGGTCACCAGCTCGCGGATGATTCCCCACATCGTGCGGCGGCTGCGTGGGTCTAGTCCCGTTGTCGGCTCGTCCAGGAAGATGATCTGGGGGTTGCCGACCAGGGTCATCGCCAGATCCAGCTTCCGGCGCATACCACCGGAATAGGGAGCCGCCAGCTTCTGCGCCGACTCCGCCAGGTCGAACCGTTTTAGCAGGTCCGTCACGAGCCGCCTGGCCTCGGCGGAGCCGAGGTGGTTGAGGTCCGCCATCAGCTGAAGGTTCTCCTGCCCCGTCAGCAGCTCGTCCACCGCAGCGAACTGACCAGTGACCCCGATTGCCGCGCGCACCGCCTTGGTCTCGGTCGCGACGTCGTGCCCGGCAACGCGCACCGTCCCGGCGTCGGCCCTCATCAACGTGGTCAGCACGTTCACCGTCGTTGTCTTGCCGGCCCCGTTCGGGCCGAGCAGCGAGAAGACCGTGCCCGCACGAACATCGAGGTCGATGCCGTCTAGCACGGTCTTGTCCTTGAATGCCTTCCGCAGCCCTGAAACTGCAATCGCTGTATTACTCATGCGACTACCATCGGCGCCCGGCCTGACACCCCCCAGACACGTTCCTGACACGACACTGACATGACGTTGTCCCTGGTCCGGTCAGCCGTATGAACTGCCGGTCAGTGTTCGTGGCGGCTGCCCAGGGGCTGGCTATTTCAGTCACAGACCGGACTATCGGTACAAGCACCCCAGCGTTCACACCGTCTCCATAGCTGTTGCGCCGCGGTTTCACCAGGACGGGCTGAACTGATCCCATGCAGCCTCCGACGCCTGGGGGCGACCGGCCTCCGGCACCGGTGCGTAAGCCGGCCCGGACAGGCAGGCAGGAACGAGCGGATCACCCGATGACTCAGCGCCAACTACTGGGCCAACCCGACAGGCTGGCTGGCCATCCGCACGCCAGCCAGTGACGGAGCACGCAGGGGGAGCTATGAGCAGGTTCATGATCAAATCCACTTACTCCAGCGCGTCCTGGGCACGCATGCTCAAGGTGGCCGATGACCGGACTAGAGCGGTGCGCGTCCTGGTGGAATCCCTGGGCGGATCCCTGGAGCGCATCGACTGGGACGCGCAGAGCGGCGCAGCATACGCAGTCGCCGATCTTCCCGATTCGGTGACCGCCGCGGCAGTGCTCACGGCGACGGCGAGGACGGGCGCCTTTGTCAGCGTCGAAGTGCATGAACTGCTCACCCAGCAGCAGATACATGATGTGCTCATGCTGGCAAGGGATGCCGCGCAGGTCTACGAGCCACCCGGGAGCGCGGCCGTTGAGCCCGACCTCGGGCGGCGAGACGCTGACGGGCGGCAACCCGTGCCGTAACGGGCCTGCCGAGCGCGAGCGCAGCCAGGAGAGTTTCCGGCAGGCGCTGATCTTGCCCGCTGTTAGTCCCCTGCATCGGAGGCGAGGCCGCCCCAGTAGGCGCGAACCTGCGCTTCGCTGGCTCCCCGAGGACATCGTCAGGGCATTCGGGTGACGGCAGCGAGTCACCCGGCTGCCTCGTACTGGGCAGCCATCATCGGCTGGTAGCCCCGGAGGTGGAGGGCTCACCGGACTGAAGCCCGTCAACTCCTGGCGCTCTGCAGCGTCATGCCGATCAAACCTCTAGTGAATCAGCTGATCAGAGCATGATCACCTCGTGTCCGAGGGGGGACTTGAACTCTCGCCGGTCCGGACACATCGGACAGCGTGCGGAGACGCCAGTACCCGCTGTGACCTGCGCTAACAGGCTCATCGTCGGCACGAGACAGACATCGGGAAGCATGCGGATTCATCGGCACCAGTGTCACGCCAAGTGTCACGACGCCTGCCGGAGCGGCGCGCGAGGCCACGCGTGCCCTGGATCTGTGCCTATGAGCAATGGATCAGTGCCGCGGCCCGGCTCGCGCACACTCTTGTCTCGCGCGTTCCGAGCCTTTCCGTGCAGGCATCCTGGACCCGCAGAGCATCCGGTTCTGCGTTCCATCAGAGGTTCGGGCCGACAGGCCGCGGCCACTGCAGCGGTGCGACGGTCTCACCCTGTCGCCAACCTGACGCGGGACCCTTGAGGGGAGCGCGGGTACGACCGGAGGATGAATACCGGCACCCGCAGGATGACATCTGTGCGTACTGGCTTGGCGTGATCGCACGGCTGGGTAGCGTTCCCGGCATGGTTATGGAACAGATGATCTATCGGGCGGACGGGCGGCCGGGCGGCTCGCTGGCCGTCTCGACGACCGGGCTGACCAAGCGTTTCGGCGACCGCACCGTGGTCGACGACGTGGCGCTGGCCATTCCGGCGGGTTCGGTCTGCGGCTTCGTGGGGCCGAACGGTGCGGGGAAGACCACAACGATCCGGATGTTGCTCGGCCTGGTCCGCCCGACATCGGGGAGCGGGACGATCCTGGGCGGGAGCCTCGCTGAGCCCGCAACCTACCTGGACAAGGTCGGTGCGCTGATCGAAGCGCCTGCGTTCTACCCGCAACTGAGCGGCCGCGAGAATCTGAAGGTGCTCGCGCGCCTGGGCCAGCTCCCGCTGACGGCCGTCGATCCGGTGCTGGAGCGGTCCGGCCTGCTGTCTCGGGCGGGGGACCGGTACCGTTCGTACTCGCTTGGGATGAAGCAGCGCCTTGGCATCGCGGCGGCCATGCTTGCCGGTCCCGAGCTGCTGATCCTCGACGAGCCGACCAACGGCCTCGACCCGGCTGGCATCGTCG
>DASXIA010000160.1:0-20121 GCA_036488155.1 Streptosporangiaceae bacterium | reverse complement strand
CGCCCATTGCGCAATATTCCCCACTGCTGCCTCCCGTAGGAGTCTGGGCCGTGTCTCAGTCCCAGTGTGGCCGGTCGCCCTCTCAGGCCGGCTACCCGTCGTCGCCTTGGTGGGCCGTTACCCCAACCAACAAGCTGATAGGCCGCGAGCTCATCCCTAGCCGATAAATCTTTCCACCACAGTCGATGCCGACCGGTGTCATATTCGGTATTAATCCCGGTTTCCCGGAGCTATCCCAAAGCTAAGGGCAGATTGCTCACGTGTTACTCACCCGTTCGCCGCTCGAGTACCCCGAAGGGCCTTTCCGCTCGACTTGCATGTGTTAAGCACGCCGCCAGCGTTCGTCCTGAGCCAGGATCAAACTCTCCGTTGAATGTCTATATGCAGAACCGCTTGTGCCCGAAGGCGCCAGCGGAGTGCAGACTTGAAGAGATGCCTCGGAGGCGTTTAGCCGACGAGGCGATCTGGCAATAATCGTCGGTGGACATCGCCGAAAAATTGGCTTTGTCCTCCATTGACGAGGATGTGCATGTGCACTGGCTTTTAGCACGCTGTTGAGTTCTCAAGGAGCGGACGCTCACCATCGGAGATCTTGCGACCTCCTCCGGGGCAACCCTGCTAACTTACCTGATCGGCCAGAGGCTGTCAAGTCGGTCAGCGGGGGCTGTTCCTGCTTTCGGTACTTTCAGCATACCCACACCTAGGCCGCCCGATGCCTGATGTTCAGCATCCAGCTACCACGAGTTAACGGGGGTTTGCTGGCCCCCGAGCTCGGAGGCCCTTGCGGGCCCCGCCGTCGTGGGGCAGGACGAAACATTAGGCAGCACGGGCTCTGAAGTCAAATCGGGCCGTTCGCCCGGCCTGGCTGCTGCGCACCCGCGGCGCCCTGCTGATGCCCGTCAGGCATGTGACCTGCGCCGATGCGAACGCCCAGTCGTACGGGGCCGTAGTGCCGGCCGGACGCAAGCCGACCAGACCCGCTATATCGGCTGCAACCACTTGTTGTGAGGAATGCCACTCTAATTGGCCGATAATCGGAAGAACCATTGACCCGCCGGTCCCTGGTGAGGATCGCGGACCGGCCGCTTCCGGCCAGCCGGGGCAACGGATCGGGGTGCAAGGGCACGTTCCCGGTCAGATAAATATTGCGTCACGACTTCGGCCAGCTCCGCAACAGCCAGCCGGAGCCGAGCGAGATCGGGGCGTGCGTCGCACACCTTGCTGCCGATCTCGCCTCGGGCCAGTAGGACGCTCGCTACGGCCACCTGCGCAGCCCGCCGCTCTGCGACGCCGGAGATCGGCCGATCCGTGAGCGTGCGCGAGCGCTGAGGAGCCGACGGCCGCCTTTGGGCGCGCCGCGCCGCGAAGACTGGCGGCCCAAGTCCAGCCGGGTTCCGCGGATCAGCCGCGGCGCACCCGGACGATCCCGACTGTGCGCTTCCCCCGCCGCAGCACCAGGTACTCGCCGTGCAGCAGGTCGGTCTCGGCCGGGGCGGCGTCCTGCTCGGTTACCTTCTCGTTGTTGAGGTAGGCGCCGCCCTCCGCGATGGCCCGCCGTGCCGCCGACTTGCTGTCCACGATGCCGGTAGCCGCCATCAGGTCAGCCACCGGCGGCAGCGCGCCAGATCCGCCCTCCGGCGCGACGTCGACCTCGGCATGCGGCACCTCGGCCACCGCAGCCGCCAGCGTCACGGCATCCAGCCCTCGCAGGTCCCCCTGGCCGAACAGCGCCTCGCTCGCCGCCTGCACCCGCAACAGCTCGGCCTCGCCATGCACCAGGATGGTGAGCTCCTCAGCCAGCAGCCGCTGGGCCCGGCGCGCGGCAGGCCGCTCAGCTATCTCCTGCTCAAGCTCCTCGATCTCCGCACGCGAGCGGAACGAGAAGACCCTCAGCAAGCCGGGTATCTCGGCATCGGCCCGGTTCAGCCAGAACTGGTAGAACGCGTACGAACTCATCAAGTCCTGGCTCAGCCAGACGGCCTCGCCTTCGGTTTTGCCGTACTTGGTCCCGTCCGGCTTGGTGATGAGCGGTGTCGCCAGGGCATGCACCGTGTGCTCGGTAACCCGCCGGATCAGGTCGACGCCGGATACGAGGTTTCCCCACTGGTCGCTGCCGCCAAGCTGAAGCGTGCAGCCGTGCCGGTTGTGCAGCTCCAGGTAGTCGTTGGCCTGCAGGATTTGGTAGCTGAACTCGGTGTAGCTGATGCCGGCCGACTCCAGCCGGGCGCGCACGACCTCCCGAGACAGCATCTGGTTGACCGGGAAGTGCTTGCCGATGTCGCGCAGGAAATCAATCGCCGACAACTGGCCGGTCCAGTCCAGGTTGCTGACCACCGTCGCCGCCGTTGGACCCGGGCTGAAGTCCAGGAACCGGCTGACCTCCGCGCGGATGCGCTCGACCCACTCGGCAACAAGTTCGCGCGGATTCAGGACGCGCTCGACCGATTTGCCCCCCGGGTCGCCGATCAGGCCGGTCGCGCCGCCGACAATGGCGATCGGGCGGTGTCCCGCCTGCTGCAGCCGCCGCATGGTG
The DNA here is from genome assembly GCA_036488155.1 of Streptosporangiaceae bacterium. Taxonomy (GTDB): domain Bacteria; phylum Actinomycetota; class Actinomycetes; order Streptosporangiales; family Streptosporangiaceae; genus JAJYUU01. The sequence continues at coordinate 17,588 of DASXIA010000160.1, read as the reverse complement.
AGCAACTGGACCAGGTTGCCGATGTGCAGCCCGGGCGCTGTCGGATCGAAGCCGCAGTAAAACGTGACAATCCCGGTATCCAGCGCCTTCCGCAAGTGATCCAGGTCGGTGGACACGGCGATGAGGCCGCGCCAGGTCAGCTCGTCGATAATGTCGCTCACCCGAGCATCGTCCCATCCCCCGCGCCAAGGCCGGTAACTGGTTTCTGCCGTGACGATCGGGGCTTCGACGGACGATAGAGGGAAACGTGCTCGTCGCCGGCCAGCCAGTAACGCCACGGCCGGTCGGCTGCCTGGCTGACTCCGACCCTGGGTCCGGTGCTGATGACGGCCTGCCCCCTCGCAGCCGGCGCAGCCGCGGCAGGCGCAGCGCCGGCCAGCGCAGGCTGCTGCGCGGGCCCGATCCCCACGGGCGAACCCGGCTCGCAGACATCAGCGCCATCCAGGCCGCGGTCGATGCCGAGCGCCTGGCAGAGCCTGGCCGGACCGCGAGCCAGGTCAACGGCCCGCAGGGGCCGGCTGTTGCCGGGCTTGCTGCCGTTACCAGGCCCGCTGCCGTTACCAGGCTCCTGGCCGTTCTCCCGAACCCGCCGTTGCGCCGCGAGGTCCGCCCCGGCCACCACCTCACCGGCCCGCAGCAGCACCGCCTCGGCCTGACCGGCGGGCTGGCAGACCAGGTTGGCGCAGAAGTGCATGCCGTAGGTGAAGTAGACGTACACGTGGCCTGGCGGGCCGAACATGACGGCGTTACGCGCGGTCTGCCCGCGGAATGCGTGCGAGGCCGGGTCGCTGGCACCCTGGTAGGCCTCGACCTCGACCAGCCGGACAGCGACCCGGCCCGCCAGGCTGTCGTGCCAGAGGATGCAACCGAGCAGGTCAGGCGCCACTTCAATGGCGGGCCGGTCGAAGAACTCCCGCGGCAGCCGCTCCATGCCAATCCCGCCCCGCCCGCTTAGCGCCCGCAGTTTCCCGCGCTAGGTGCGGGAAACTGCAAACGCTGACTCGCGGGCACTGTCAGAGCGTACCTACACCAGGCAGCCAGTCTGCTGGCAGCAGAACGCTCAGTCGCGCTGTCCGGCCGCTGTTTACCGTTCAGTATGGACATCATCCAGCTGATGCCGCGCTTGTACTTCATCCGCCTTCCTACCGGGAATGCGTACCTGTGGCGGGATCCCGACGGGCTGACACTGATCGACACCGGCCTTCCCGGCTCCGGGCCCCGGATCGCAGAAGCGATCCGCCAGGCCGGATACCAGCGCTCGGATCTGCGCCGGATGGTCCTGACGCACTTCCATGCCGATCACATCGGCGCCGCGGCTGTCATCACCGGCTGGGGCGAGGTAGAAGTGCTGGCACACCACGCCGACGCGCCGTTCATCCGGGCACAGGTTCCCGGACCGGCACCGGACCTGGCCGACTGGGAGCAGCCCATCTACGACCAGGTGATGAGCCAGCTCCCGCCGCAGCCAACGGTGCCTCCCCGGATCGACCGCGAACTCGGGGACGGCGACGAACTTGGCTTCGGCGATGGTGCCGTGACCGTGGCCGTTCCCGGCCATACGGCCGGCAGCATCGCGGCCTATCTTCCCCGGCACCGGGTGCTGTTCACCGGCGACGCGGCGGCCGGGAACCACGATGGAAGAGTCAGCTGCGGCGTATTCAACGTCGACCGAGCCCGGGCCGCCGCGTCGTTCCGCCGGCTGGCCGGCCTCAGCGTCGCAGTCGCCTGCTTTGGTCACGGCGAGCCGCTCACCCAGGACACCGCGACGCTGGGGGCCGCCACCCGCCCAGGGCCACCTCCGTCGTCCTAATTCAGCGCGGTGCGTCGAACCGCCCGTCAGTGGTCCGCTGTACTCTCAGATTCAGCCCAAGCCACTTCGGAGGTCTCATGCCCATCGAACAGGCAGAGTTCGGCCGCACCGGTCACCAGAGCAGCCGGGTGCTCTTCGGCGGGGCAGCTCTCGCGCAGGTCTCCCAGCGGGTCGCGGACGAGACCCTGGACGTCCTGCTCGCCCACGGGGTGAACCACCTGGACGTGGCCGCCTCCTACGGCGAGGCGGAGGTGCGCATCAGGCCATGGCTGCAGCGAGAGCCCGGCCGGTTCTTCCTGGCGACCAAGACCGGCGAGCGCACCGCCGCCGGGGCCCGCGAGGAACTGCACCGGTCCCTGGACCGGATGGGCGTCGACCACGTCGACCTTTGGCAGCTGCACGCCCTGGCCGATCCGATCGAGTGGGACATCGCCCTGAGCCCTGGCGGGGCGATCGAGGCCGCGCGTGAAGCCCGGGAGCAGGGCCTCATCCGCTGGATCGGGGTCACCGGTCACGGCAGCCAGATCGCCGCGACGCACCGGCGCAGCCTTGAGCGGTTCGACTTCGACTCGGTGCTGCTTCCATACAACTTCGTCACCATGCAGAACCCGTATTACGCCGGCAACTTCGACGCCCTGCACGCGACCTGCCGCGAGCGCAATGTCGCGGTACAGACGATCAAATCGATCGCCCTGCGGCCCTGGGCGGGCCGACCGCACACCCGGGCGACCTGGTACGAGCCGCTCGAGCAGCAGGACGACATCGATCTCGCGGTGTGGTGGGCGCTGAGCCGCCCAGGGGTGTTCCTCAACAGCGTGGGGGACACGGACCTGCTCCCGAGGGTGCTCGACGCGGCCAGCCGGTTCACCGGGGCGCCGGACGATGCAGCGATGAGCGCACTGGCCGAGCGGACGGCGGCCGAGCCGCTGTTCGTCTGACCGCGAGCAGGGTCAGCCGGCGGGCCCCAGCGGGAGCTGGCGGAGGGCCTCCGAGGTCACCTGGCGCAGCGCCAGGCCGGTGGCCCGGGCCGCGGCGGCCACGTCATCGTGCTCGGGTTTGGCGCGGTGCGGGCCGAGCTTGACTCTGATCCCGTGCCCTTGCACGGTTACCTCGGTTTCCTGCCGGGGCAGCGCCTCGCGCCGGACCTGATGCTGCCGGACGCCCAGGCTGCCGGTCTCGGCCAGCAGCCGGGCCTGGACCGGGCCCGCCGCCTCGGGGCGGCACAGCGCGGTCACCACGTGAGCCGGCCTGCCCTTCTTACCGGTCACGGCGGTGATCCACACATCCAGCGCCCCCGCAGCGAGCAGCAGGCCGGGCAGTTCGCCGAGCAGCTCCCCGGTCACGTCGTCCACCGTGGTCTCCACCACCAGCAGTGTCTCCACGGCGGACGGGGCCTGCGGCTGGACCGCCGCGGTATCGGCTACCGGCTCACCGAGCAAGACGGGCAGAACGTTGGGCCGCCCGGGGATGTCCCGGCCGCCTGCCCCGTACCCGCTGCCCGCCACCTGGAGCGCGGGCATCGGCCCGTACCGGCAGCCCATCGCTCGCAGCAGCGCCGCCCCGGTCGGCGTCACCGTCTCCCCGGCTAGCGGCCATGCCATCTTTCCGGCCGCCGGGGCGCCCGGCGGCCCGTCGGTGGACCCGGCCGGGCTGGCTGGCGCCGCGGTCCCGGTGATCCCGGTGACCTGAGCCCCCTCCAGCAAGGCGACCGTGGCCGGAGCCGGCGCCGGGAACTGGCCGTGCGCCATATCGACCACTCCGGCGCCGAGCCCGAGGGGCGCCGACCAGACCGCGCTCACCCCGAGGGCGTGCAGGGCTGCGCCGACGCCCACAGTGTCCACGACCGTGTCCACCCCGCCGAGCTCGTGCAGGTGCACCTGATCCGCGGGTACCCCGTGGAGCCGGCCCTCGGCCTCGGCCAGAGCGCTGATCGCCGCTGCGGCCAGCTGGCCGGCCGCAGCGGGCCGTGCTGCCCGGGCCATGGCCAGTAGCTCCGCCGCGCGCCGCCCTGGCACCTGGTCATCCACCCGGACGCAGGCCCGCCGGGCGGTTAGCCCGGCCCGCCGCACGGGCTCGGTGGTCAGCGTCCAGCCGGTAATGCCGGTGCTCGCGACGGCCGCGCGGACCTCGTCAATCGGCGCCCCGAGGTCCAGCAGCGCCCCGAGCAACATGTCCCCGGAGATCCCTGAGAAGGGGTTCAGCCAGAGGATCATGGCCGGCCCGTCCGGGCATGGCGCCTCAGCGCGAAGGTCAGCCGGTGAGCGGCCATGGCCGCGCCGAAGCCGGAGTCGATGTTGACCACGCTGACCCCGGCCGCGCATGAAGTCATCATGGCCAGCAGCGCGGTCACGCCCTGCAGCGCGGCCCCGTACCCGGTGGAGGTCGGCACCGCCACCACCGGGACGCCGACCAGGCCACCCACCGCGCTGGCCAGCGCCCCCTCCATGCCCGCGATGACAATCACCACGTCGGCGGCCGCGATGTCGTCCGCCACGGCCAGCAGCCGGTGCAGACCGGCCACGCCTACGTCGCGGAACTCGCGCACATCCAGCCCGATGGCGGAGGCCACGGCGGCTGCCTCGGCGGCCACCGGCCCGTCCGCGGTGCCCGCCGTGACCACGGCAACCCGGCATCCGCCCGGCGGGGCGGGGCGCCAGCACAGCAGCCGGGCCACGGCGTCGTAACGGCCCGGAACGTGCGCGCCGACCCCGTCCCTCCGCGCCGTATCCATCGCACCGGCCGTGCCGGCCGTACCCCCGGACATGCCGCCAGTACCAGCCGCAACCTCGGCTAGGACGGCTTCTGCCTCTCGCGGCTCCAGCCGGGTCACCAGTACCGGTCCGGACGAGCGGGCCAACAACGTGGCCGCGATAGCCGCGATCTCAGCCGGCTGCTTGCCTGGCGCGTAGATGACCTCGGGCAGCCCCTGCCGCCGCAGCCGGTCCAGATCCACGGTGGCAAACCCCAGCGGCACAGATCCCTGAAGCAGAGATCCCTGAAGCAGAGATCCCGCGGGGCCGGATCCCAGAGGCGGGGTGTCCTCCGGCTGGTCGGCGTCCACCTACGGCGCACCCCCGGCCCCGGCCGCCCGTTCCGCCCCGTCCAGCACGTGCAGCGGGAGCAGCGCGTTCATGCTGCCGCTGCGCAGCCCGGCTAGGTCCAGCGTGACGAACACGAACCCGGCCGCGCGGACCTGGCCCGCGATCTCCTCCCGGCGGGCCAGCAACACATCCAGTTCCTCCGGCGGTATCTCGATCCGGGCCACGCTTCCGCCCGCATGCGCCCGCACCCGGCACGCTGCGAACCCTGCGTCGCGCAATGCCGCCTCGGCCTGCTCGATCTGGCCGAGCAGCTCCGGGCTTACCGGGTCGCCGTAGGCGATACGAGAGGACAGGCAGGCCGCGGCAGGCTTGGCCGCGGTGACCAGGCCCAGCTGCCGGCTCACCGCGCGGACAGCGGCCTTCGTCAGGCCCGCGTCGACCAGTGGGAACACCGCGCCCCGGGCCCGCGCGGCCTGCTGCCCGGGCCGGTGATCGGACAGGTCGTCCACGTTGGTGCCCAGCGCCACCCGCGCCCCCATGGCCGCCGCGACCGGCGCCAGCGCGTCGAACAGCGCGCTCTTGCAGTGGAAGCAGCGGTCGGCCCCGTTGCGCCGGTACTCGGGCCGGTCCAGCTCGTCGGTGCACACCTCCACGTGGGCCAGGCCGCCTGACCGGGCGAAGTCCCGCGCCAACGCCCGTTCGGCCGCGGGCAGGCTGGCCGACACCGCCGTGACCGCGAGCGCGCGCGGCCCCAGCACCTGGTGCGCCACTGTGGCAAGCAGCGCCGAATCGGCCCCGCCGGAGAAGGCGGTGACCAGCCGGTCTTCCTGCTCCAGCCGACGCCGCAGCCGCCTCAGATCCTCAGCCACCGAAGGCTCGCTCACCGCACTCCCCCAGCCGACGTCGGGACGGCGGGCAGCCAGATACGCAAGTTCCCTCGCCGGTAGGCGAGGTCGATGTCCAGCACGCCGTCAGCAGGCATCAAGCTCCGTCCGCGCGTAGTCCGGTACCACCGTAGCGAATCGGCCCGGGATGCAGGTGACCTGCTCGCCGGTGCCCATCCCGGCAACCTGGGACGCCGCGGCCCGGTGCCCGGGCCCTAGCTGCCTGCAGCCCAGGCGGCCTGGCCCTGCACCTCCGCGCGCAGCCTGGTGAGCTGCTCGGCTACCCGCGCGGGCGCCGTACCGCCGTGGCTCGCCCTGGCCGCGATCGCGCCCGGCACCGTGAGCACGTCGCGGACGTCGGGCGTCAGCAGGGGTGACACCTTCTCCAGGTCCTCGTCGCTGACCTCGGCAAGCTCGCAGTCATTCACCTGGCACCAGATCACCAGATGCCCGACAACCTCGTGTGCCTCCCGGAACGGAGTGCCGCGCCGGACCAGAAGCTCGGCCAGGTCAGCAGCGAGGGCATGACCAGCTGCCGCAGTGGCCTTGAGCCGCTCGGTATGAAACCGGAGCGTGCCGATCAGCCCGGCCATCGCTGGCAGCACTGTTAGCAGAGTGTCGACCGCATCGAATACCGGCTCCTTGTCCTCCTGCAGATCCCGGTCGTAGGCCAGCGGCAACCCCTTCAGGGTGGCGAGCAGCCCGGTGAGGTTGCCGATCAGCCGGCCGGCCTTGCCGCGAGCGAGTTCGGCAACGTCCGGGTTCTTCTTCTGCGGCATGATCGACGAGCCGGTCGCATAGGCATCGTCGATCTCGACCCAGCCGAACTCGTGCGAGGACCAGAGCACGACCTCCTCCCCCAGCCGGGACAGGTGGACGCCGAGCAGCGCCGCGATGAAGCACAACTCGGCCGCGAAGTCCCGGTCGCTGACTGCGTCCATGGAGTTGTCCGCAGCACGGGCGAACCCGAGCTCGGCAGCGACAGCGTCCGGGTCGAGCGGCAGGGATGAGCCGGCGAGGGCACCCGAGCCCAGCGGGCTGACGGCGGCACGCACGTCCCAGTCGCGCAGGCGGCTGGCGTCCCTGGCAAACGCCTGAACATGCGCGAGCAACTGGTGCGCGAGCAGAACCGGCTGAGCGTGCTGCAGATGCGTCATGCCGGGCACCGGGATGTCAGCATGCCGCTCGGCTTGGCCAATCAGCGCCAGCTCGAGCTCGGTCAGCCGCGCCGTCACGATCCGCGCGTGATCACGCAGATACAACCGCAGGTCGGTGGCGATCTGGTCGTTGCGGCTGCGCCCGGCTCGCAGCTTGCCGCCGAGCTGGCCCACACGCTCCAGCAGCCCGCGCTCGAGCGCGGTGTGCACATCCTCGTCCGCTGCCGACGGCCGGAACGTGCCGTTCCGGCATGCCTGGCCCAGATCGTCGAGCGCGCCCAGCATGCGGGCCGACTCGGCATCGGTGAGCAGTCCCGCCTTGTGCAGCACCCGGGCGTGCGCAGCCGACGCCAGCAAGTCGTACGGCGCCAGCCGCCAGTCGAACTGAACACTGACCGACAGCCGGGCCAGCGCTTCCGCAGGGCCGGATTCGAAGCGGCCGCCCCACAGCCGCACTGGCCCGCCCGACGCTGGCTCCGGTTCTGCAGTTTCTTCCTCAGATGTCACGATCAGTCTCCGGGCTAGGCATTCGGCTGGGGTCTGAGTCTGCTTGAGTTAATCGGACAATCCAAATGGAGTCACCGGAACGCCCGCGAGCCGGGCTGGTGACTTCGCCCGAGCCCGGAGGAAGTCAGGTGCCAGCAAGTTCCGATGAAGTCCCCGTCGTCGCTGTCGCCAGCGGCAAGGGCGGAGTTGGCAAGACCACCGTCGCAGTGAACCTGGCGCTGGCGCTGGCGGCCAGCGGCCTGCGCACCGGCCTGGTGGACGCCGACCTTTACGGTCCCGACGTGCCGCGGATGCTGGGCCTGCGCCGCCGTCAGGACGCCGGCCAGCTCACCGTGTTCGGCGCGGCGGGCACTGCAGCGGCGCGGCTGCAGGCGGTCGGACGGCACGGCATCCAGCTGGCTTCGGCCGGCTTCCTCATCGGCGAGGGCCAGGGCCTGGGCGTCGCGGCCGGGCTCGCCGAGCTCCTGGTCCGCCGGCTGATCACCGACACGGACTGGGACAGCCCGGATTGCCTCGTCATCGACTTGCCGCCGGGAACCGCCGACATCCAGCAGTTCGTCTTCGCGCTGCGCGGACGGCCCGTGCACGTGCTCGTCGTGGTGACGCCGCAGGTGATCGCGCACCAGGACGTCCGCCGCTTGCTGGCCCACCTGCGGCTGGCGAGCAGTAGAGCGGGCGCCGAGATTCTCGGCGGGGTCGAGAACTACAGCGGCCTGGTCTGCTCGCACTGCGGCGAGGTCACGACAATGTTCCCGCCCGCGCCGCCCGATGACAGCGTGTGGCAGCAGATCGAGCGCATCGTCAGCGTGCCGTTCAGCCCGCAGGCGGCCGCCGACGCCGACCAGGGCAAGCCGGTCATGCTCACCAGAGCGGTGCCTGAGCAGGTCACCGCCTTCGAGCTGCTGGCCAGCCGGGTGCGGGAGCAACTGGCCGAGCCGGGCCTGCCCGGCCGCGCCGCCGGAGGCTGACCAGCGGTCGCGACGGCACCGGAAGCTAGCCGGCAAGTTTGCGATCACGGTCTGCCGATATCTTGGCTGGCAGCCCGAACAGCTCGATGAAGCCCTTGGCTAGCTGCTGGTCGAACACGTCGCCGGTGTCGTAAGTGGCCAGCGCGTAGTCATAGAGCGCAGCGGGACTGCGCCGCCCGGTGACAACCGCCCGGCCGCCTTGCAGCGTCAGCCGGACATCGCCAGTCACGTGGCGGGAGGCTTCGGTCATGAAGGCGTCCAGCGCTTGCTTCAGCGGGGAGAACCAGAGGCCGTCGTAGACCAGCTCGGTCCAGCGCTGCTCAGCCTGCCGCTTGAACCGGGCCAGGTCCCGCTCGACGCACACGCTCTCAAGCTCCGAATGCGCGGCAATCAGGACCATGGCGCCGGGCGCTTCGTAGATCTCCCGGCTCTTGATGCCGACCAGCCGGTCCTCGACCATGTCGATCCGGCCGACGCCGTGCGCCCCGGCGATCTGGTTCAGCTCGGTGATCATCTCCAGCGGCGTCCGCGGCTCCCCGTTCAGCGCAACCGGCAGCCCGCTGGCAAAGCTGATGACGATCTCCTCAGCGGGCAGTCCGGCGGCCGGGTCGCTGGTGTAACCGTAGACATCCGGCTGCGGCGCGTTCCAGATGTCTTCCAGGTGGCCGGTCTCGCAGCTGCGGCCCCAGACGTTCTGGTCGATCGAGTACGGCGAACGCGAGGTCACGTTGATCGGCAGGCCCTTTTCTGCCGCGAACGCGATGGCCTTGTCCCTGGTCATGCCAGAGTCCCTGACCGGAGCGGTGACCCGCACGTCCGGAGCGAGGGCAGCAAGCCCGGCCTCGAACCTGACCTGGTCGTTGCCCTTGCCGGTGCAGCCGTGCGCAACCAGGCCCGCACCGGTCTCCAGCGCCACTCTGGCCAGGTGCTTGACGATCAGCGGCCGGGAGAGCGCGGACACCAGCGGGTAGCGCTCCATGTAGCGGGCGTTGGCCAGCAGGGCCGGCATGCAGTACTCCGCAGCGAACTCATCCCGCGCGTCCACAACTTCGGCGGCAGCAGCGCCGCAGGCAAGCGCCCGCTTCTTGATGGTCTCCAGGTCCTCGCCACCCTGGCCGACGTCGACCGCGAGCGCGATAACTTCCGCACCGGTCTGCTCGGCAATCCAGCCGATGGCCACCGAGGTGTCCAGTCCGCCGGAGTACGCGAGGACGACTTTTTCTGTCACCGGGTTACCTGCCTATCTGTTGTCACTGTCAGCTGATTTCACGGTTCTGCGGTGTCACTGCACTCTGGTGTCACTGCACTCTGTGTCACTGCTTTGTGGTGTCTGTGCTCTGCGATGTCACTCGCGGCCAGCAGCCGGCCTGGTCCGTTCGGCTAGCCGCAGCAGCTCCCCGGCTACCTCAGCGCCGCCGTTCGCATCGCGGGCGATGACCAGCACGGTGTCATCGCCGCCTACCGTGCCGAGGACGGACGGCCAGCGCGCGTGATCGATGGCCGAGGCGAGCAGCTGAGCGGCCCCGGCCGGAGTTCGCAGCACCACCAGGTTGGCGCTGGCTTCCGCGGACATCAGCAGCTCGGCGGCCAGCCTCGCCAGCCGGGTGGCCGGATCTGCCGCCGACGGCGCGAACGGGCCGCCGGCCAGGACTCTGCCCAGGCCCGCGGAGAGGCCGCCGGGGCCCGGTTCGCCGGGCAGCGCGTACACGAGCGCCCCGTCCTGGCCGCGCAGCCGCACTGCGCCGAGCTCGTCGAGATCGCGCGACAACGTCGCCTGAGTGACCCGGACGCCGCGCTGGTTCAGCAAGTCAACGAGCTGCTCCTGGGAATGAACCGGGACCGATTTCTGGCTCAGGATCGAGGCGATCTGCGCGTGCCTGGCCGCCTTGGTCAGCGGGCTGGTGTTCATCGCGACCTGCCGGGCGGCCCGTCCGATGAGGAGTCGAGCACGAAGCACAGCAACGCCTTCTGCGCGTGCAGCCGGTTCTCGGCCTGCTCGAACACCAGGCTGGCCGGCCCGTCGATCACCTCAGCGGTAATCTCTTCGCCGCGGTGCGCTGGCAGGCAGTGCAGCACCCGGCAAGCGGGACTCGCAAGTGCCAGCTTCGCAGCGTCCAGCTGGTAGGCCGCCATCGCTCCGGTCCGGGTGCGCTCCTGCCCTTCCTGCCCCATCGAGGTCCAGACATCGGTCGCCAGCACGTCGGCTCCCTTACAGGCATCCTGCGGGTCGGCGCTCACCGTCACCGATCCGCCGGTCCGTTCCGCCACTGCTGCCGCGGCGGCAAGCACGTCCGCGGCGGGCCAGTACGCCTCCGGCGCGCTGATCCGCACGTGCAGCCCGGCGGTGGCGCCGCCCAGCAGGTAGGAGTGCGCCATGTTGGACGAGCCGTCGCCAAGGAAGGTCAGCGTGAGCCCGGCGAGCCCGCCGAACGCGACCTTGATGGTGAGCAGGTCGGCCAGCACCTGGCACGGGTGGAACCGGTCGGTCAGCGCATTGATCACCGGCACGCTGCTAGCCGCAGCCATCTCGTCGATGTCGTCCTGGCGGAACGTGCGCCAGACGATCGCGGCCACCTGACCGGCCAGTACCTTGGCCGTGTCCGATATGGATTCACCCCGCCCGGCATGGGTTCCCTGCGCGTCGATCACCAGCGGGAAGCCGCCAAGCTCGGCGACGCCGACGGCGAACGAGACCCTGGTGCGCAACGACGGCTTGTCGAACAGCACCGCGACCGTGCGAGGCCCGGCGAGCGGCTGCCGGCTAAACCGGTCCGCCTTCACCTCGGCAGCAAGTGCCAGCACCGCAGCCTGCTCCGCCGGGGACAGGTCGTCGTCGCGGGTGAAATGCCGCACTGTGCCTGCCACTATGGTGCCGGCAACTGCTGCACCAGCCACAGGGCTGCCGGCCGCCGGGGTGGTCATGACGCGTCCTGCCCGGCCAGCACGACACTGGCAGCGTCCAGGATGGCGGGCAGCGCGGCCGTGAAGGTTCCCGCTTCCTCAGCCGAGAGGATCAGCGGCGGCGCGAGCCGCACAGCGTCCGGCTGAACCGCGTTGACCAGGAAGCCCTGCCGCTGCGCGGTCGCGGCGACGGCGGTAGCGGCCACGCCCGTCAGCGCGATCGCAAGCCAGAGCCCGCTGCCGCGCACGCCGGCCACCAGCGGGTGCTTGATGTTTTCGATGCCGGCGGTCAGTTGCGCCCCCACCGCGGTCACGTGCGCGAGAAGGCCGTCCCGCTCGATGGTGTCCAGCACGGCCAGCGCTGCTGCGCAGGCGACCGGGTTGCCGCCGAAGGTGCTGCCGTGATCGCCCTTCTCCAGCACCGAGCCGTAGCGCCCGATGCCGATGCAAGCGCCGATCGGCAGCCCGCCGCCAAGGCCTTTCGCCAGCGTGAGCACGTCCGGGATGATGCCCTCACGCTGATGGGCGAACCACTCGCCGGTGCGGCCGATCCCGCTCTGGATCTCGTCAAGCACCAGCAGCGCGCCAGCCTGGTCACAGGCCGCGCGTGCTGCCTTCAGGTAGCCGGCCGGGGCGGGCACGACACCGCCCTCCCCGAGCGCTGGCTCGAGAAACACAGCGGCGCAGTCCGAGCCCACCGCGCTCTCGAGCGCTGCCACGTCGCCGTAGGGCACGAACCGGACCTCCACACCGAACGGCTGGAACGGCTCGCGGATCGAAGCCTTGCCGGTCAGGCTGAGCGCGCCCATGGTCCGCCCGTGGAAGCTGTGCTCGGCCGCCACGATGACCGGCCTGTCGCCACCCTGGGCCTTGCGCACCAGCTTCAGCGCTGCCTCGTTCGCCTCGGTGCCCGAGTTGGCCAGGAATACCCGGCCGTCGGTGCCCAGCAGGCCGATCAGCCGCTCGGCCAGTTCGACCTGGCGCTGGTGCAGGAACAGGTTGGAGGTGTGCGCCAGCATCGCGACCTGCTTGCTGACCGCCTCGACAATCGCCGGATGCGCATGCCCGAGCGCACTGACCGCGATGCCGCCGATCAGGTCGAGGTAACTGTTGCCGTCGACGTCGATCACCGTGCAGCCGCTGCCGCGAGCCAGCGCCACCGGCGGCATCCCGTAGGTGAGCATCATGACGGCGCCGTACCGGTCTTGCAGTAGCTCAGTGGCTGACATCGCTCGCTCCAGGGCTCGAATTCGGGACAACCATGGTTCCAATGCCGGAGTCGGTGAAGATCTCCAGCAAGATCGCGTGCGGCAGCCGGCCGTCGAGCACGTGCGCCTGCGGCACGCCACCGCGCACGGCCGCGAGGCAAGCGGCCATCTTGGGGATCATGCCGTCCGACAGGCCCGGCATCAGCGCCGCGAGCTCGTCGGCAGTGAGCTGGCTGAACGGCCTGGCCTGCATGGCACTGGCGGCATCGGCACCGGACCAGTTCGGGTACAGCCCGGCCACGTCGGTCAGCAGCACCAGCTTGGCCGCGCGCAACTCGACCGCGAGCGCCGCAGCCGCGGTATCGGCGTTCACGTTCAGCACGCCACCTTCCGCGCTGCGGGCAACGCTCGAGATGACCGGGATCCGCCCGTCTGCCAGCAGCGCGGTCACGGCGCCAGGGTTCACCGACTCGACCTCGCCGACCTCGCCGATGTCGACCAGTTCGCCGGCCACCTCGGCTTGCACCCGCCGCGCGGTCAGCAGGTGCGCGTCCTCGCCGGACAGCCCGACGGCAAACGGCCCGTGTTCGTTAATCAGCCCGACGATCTCCCGGTTGACCTGCCCGGTCAGCACCATGCGGACGACGTCCATCGTCTCCGGCGTGGTGACCCGAAGGCCGGCGCGGAATGTCGACCGCATCCCCAGCCGGTCGAGGTGGGCGTTGATCTGCGGTCCGCCGCCGTGCACGACGACCGGCCGCAGCCCGGCGTACCGCAGGAACACCACGTCCTGAGCGAACGAGCGCCGCAACCCCTCGTCGGTCATCGCGTTACCGCCGTACTTCAGTACGACAGTTTCGCCATGGAACCGTTCGAGCCACGGCAGCGCTTCGATGAGAGCGGCCGCCTTCCCGGCAGCCTCGTTCCCAGCTATTGACGCCGTCACGTCGAGTACGCCGAATTCTCGTGCACGTACTCGGCGGTCAGGTCAGTCGTCTTGATCGCCGCCGCGTGCGGGCCCGCCGCGAGGTCAACGGTGATGGTCACCTCACGCGGGCGCAGGTCGACCCCAGCGCGATCCTCGCCGGGCGCGCCGGATTTGCACACCCAGACGCCGTTGATCGCGACGCTCAGCTGGTCCGGCTCGAACGCCGCGCTGGTCGTGCCGACCGCCGCAAGAACCCGGCCCCAGTTCGGGTCCTCGCCTCCGATCGCGCACTTCAGCAGGTTGCAACGGGCGATCGCGCGGCCCACCTCGACCGCGTCCGGCTCGCTCGCGGCGCCGGTCACCTCGATCGTGATGGCCTTGCTCGCGCCCTCGGCGTCTGCCTGCATCTGGCTGGCCAGGTCCGCGCAGGCGGCAGTCAGCAGCGCGGTGAACCCGGCCGGATCCGGCGTGACGCCGCTTGCGCCGTTGGCCAGCAGCAGCACCGTGTCGTTGGTGGACATACAGCCGTCGGTGTCGAGCCGGTCGAAGGTGGTCGCCGTAGCAGCGCGGAGCGCGGCGTCGAGCGCGGCCGGCGGCAGGTCAGCGTCGGTCGTCAGCACTGCGAGCATCGTGGCGAGCGCAGGCGCGAGCATGGCGGCGCCTTTGGCCATGCCGCCGATCTGGTAACCGGTGCCGGTCACGGTCACGGTCTTCGGCACCGTGTCGGTAGTCCGGATCGCATCAGCAGCGGTACGGCCGCCATCCGCGGTGGCTTGTCCCGTCGCTGCCGTCACGCCGGCCAGCAGCTTTGCCATCGGCAGCCGGTCGCCGATCAGTCCGGTCGAGCAGACCGCCACCTCGCCCGCGCCGATCCCGAGCAACGCGGCGAGGTGCTCGGCGGTGCGGTGGGTGTCCTGGAAGCCGGCCGGCCCGGTGCAGGCGTTCGCGCCGCCCGAGTTCAGCACGACACAGCGGACGGTGCCGCCGGCCAGTACCTGCCGGCTCCACAGCACGGGAGCTGCCTTGACGCGGTTGGCGGTGAACACGCCCGCCGCTGCTGCGCCCGGTCCGTCGTTGATGACCACGGCCACGTCAGGCAGGCCGGACTCCTTGATCCCGGCCGCGACGCCGGCGGCACGGAAGCCGAGCGGGCTGGTAACGCTCACGGGGCGACTCCGATCGCTGTCAGGCCCGCCGTCTCAGGCAAGCCGAGCATGAGGTTCGCGTCCTGGATGGCCTGCCCGGCCGCGCCTTTGCCGAGGTTGTCGATAGCGGCGACGACGACAGCGCGGCCAGCCCGCTCGTCGGCGGCGGCCTGCAGGTGCACGCCGTTCGACCCGGCCACCGACCCGGTGGCCGGCCAGGCCGGGGCCGGGACCAGGGTGATGAACGGCTCGCCTGCATAGGCCTCGGCGATTGCCTGGCGCAGCTCACCGGTCGTGATCGCGGCGGCGGTCAGCCTTGCTGTGCAGGTCGCCAGGATGCCGCGCGGCATCGGTGCCAGCACCGGGGTAAAGCTCACCCCCACGGCGGGAACGGGCTGGACGTCAACGTCAGCCGCCTGGCCGGGCGCCGCGGCCTCGGCCAGTGCCTGCTCGATCTCCGGCGTGTGCCGGTGCGCCCCGCCAGCCGCGTACGCCGACACCGAACCCGTTACCTCGCTAGCCAGCAAGTCTGTCCGCAGCGAGCGGCCCGCGCCGGACGTCCCGGATGCGGCCACCACCACGACGTCAGCCGGGTCAGCCAGGCCAGCGGCGACCAGCGGAACGAGGGCGAGCATCGCTGCCGTCGCGTAGCAGCCGGGAGCGGCAACGCGGCTGGCGGCGCGGATCGCACCCCGGGCGCCGGGCAGTTCAGGCAACCCAGTGATCCAGCGGCCGGCGTGGCGGCCGGCGTAGTGGCGTTCCCACGCAGCAGCATCGGCCAGCCGGAAGTCCGGGCCGAGGTCGACGATCTTCACGCTGTCAGCAACGGCGTTCGCGACGGCTGCGGACTCACCGGCCGGAAGCGCGAGGAAGATCAGCTCGCAGCCAGCGAAGGCAACGGGATCATGCGGTCGCAGGGTCAGCTCGCCGACCGCCGGCGATCCGGCGAGGTGCGGATGCAGTTCCGCGACCGCCTTGCCGGCACTTGCGCCAGCCGTCACCGCCGCGATCTCGAGCTCCGGATGTCCGGCCAGGAGCCTCAGCAGCTCGCCGCCTGCGTACCCGCTCGCGCCGGCCACCGCAACCCGCGCGCCCATGCTCAACCCTCCAGCGTTTCCGTGGACATGGCGGCTGCCATAGCGCGCCCCGGTCTCGGTGACCTCTGCCATGAATCATTATGCAGATCTGTGATTGATTATGCAAGAATGTTTTTCGACGCCGTGAGATCTGCGATGCCGGTCCTGCGGAAGGCGTGCAGACGGCATGATGGGCGCGGAAGGGAGATTTGCTCCATGCATGTTCGGCTGACGGCTGGCATCAGCCTGCGACTAGCCGCCGCGCTCGGCCTCGCGGTCGTCGTGATGGCCGGGACACTGGCGCTCAGCGGCTGCGGCGGTACGAAGTCGAACGCGGCGAGCATCCAGGACTGTGGTGCCAGCCAGACCGCAGCCCACGTTCCGGTGGAGGTCAAGATCTACCGGGGCACCGTCTCGTGCGCAGCGGCCATGTCGGTGGAGAAGAGCTACGCCAAGGCGATCCAGGAGGGCGACGCGCCCGGCGCCGGCGGTGCCGGCCCGGTGACCGTCGGCGGCTGGACGTGTCAGGGCTTTTCCACGCCGCAACTGCTGAAGACCGGTGATACCTCGAAGTGCGTCAAGAAGGGCACCGAGATCGTGGAGGTCCTGAAGACGCCGAGCTGAGCGGCTAGCGGGGCAGCCGCCCGTCGACTGCGATCGGCCCGTCGGCGCCCGACTTGCCGGCCTGCACCACACCGACAGCCCAGACCGAGTGCGTGCGCGGCACTAGCGCCAGCCCCTCAAGTACCCACCGCCGCTTGCCGAGGGCCGGGCTGACGATCGACCAGGTAGCGCCGCGCAGGTGCCAGATCCGTTCCTTCGCGCCAATGCCTGCCCGGGCCAGTGCCCAGATGCCACCGGTTCCGTCCGGCGTCATGACGTCCAACTGCCAATTCGTCGACGTGGCGCGCATGGGCAGATCCTTCACCGACCAGCTGGTCCCGTTCCACTCAGCCGTGAGCGGTGTCGTTCCCTTCGCCGTGTTCTCAGCCGAGCCGCCGAACCAGGCATTGCCGTTCGGCTCCACCACCGCGCTGGTCAGCTGATCGCCCGCACGGAGTTGCGGCTGCTGCGCCGCGTCCTGCCAGCCGGTGCTGGCTGTCCAATGCAACAGCACTGGCACGGTGGCGGCCGAAGTCGAGGTGCCGTTGAGTGTCGGGCCACCCTCAACGGCCCAGATGTCACCGGAAGACACGGCACCCGCGGCGGTGATTGCGGTGCTCCCGGACGCGGGCCCGGGTACGGTCACCCTCACCCACTGACGGCCGTTGTAATGCGCGACGTACGGCTTGGCGATTATCTGCGTGACCGAAAGCGTGTCGCGCTCCCCGAATGCCCACACGTTGGTGCCGCTGAACACCTTGACCGCATGGATGTCGACGAGCGCGGACTTCGGACCGGCGCCCGGCAGCCGTCCGAGGCTCCACCGCCCGCCATTCAGCCGCAGGTAGCCGCCCTCGACTCCGCCGAAGAACCAGACACTCTTAGCGGACGCCGCGCCCAACTGGGAGTCGATCGTGCCTTCCTTTGCGAACGCCGTAGAGATTTTCGCGGGCAGCGTGACCGGGCGCCACGTCTTGCCAGTCCAGCGCCTGATCACGGTTCGCAACAGCGGGTGGCCGGAGCCCTTGGCACTGAAGCCAGCCGCCCACGCATCTGACGGACTAACGGCCGCAACACTGACAAGGACGGTTTGGCTGCCACGGAACGCGACTTTCGCCTCGACTCGCCAGCCGCTCGTCGCAGCCTGAGCCGGGACTAAGCCGACCCCTAGCATGAGCGCGCTGCCGGCCAGGACGATTGCAACTCGGCGCGAAGCACGTGTGATCACGGAACCTCCGCTGAGTTAGCCGGGAGACTCATGCACGCCAGGACGTGCATAAGTCTCCCGCATAGTTCCCGACTAACCCAGCGTCAGCGCGGCAGCCGCCCGTCGACCGCGATCAGCGCGTTCGCGCTCGAC
>DASXIA010000130.1:0-2662 GCA_036488155.1 Streptosporangiaceae bacterium | reverse complement strand
AGGGACAAGTCGCGGAACGTGAACTGGCTGGCCATCTTGTCCTTCGGCGAGTCCTGGCACAACCTGCATCACTCCGACCCGACCTGCGCCAGGCACGGCGCCCTGCGCGGTCAGATTGACATCGCGGCGCGGCTGATCTGGCTCTGCGAGAAGCTCGGCTGGGTCTACGACGTACGGTGGCCGGACGAGGCCAGGCTGACCGCCAAGAAGACCGGCACCAGGCGGCTCGGTTCGATGACACGCCGGGCCGCGGCCAAACCGATTGGCCGGACCGCGGCCTGACCGACCATGATGGGGTGGTGACAAATCAGACCACTCCGAGCAATCGCAAGCGCATGACCGGTAAAGAGCGCCGCGAGCAGCTTCTGGATATTGGTCGGCGCCTATTCGCCGAGCGCGGCCTGGACGGCACTTCCATTGAGGAGATCGCCGCCCAGGCCGGCGTCTCGAAGCCGGTCGTCTACGAGCACTTTGGCGGCAAGGAGGGGCTATACGCCGTTGTCGTTGACCGCGAGGTCGAGCGCTTCCTGACCATGGCCACCAGGCTGCTCGACGGCGAAGACACCATGGCCAAGTTCGAGGTGGCAGCGGTGCACCTGCTGCGTTACATCCAGGAGAACTCCGACGGCTTCCGGATCCTGGTGCGTGACTCCAACCCGACCTCGGGCTCAGGTACCTTTGCCAGCCTGATTAGCGATATCGCGGGCCAGGTCGAGTACATCCTCGGTGACGTGCTGAAGTCCAGGGGCTACGACCCGAAGCTAGCGCCCGTGTACGCCCAGATGCTCGTCGGCATGGTGACGTCAGCTGGCCAGTGGTGGCTGGACGCGCGCAAGCCGGAGCTTGAGGAGATGGCCGCGCACTTGGTGAACCTGGCCTGGAACGGCATGCGTGAGCTCGACCACAAACCGCGGCTGTCAGCTGAGGCGATGGAGCTACTGCGGCAGGGCGACTAATACGGCACGGCAACCAGCAAGCCGGGAACGCGCAGTTAGGGCCGCCGCGCGACGACAAAAACCCGGCGAAATGGCAGCACAGTGCCATACGGTGCGGCCGGGTAGTGCTTCTGCACCTGCTGCGAGTACTCGGCAACGAACTTGCTCCCGTCCTCAGCGTCCAGCGCGGCGAGGACCGGGCGCAGCCCGGATCCCTTGTACCACTCCGTCACGGGGTCGGCCCCCGACAGGACGTGCAGGTAGGTCGTCTCCCATGCGTCGACGATCAAGCCCAGGCTGGCCAGCAGGTCGAGATACTGGTCCGGATCCCCGGCCTGGCGGTTGAGCTGAACGCCTGCAAGTTGATCGCGCCACCGGGCTGACCCGGCTAGCTCGCGCAGCGTGGCGTGAGTCGGCTGGTCAAAGTTGCCCGGCAACTGGAAGGCGAGCCAACCTGCCGGGGCGAGGAAGGCCGCCCAGCGCGGCAGGAGCTCCCTATGGTTCGGAACCCATTGCAGCACCGCGTTCGAGACGATCACGTCGACCGGCCGGGCGGGCCGCCAGTCGTTAATGTCCTGAGCGACGAAGCTCAGCCGGCCGCTGCGCATAGCGTCGCCGTAATCGGCCGACAGTGCCGTCCGGATCATCTCGGCAGATGAGTCGATGCCGAGCACCTCGGCTTCCGGCCAGCGGACCGCCAGTGACGCTGTCAGCTGGCCGGGACCGCACCCCAGGTCCGCGACGTAGCCGGGTGCGGCGGCAGCGATCCGGGAGGTCAGGTCATAAAACGGGCGCGAGCGCTCGTCGGCGAAGTGCAGGTACTGCGCAGGATCCCACATGATGTCCAGTCCACTTCTCGCGAATTTCAGTTCTTGCCGGCCAAGGCCCGCTCGCCGGCCCGATGCCGCGGGCCGCTGGCACCGGCGGGCTGGCCGGCATGCTCTGCGCCTATTCTCTTGACGTCGAGTTAATCTTCCGTGTTTTTACTCCACTGGAAGTCTCGATGTCAAGAGATATGCTCGTGCCATGGCATCCGCCAGCCAGCCCGCTTTCGCCGCCCCGCGACCCGGCACCGACGACAGCCAGCCCGGCACCGACGAGGTCGACGAGATCGTCGCGCGCTGGCAGGCCGAGCGGCCCGACATGGATGTGAGCCCGCTGCAGGTACTGAGCCGGGTATCCAGGCTGGCGCGGCACCTGGACCGGGCGAGGCGGGCGGCGTTCGCCGCTCACGGCCTGGAGATCTGGGAGTTCGACGTTCTGTCGGCACTGCGGAGGCAAGGCCCGCCGTACCAGCTCAGCCCGGGCGCGCTGATTCGCGCGACTCTGGTTACTTCCGGCACGATGACCAACCGGATCGACCGGCTCGAAGCAGCGGGACTAGTCAGCCGCCGCCGCGATCTCCAGGACAAACGAGGCGTGCTCGTCCAGCTCACGAGCGACGGGCTACAGACCGTTGACAACGCGTTCGCTGCGCTACTGGCTGGTGAGCAGGCATTGCTCACCGGACTCGATGCGGACCAGCAGGGGCATCTCGCCGGGCTGCTGCGGACCTTGCTGATCCCGTTCGACACCGGCGAGTCAATCTCCGGCTGATCCCCGATTGTGATGTCTTAGCATCCGAAACGGCCCCTTGGTGAACCCTTATAGGCGTATATACCGAATTACTAAAGGCACGTTTCGGATGCTAGGTCAGACGCGACGCAAAACGGGCGGATCGGGCAGGT
>DASXIA010000068.1:0-3176 GCA_036488155.1 Streptosporangiaceae bacterium | reverse complement strand
GGTACTAGCCAGCCGGAGGCGAGAGCAAGAAGAGCCCGGTGACGCGAGAGTGTCACGCCGGGATCTGTGGGAGCCCGGGGGTGCAATTCCCCCGGGCCACCCGACCACGATTGGCGGCTGGGCGCGCGCGGCCCGCTGACCCTGCGGGTTCTGGTCTTGGGCTGATGAGATTTGCGCTCTAATCCGGGCCGTAGAGTGAGCCCGTGTCCCGTCCCTGCGGTCGGCTCACGGGCGTTGGCGGCGGCCGCCGACCATGCGCGAACGAGTCGCTGCTGCCAGTGCTAACCCAACCGGGCGCCGGCTTCAGCCTGTCGACCCACCTGGTGCTGCCCGGCGCGGGGGGAATGGCCGGCCATCCTCATCCGGACGCCCTATTGCAAGGCCAAAGACTGGGCTGGCTTCAGCAGCCGACTGCCGATCTCGCCCTGGCCGCGGTCGGCTGCGCTGCATCCGCGGCCGTGTGTGCGGGAGGTGCTTCTCAGTCCTGACGGTGCACGGGCCGAGCGCAACGACGTCGTGCTGGCTGGCGTGAACCACAAGATTGGCTACCCTGCAAGACGGCCTAGCGTTTGCGGCGCAGAACCGCCTGGGCCTCATCCCCAGCCCTGGCCAGGTGCTCGCATGCAGGCTTCCTCCCGTGCTCGGCGCGCCGATCGTGGCAGAGAACCTCCAGCTCATGGACTTCGAGGTATACCTGAGCCTGCAGGGACAGCTCCGCCGGCAGATCGAGGACCTCCCGCCTGGCGCCAAGATCAGCAGGTAGCCCCGCAGGTGTGGTCGGCTGCCGAGTCATGTCACGACTGCGCCGCGAGCAGGGCGTCGGCGACAGCGGTTCGGGCATAGAGCACTGAGCGTCCGGCACGGTGGCAGCTGACCAGGCCCGCCGCGCGCAGAGCCGTGAGGTGCTGGGAGACTCCCGCCGCCGAGAGGCCGGATCGGCCGGCAAGGTCGGTGGTGGAGGCCGGCGATTCCAGCTCCGTCAGAAGCAGGACTCGGGAGTTCCCGATCACCCTGGCGAGGGCAGGTGCGCGGTGCTGCGCCCGCTGCTCCCACAAGGTGGCGCTTCCCCGCGCTGGATAGGCAATTTGCGGTGGGTCTGCGCCGACCGACCGAGTCAGCACGCGTGGCCAGGCGAAGGCGGAGGGCACGAGGAGCAGTCCTGCCGCTGTTGCGATCCTCGCGATGGCGCAGTGCCGTTCTGTGAGCAGGAGTGTCCCGTCGTCCCAGCGCACGGTGGCGTGCAGGTCGTTCAGCGCTGCGGCGGTGCCCCGCTCAGCGACCTGACGGGCGCGGTGGAAGACGTCCGCTTCCAGAACGGTGCGGATCCTGGCCCAGTAGGGTGCCAGCGCCAGCTGCCAGTAGGTCTCGATCTCGCCTGCCACCCGCGGGAGATGTCGCTCTGGCTCTCGGTGCAGGCTCTTGAGGCGGGCGGAGAGGCGGCGGCCGTGCCAGCCGCCGTCCGCCAAAATGGTGTCGAGGTCGCGCCGAACCAGCGTCGGGTCGGTGCGCCGAATGGCGGCCAGCTCGTCCTCGATATCCGCGCATGCCGCCGCGGTGGGCGGGTTGAGGAAGTCCGGCAGATGGCCCGCTGCGGGGATCATGTCCGCCAGCCAGCCACGATCCAGCCCGGCATCTAGCAGTCGCGGACGTACCTGAGCCGCCCAGCTGCGCTGGATTTCGGGTACGGGAACTGTGACCAGGGCTCGGAAGCTCGTGACGACCTCCCACATCGGCGAGATGGAGAAGCGGGTCTCGGCAAGGTCCCTCACCGACAGCGCCAACTGCGACCGCACGCCCACTCTCCTCGGCTCCGGACCGTTCCAGGATTCGGTCTGAGCTTAATCAGTTCCTGGCCGGGCGCCAGTGCGCCAGCATGCAGGAGGGTCGGAAGCGCTCCTCGTCCAGCCTCAACAAACCCGAGACATGAAAGCGTTTATCCACATGACTGTCAGCACGCAGCGTTCGACCGATGCCGCAACCCAAGATAAAGCCCGTCGCCTTCGTCAGCTCAGCACCAAGCCCACCGCCCTGGTGCTCCCCAACGCCTGGGATGCCGGCAGCGCGGTGGTGATCGCGGCGGCCGGGGCGGACGCGATCGCAACGACCAGCGGTGGCATCTCCTGGTCCTGCGGTCGCGCAGACGGGCAGCGACTGAGCCGCCCGGAGATGGTCAACGCGATCCGACGCATCGTCTCCGCCGTCGACCTGCCGGTGACCGCCGACATCGAGGGCGGATACGGGACGGATCCGGCGGATGTCACAACGACCATCCGTGCCGTGGTGGAGGTCGGCGTGGTGGGCGCCAACCTGGAGGACTCCGTCGCTGTCGGCGGCCCGCTGTTCGGCATCGCCGAGCACAGCGCCCGGCTCCGCGCCGCGCGGGAGGCCGCTGCCGCATGCGGCCTACCGGATTTCGTCATCAACGCGCGCACGGACGTGTACCTCTTCGGGATAGGTGAAGCCGAGGGGCGGTTGGACGAGACACTCAAGCGCGCCGAGGCGTACGCCGCAGCGGGGGCAGACGGGATCTTCGTGCCTGGCCTGCTCGACCTAGAGGAGCTGCGGAACCTGTGCGCGCGCTCACCGCTCCCGGTCAACGCCATGGCCGTATTGAGCGGCCCGACCATCACGGAGCTTGCCGCGGCTGGGGTGCGGCGGATCAGCCTGGGCACGGCCCTGGCCCAGTCCGCCTACACGGCTGCCAGCAGAGCCGCAGCCGAGGCACTGACCGATGGAGGACTCTCGTCGCTGGAAGGCGCGCTCGACTTCGCCGAAATGAACTCCCTGTTCCGCAGCTGAGCGCAGCAGCGGATCCCCCGGAACGAGGGAAGGGAAGGGCTAGGACTTCGGGGCCTCACCGGACCCGAGCGCAGGAGGAACTGGACAGCTGGTCTCAGCAAACTGATCACATGGGTCGGCACGACTGGCGTCGAAGTCCTCGAGCCGCCGCCGTAGCGACATCGGCGGACATTGCGACGGCTGCATCGGACGGGGTGGCCTGGTGGCGGATTGCAGCACGCTGCGCACTGATGGCGGTCCAACCAGACGCGGTATCTGCGATGGCAAAGCCGATAAGTGCACACGACCACAAGAGGGGTCTCACTTCGCTGTGATGATCATCGTCGCGGGCCGAGGAAACCGCCGAAGTCCACGACTACCAGGCCGTCGGCACCGGC
>DASXIA010000557.1:0-4782 GCA_036488155.1 Streptosporangiaceae bacterium | reverse complement strand
CGTGCCCGGGTGCGCGGGCCACCAGGACCCACCGCCCAGCGTGTTGGCGGTGTCGCCCAGTGCGAGCCCGGCGGCTATCAGGATGTCCAGCACGAGCCAGTGCTGCCGGATCCAGGTTCGGACGTTCACGCGCTTCACGCTATGTCATGGCAGCTCAGCCACTCGTCCAGGCGATTCCTTTGGCCGGCCAGAGACCTACGAAAGTTGCACGCCGTCGTTCGCCCGCATCCTTTCGTCGGGCTGCGACCCTACCGGCGGGCCTGCCGCGGGTCCTAGCCGCTGGCTTGCAATGGGTCCATGGCATACGCAATCGAAGTGGCAGGCTTGCGCAAGAGCTACGGCTCGGTGCAGGCAGTGCGAGACGTCGGATTCACGGTCCGGTTCGGCGAGATCGTCGCGCTCCTCGGGCCTAACGGGGCCGGCAAGACGACGACGCTAGAGATCCTCGAGGGCTTTCGCGACCGCGATGGCGGCTATACCGAAGTGCTCGGCCTCGATCCGGGCGAGCGCTCCAACGGCAGGGACTTGCGCGAGCGGACCGGGCTGGTGCTGCAGGACCTCGCGGTCGAACCGTACCTGACGGTACGCGAGACCATCGCCCGCGCGGCCGGCTACTACCTCGCACCCAGGACCACAGGCGAGGTGATCGACCTGGTAGGCCTGGCCGGGCAGGAGCGGCGCAAAGTCAGGGCGCTGTCGGGCGGCCAGAAGCGCCGCCTCGACCTGGCGCTGGGGCTGATCGGCGACCCTGAGCTGTTGTTCCTGGATGAGCCGACGACCGGCTTCGATGTGGCCGCCCGCCGCGATGCGTGGCAGGTCGTCCGCCGGCTGCGCAGCGCAGGGACGACCATTCTGCTGACCACGCACAACCTGGAGGAGGCCCACGCGCTGGCCGACCGGGTCGTGGTGCTGTCCGCCGGAGTGGTCGTGGCCGAGGGCGCGCCCGACGCCGTAGGCGGACGTGACACCGCACGCGCGATCATCAGCTTCGCGCTGCCGGATGGCTACGGCATCGACGACCTGCCAGTGGCTGCTCGGGCCGGCAACGGGGCCGTGATCGTGGAGACGAGCAACACGACGCGGGCACTGCTCGCACTGACCCGATGGGCGGACCGGCGCGGCGTTGAGCTGGCCGGGCTGACGGTGGACCGGCCCACCCTCGAGGACGCCTACCTGGAGCTCACTACCCAGGGCACGCCAGCGGGCGCGCCGGAGAGGACTACTCGATGATGACCGCTACCGTCACAGGCCCGCCCGCGCGTCCTCGGCGCCGCCATCGCGGCCCCGGCCTGCTGGCCCACCAGATCTGGTACGAGCAATTGTCGTTCTGGCGCAACCCGCAGAGCGCGATCTTCACGTTCGTGTTTCCTGTCGTGTTCGTCACTGTCATCGGCGCGCTGCTTGGTGGCGGGGGCCGCAGCTCGTACTTCGGCGGGCTGTCGGCTCTGCAGTATTACGTGCCCACGATTGCCGCGCTGTCAGTGCTCGGCTCGTGTTACGGCCAGCTCACCGTCGCGCTGGCGCTGCGGCGGCAGAACGGGATACTCAAGCGCGTACGGGCCACGCCGCTGCCGGCCTGGGCATACTTCGCCGGGCTGCTGGCCCACTGCGTCCTGGTGAGCTTTGTCGACGTCGCGCTGATCGGCGCAGTCGGGCGTCTCTACGGAGTGCCGTTCCCGTCGAACTGGTTCGCGATCGCCGTGTCGCTGCTGCTCGCGGCGGCCTGCTTCTGCGGTCTGGGCGTGGGGGTGGCATCGGTGATCAGGAACGCGGACGCGGCTCCGGCGGTCGCCCAGCTAGTCCTGTTCCCGCTGCTGTTCATCTCCGGCACGTACCTGCCGATTCACTCCCAGTTGCTCAACCGCGTCGCCGGCTGGCTGCCGGTGCGGCCGTTCAACGAGGCGCTGCTCGGCCCGCTTGCCTTGCACGAGGGCCCGGACTGGAAGCACCTCGCGGTTGTCGCAGCCTGGGGCTGCGCCGGGACGGTCGTTGGAGTATGGAGATTCCGCTGGACCCCCAGATCGGAGTAAGGCCGGGAACGGCTCAGGCGGTCGCGAATTGCTGGACGAGGATCAGGGCATTGAGGGCGATGATCACTGCGACGCAAGCGCAGGCGCAGATCGTGGTGCGGCGGCGATTGACGTGAGCGCCCATGACTTTGGCCTTGCTGGTCAGCGCGACCAGCGGCACCAGCGCGAACGGGATGCCGAAGGACAGCACCACCTGGCTGAGAACCAGGGCACCAGTGGCATTGGTACCGGAGGCCAGGATGGCCAGTGCAGGGAGCATGGTGATCGCGCGCCTGGCGATCAGCGGGACCCGGAAGTTAGTGAAGCCTGCCATGACAACCTGGCCGGCATAGGTGCCCACGCTGGAGGAGGAGGCACCGGAGGCGAGCAGTGCCCCGGCAAAAGCGAGCGCGGCCAGTGCGCCGGCCAGCTTGCCGAGCTCAGCGTGGGCCTGGCCGATGGTGGCCAGGCCTGACAGCGCCGGGGTGTGGAAAGCGCGGGCGGCAATCGCCAGCATTGCCATGTTCACCAGGCTGGCCAGGCCGAGAGCGGTCAGCACGTCGAGCCGCGCGAACTTCAGCACGCGCCTGCGCTCGGAATCATCACGACAGGGCGTGCGGGACTTGGTCAGAGCCGAGTGGAGGTAAATCGCGTGCGGCATGACGGTGGCACCGAGGATCCCGGCCGCGAGGTACAGCGAGCCAGTGCCGTCCGTGGCAGGTAGCAGGCCGCGCAGCGAACCGGGTCCTGACGGGCCGATCCGGAGCGTCTCGTACAAGAAGCCGGCAACGACGAGGCCGAGCAGCGCAGCAATCGCCAGCTCGAACGGGCGGTAGCCGCGGGCTTGCAGCCCCAGGATGGCGAAGGTGATGACACAGGTGATCAGCCCGGCGGGCAGCAGCGCGATTCCGAACAGCAGGTTCAGCCCGAGCGCAGCGCCGACGAACTCGGCAACGTCGGTGGCCATCGCCATCGCTTCAGCCTGCAGCCACATGCCCCAGCTCACAGGCCGCGGGAACCTCTCACGGACCTGCTCGGGGAGGCTCTGGCCGGTGACGATGCCCAGCTTCGCGGAAAGGTACTGAACGAGCATCGCCATCAGGCTGGCGACCAGCACCACCCAGAGCAGCAGATAGCCATACCGCGCCCCGCTCTGGACGTTGGTGGCAAAGTTGCCGGGATCGACGTAGGCGACCGATGCAACAAACGCAGGGCCCAGCATCGCGACAGCCGCCCGGATCCGCCGTCTGCCCGGCGATATGCCGGCGAGGCCCGGCCCGGAATCGACGCTATCCGTGGTGACGACCATCCCGAGCCGCTCCTCTCGTTCGCCCTGGCGCAAGTACTGCCAGCATGCGCACGCAGTTATGAGCCGGAGATGAGAGCGCCGGGCTCATTTTCATCTCATCTGGCTCGCGGAGGATCAGTTACGCCGCGCGGTGCAGCCACGGGCGAGCCGACGAGGCGGCAACGACAGTCAAGAGCAACCAGAAGCGAAAGGGCGACAGTCATGGCACAGCCAACGCGGATTGATGTTCCGGAGCCGGTACGTGACGGGCTGGGCGCGACCATCATGGGCCCCCGCAATGTCGAGCTGGAACGCCAGAACCCCGGTCTGCTCGCATCGCCGGATACGGATGCGGGCACGATCCCCAATCTCAAGTTCTCGTTCGCCGACGCGCACAACCGGCTGCTGACCGGAGGCTGGTCCCGCGAGGTCACCGCGCGCGAGCTGCCCATCTCCACCACTCTGGCCGGGGTGGACATGCGGCTTAAGCCGGGCGCGATCCGCGAGCTGCACTGGCATAAGGAAGCCGAGTGGGCGTACATGCTCGCCGGCCATGCCCGGATCACCGCGATCGACGCGGACGGTCACAGCTTCATCGACGATCTGGGGGTCGGTGACCTGTGGAACTTCCGGAAGGGCCTGCCGCACTCGATCCAGGCGCTGGCCGACGGCTGCGAGTTCTTGCTGGTCTTCGACAACGGCATGTTCTCGGAGAACGAGACGTTCCTGCTCACAGACTGGTTCGACCACACGCCGCTGGAGGTCCTGGCGAAGAACCTCGGTGTTAGCGAGTCCGCGCTGAGGGCGATCCCGAAAGACCCCAACCACGAGCGGTACATCTTCAACGGCGAGGTACCGCCGCCGCTTGCCGACGACGTGGTGCGCGCGCCGGCCGGGAAGGCGCCAATGAGCATGACCTACCGGCTGCTCGAGCAAGAGCCGGTGGAGGTCCCCGGCGGCCGGGTCCGGATCGTTGACTCCTCGAACTTCGAGGCCGCCAGCACGATCGCCGCTGCCCTGGTCGAACTCGACCAGGGAGCGATGCGGGAACTGCACTGGCACCCGACCAACGACGAGTGGCAGTACTACATCTCCGGTCAGGGGCAGATGACGGTCTTCGCATCCAGCGGCAAGGCGCGGACCTTTGACTACAGGGCCGGCGATGTCGGCTACGTTCCTTTCGCTATGGGGCACTACGTGCTCAACACCGGCGAACACCCGCTGCGGTTCCTGGAGATGTTCCGCAGCAGCCGATACGCCGACGTCTCGCTCAATCAGTGGCTGGCGCTGACTCCACCAGAGCTCGTTCAGGCCCACCTGAACCTGGACCAGTCGACGACGGCCGCGATCACTGCGAACAAGCAGAAGCCGATCATCGTCCGGTAAGCGTCATGCGGCGCGCCGGTACCGGCTGCCGGGACAGCCTCGGGCCGTGCGGGCAGCGGAGTCAGCCAGAGGCCGCCCGCGCACGGCCCCGGCTCCCGG
>DASXIA010000531.1:0-10937 GCA_036488155.1 Streptosporangiaceae bacterium | reverse complement strand
CTCATGTGGCCTGTCGGGCCAGGGCAGGACGGCACGATCTACCTTGACAACCTGCGCACCGGGCACCTCGGCTATGCAACTCCCGTCGTGGATCCAGGCGAGTATCAGCCGATCATGCAGGTTGATGGCAAGATCATTTATGTCGTGACCCGCGGAGTGCTGGCCACCGACGCCGCGACAGGCAGGACTCGGGTGCTCGGACCTACCCTGTACTTCGCGCCGTCTGGCCGGCCTGGCCATATCTGGCTCATGCGCGACGTCGTTGGTCGCCGTGCGGTAGTGCGGCTAGTGCCCCTGAGCGCCGGGCGGCCAGGCTCGCCGATCACACTGCCTCGCGGGACCCAGCTGGTCGCTGGAACGGAGGCCGGCCTGCTGCTCGCGACGGGCAACGCTCTTGAACTGTGGAATCCGGGCGGTACTGCGCGAACCCTGCCGCGCTCGCAGTCGGCTCAGGGCTTCACCGTCAGCCCGCGACTGGTCGCGTACGACACTGGCTGCGCGAACCCGTCGACTTCGCCGAACCTGAGCTACGACGGTGGCTTCGGCTACTACGCCTGCAGGACGCTGCGCGTCTTTAACGCAATGACCGGCAGACTGCTGTCATTCGCTGCGCCACGGGGAACGAATGGCTGGGTACCAGGCCGCGGATTCGACTGGTCGCTGAGTGCGATAGCACCCTCCGGCACCCTGATGGCGGCGAAGGCGGTGCTCTCGCCCGATGGCAAGGGCATCACGCGGGAGTTCGTGCTTCATTTGTCAGGCCGGGGGAGGCGGGTTACCGCTGTTCCATCCTCGGCTGCGTTCCTGCTGTCGGCGACTACGTGGTCGGTCGGCAGCTCGTGGCTGTTCTAGGGTCCGGGCGAGCGAATGTCGGCCTATCAGGTACGCACTGGTGAGGTCCGGTCCTCCCGGACACGGTGCTGCCAGTACGCGACGATGGCCACGTTGAGCGCGCGGTCACGCTGACCTGAAGCGCCAGTGCAGCAATGGCTTGCTCATGAGGCTGGCCAGTGGATGCCGACGTGAGTGTGCCTGCCCTGCGGGCGACATCTGCCCGTCAGCCGCCAGCAGGGCGGAAAAGCAGTTGGCTGGCAACGGTGGGCGTCGGGTAAACTCGCGGCCGTGCAACCGCTCCTGTCGTGACGCCACGCCCCGTTTCAGGGGCGGAGTCTGCCCTTAGGCGGCCTCCTCGACTATCAGGCGTCCGATCCGATTCTGGCTATCTGGAGCGAGTTTCCCATGATCTCGGCACGAGATATCGAACTGCGCGCTGGCGCGCGGCTGCTGCTCGACAGCGCAACGTTTCAGGTCGCGGCCGGCGACAAGGTCGGCCTGGTCGGCCGTAACGGCGCCGGAAAGACAACGCTGGCTCGGGTGCTAGCGGGGGAGGGGCAGCCAGCCGCAGGCCAGGTCACGACTGGTGGCTCAGTCGGCTACCTGCCGCAGGACACCATGGTCGGCGACCTGGAGGCGCTGGCGCTCGACCGGGTCCTGTCCGCCCGAGGTCTCGACTCGCTGCTGGTCGGCCTGCGCGAGGCCGAACTGCAGATGGCTGACTCTAACCCGGCCCGCCGGGATGCCGGCGTCCGCCGGTACGGGCACCTGGAAGAGCGGTTGACCGTGCTCGGCGGCTACGCTGCCGAGTCTGAAGCGGCCTCCCTGGCGAACAGCCTGGGGCTGCCCCAGAAGGTGCTAAAGCAGCCGCTACGCACCCTGTCCGGCGGGCAGCGGCGGCGGATCGAGCTGGCCAGGATCTTGTTCGGGGGATCCGACACGCTTCTGCTCGACGAGCCGACCAACCACCTGGACGCGGACTCGGTGAGCTGGCTGCGCGACCATCTCCGGACCTTCCGCGGCGGTCTGGTGGTCATCAGCCACGACACCGGCCTGCTCGACGCCGTCGTGAACCGGGTCTTTCACCTGGACGCCGACCGCAGCGTCCTGGACGTCTACAACCTCGGCTGGCAGGCCTACCTGGACCAGCGTGAGACCGACGCCCGGCGGCGGCGCCGGGAGCGGATGAACGCCGAGCGCCAGGCCGTAGCGCTGCAGTCGCAGGCGGACAAGATGCGCGCGAAGGCGACCAAGGCCAAAGCTGCGCAGAACATGCAGAAGCGAGCCGAGCGGCTGCTCGCCGGCGTCAGCGCGGACCGTGCCTCCGAGCGCGTGGCCAAGCTGCGGTTCCCGGTGCCGGTGCACTGCGGCAAGACTCCGCTGCGCGCTCAGGGGCTGTCGAAGTCCTATGGCTCGCTCGAAGTCTTCACCGACGTCGACGTAGCGGTCGACCGGGGCGCGCGGGTTGTGGTGCTGGGCCTCAACGGTGCCGGGAAGACAACGCTGCTGCGGCTGCTAGGCGGAGTCGAGGATCCTGACACCGGCGAGGTGCTGGGTGGCCACGGGCTGCGCCTGGGCTACTACGCGCAGGAGCACGAGACCCTGGATAACGCGCGTACCGTCCTGGAGAACATGCGCTCGGCAGCCCCGGATCTGGCCGAGAGCGAGCACCGGAGCCTTCTCGGGTCGTTCTTGTTCAGCGGAGATGACGTGCAAAAGCCGACGGGCGTGCTGTCCGGCGGTGAGAAGACCCGGTTGGCGCTGGCCCTGCTGGTGGTGTCCGGCGCCAACGTATTGCTGCTGGACGAACCGACCAACAACCTGGATCCCGGCAGCCGGGCCGAGATCCTGGCCGCGCTGCGCAAGTATCAGGGGGCCATTGTGCTCGTTACCCACGACGAGGGAGCGGTTGACGCACTCCAGCCAGAGCGCGTGGTCCTCCTGCCGGACGGCGTCGAGGACGCCTGGAGCGAGGAACTCGCCGACCTGGTGGCGCTGGCCTGATCTGCGCCGTGGCAGACCCCGGAAAAAAAGTTGATCTCTGAGCGCTCGTCTGGGTAGCCGATCACGAGCTAATGAGTGATCATGAAGAGAGACACGGCAACGCAGCGGTCACTTCGGCTCCCGGGAGGTTTGCGTGACCGAGACTCTCAAGAAGGGCACTCGGGTCACCGGTGCCGACCGCACGAAGCTCGCCGCCGACCTCAAGAAGCGGTATGGCGCTGGCGAGAGCATCCGGTCGCTCGCGGCTTCGACGGGCCGGTCGTACGGGTTCATCCACCGGATCCTGAGCGAGAGCGGCGTCCCCTTGCGCGGCCGCGGCGGCGCGACTAGAGGCAAGGCGAAGGCCAAGGCCTGACCCGGCACGCGGGCGGTACCTTCGTTGTCCACTGACCTGGTTGACCTCACCGGAACCGGCCTCGAGCTGAGCATTTCTAAGAGCGTCGCGACAGTCACGCTGGCCCGGCCAGAGCGCCGGAACGCGATGACCCCCGGCATGTGGCGCGGTCTCGCGCGGATAGGCACCTCGATACCCGACACGGTGCGGGTGGTTGTTGTCCGCGGCGCAGGGCCGTCCTTTTGCGCGGGAATCGATTTGCGCATGTTCAGCGCTGAAGGCGTACCAGGCGAAGAGCCGAACCCGAGCCCGGACGATCCCGGTTTCGACGAGTCCATCGCAGGTTTCCAGGCCGGGTATACCTGGTTGCGCGATCCGTCTTTCGTATCGATCGCCGCGGTACAGGGTCACGCCATCGGCGGCGGTTTCCAGCTCGCGCTCGCTTGCGACTTGCGGGTGATCGCCGACGACGCGAAGTTCTGCATGAAGGAGCCCGCCCTGGGGCTTGTCCCTGACCTCACCGGGACCAAGCCGCTGGTCGAGATCGTCGGGCTGCCGCGCGCAATCGAGCTGTGCCTGACCGCGAGGACTGTGGATGCTGCAGAGGCAGCCGAACTCCGGCTGGCCGAACTGGTGGTGCCGCGAGGCGATCTCGACGGGGCAGTGAGAGACCTCGTTGCCGCGCTGCTGTCGACGGACGCGGCCGCAGCGCGTGCCACCAAGGCGCTGCTCGCCCAGGCGCCGGCCAACACGCTGGAGGAGCAGGCGGCGGCTGAGCGAGCGGCCCAGGCGGCGCTGCTGGCCGCCCGGCGGGCACGCTAACGGTCGCTTAGCCTGCCACTGACTAGTTCGCTGGCAGCGGAGCCGGGATGAACCGCGGCGGATGTTAGGTTCACCGGTCATGACGATGCAGAGCCAGTGGCACGCTATGCGCGGGTTCACTCGCGATCCGTCGGTAACCCAGCAGCGACTCAAGCCAGGCACGGTCAGAAGGATCGCCGGGTACGCCCGGCCGTACCGGCTCGACCTGACCATCTTCCTGCTGGCGGCCGCGCTCGATGCGGTGGTCACGGTGTTGTACCCGGTGCTGCTCGGCATCCTCATCGACAGGGGCATCCTGCCCAAGCGCACCTCAGTCGTGCTCGCGGTGGCTGGCATCGTCGCCGGGCTCGCCGTCTTCGACGCACTCCTCAGCGTCGTGCAGCGCTACTTCACTTCGCGCGTGGGCGAGGGACTCATCTACGACTTGCGCAGCCAGGTGTTCGAGCATGTGCAGCGGCAGCCGATCGCGTTCTTCACCAGAGCGCAGACCGGCTCGCTGGTCAGCAGGCTGAACAGCGACGTGATCGGCGCTCAGCAGGCGCTCACCTCGACGCTGTCGTCCGTAGTCTCCAGCGTGCTGCAGCTGGTGCTCGTGCTGGCGGCGATGTTCTTCTACTCCTGGCTCGTCTCCGTTGTTGCACTGGTGCTCATCCCGGTCTTCCTGTACCCGGCGCGCCGGGTCGGCCGCAGGCTGCAACGGCTGACCAGGGAATCAATGCAGCTGGATGCCCAGATGGGCTCGACCATGACAGAGCGGTTCAACGTGGCCGGGGCGATGCTGGCCAAGCTCTACGGCCGGCCGGCGGACGAGCTCCGCCTGTTCTCCGGCCGGGCTGCCCGGGTGCGGGACATCGGCGTGCTGACTGCGCTGTGGGGCAGCGCGCTCGTGACCGGCCTCGGGCTGCTGGCGACGCTGTCGACGTCGGTCGTCTACGGGCTGGGCGGCGAGCTGGTGATCCGCGGCGCCCTGCAGATCGGCGGCCTGGTCGCGCTGGCCACGCTGCTGAGCCGGCTGTACGGGCCGATCACCTCGCTGTCGAACGTCCAGGTCAACGTCATGACGGCACTGGTTAGCTTCGACCGGGTCTTCGAGGTGCTTGACCTGAAGCCGCTGATCGACGAGCGCGAGGGCGCCGTGCCGCTGGCAGCCTCACCGGGCTCGACGGGCTGGCTGGCCGGCCCGAGCCCTGCGCCGGCTATCGAGTTCGACCACGTCAGCTTCCGCTACCCGGCCGCGGCTGACGTCTCGCTCGCCTCGCTCGAGTCGATCGCGCTGCCAGTGCCAGAGCGCGCCGGACCGGGCCATCATGCGCTGACCGACGTCAGCTTCGTCGCGCCGGCCGGAAAGCTGACCGCGCTCGTCGGGCCATCCGGCGCGGGCAAGACCACCATCACCCACCTGGTGTCCCGGATGTATGACCCCACCAGCGGGGTCGTCCGGATCGGCGGCACCGACATCAGAGACGTCACCCTCGCTTCGCTGCGCGACGTGGTTGGCGTGGTTACCCAGGACGCGCACTTGTATCACGACACGATCAGGGCCAACCTGCTGTACGCCCGGCCGGAAGCGTCGGAAGCAGAGCTGATCCTGGCTTGCCAGGCCGCGCAGATCTGGGAGCTTGTCGCCGGGCTGCCCGATGGCCTGGACACCGTTGTCGGTGACCGCGGTTACCGCCTGTCCGGCGGCGAGAAGCAGCGGATCGCCATTGCCCGGCTGTTGCTGAAAGCGCCGTCGGTTGTCGTGCTGGACGAGGCCACCGCGCACCTCGACTCCGAGTCCGAGGCCGCGGTGCAGCGTGCCCTGAAGACTGCGCTAGCCGGGCGGACCTCGCTTGTGATCGCGCACCGGCTGTCGACCATCAGGGAAGCTGACCAGATCCTGGTCATCGACGGCGGCCGGGTCGTCGAGCAGGGGCAGCACGACAACCTGCTGGCGGCCGGAGGCCTGTACGCCGACTTGTACCGCACCCAGTTCGCCCGGCAGGAAGCCGCCCTACCGTCGTCAGCAGGGTCGTTGTCACCGCAGGCGCAGCCAGCAGTCAACGGCGCGGCAGGCAACGGCGCATCGGCCAACGCGGCGTCAGCCTAAGTACCCGACACGGCGAAGATCCGGGCCTGCTACCGACTCGATCTCGCTCAGCTGCGACGAGGTGAGCTGACGGCGCCAGGCGCCTGGCTCGACAGCCGGCTGTCCGTCCCGTCGTGCCGCCTTGAGTGCGACCGGGCCGACCTTGTCACCGACGAAACCGGACACCGCGCTCGCGATGGCGGCCGGGTGATGCAGCATGTTCTCGTACCGGAGCGTCGTGAGCTGCTCGGCAGACAATACGGTCCGCAACCTGGCCATCGCCCGCACCGCCCCGCGCCAGCGCATGGCGCATTTCCCGGCGGCCGACAGTTCCGGCCAGATTGCCAGGTCTTGCTCGGTCTCGATGCCGAAGAACGGGTTGGGGAACTCGGTCTCCACGTTCGCCATGCCGGGCTTGAACCAGGCCAGCGCCTGCGGGTCGCCGAGCATTGCCGCCACTACGTCTCTGCCGTCGCGGACTATCTGGACGAGCCTGGCGTCCGGAAAGGCGTCGACTAGGGTGTCCGCGCAGTACATCAGGTCGGGGCTCGCGTCGCCGTACCGGACGATGTCGCGTTCCGACACGCAGCATGACGGCCCGGTGACCTGGCCGGCTTCGCGGCAGAACGGCGAGCAGGTCAGGCAGCAATGCGCAGTCACCTGCCAGGCCTGGGCGAAGGCGTCTCGCAGCACAGTGGCCGCCGCGTCACTGCGGCCGCGCTGTATCGACGGGCTGCGGGCGAAGGCATAGACCACGCTCTGGACGACGTCCTGGCCGATGGTGACGTGGAAGCCCCCGGACTGTTTCAGCGCGCGGCCGAACAGGTCCGCGCCGGAATGCGGGGCGCCGATCACGAAGACCGGCTGGCGGACCTTACGGGCGTTCACGATCAGAATGTGCGTTCGGGGTGGCATGGCTACCCATCAGTGTGGCACTGACCGTGACGGGCCCGGTTCTTGCCAAGGCGTCACCGGCTGCAGTTCTCCGCAGATAGCCGCGGACAACTGCAAACGATAGGTGATCTTGCGTCAGGACGGGTGCGATGCAGAGCGCTGGCGGCCCTTGGTTCGGCGGCAGTGGTGTCCGGCGTGGCCGTCCAGATTGAGCGCAGACTGGATCAGCGGAACGTGACTGAACGCCTGCGGCGTGTTACCGACCTGGCGGCCGTAGCGCGGGTCGTACTCCTCGCTCAGCAGGCCGAGGTCGCTGCGAAGGCTAAGCAGCCGCTCGAATATCGCCACTGCCTCGTCGTACTCACCGATCAGGTGCAGCGCATTCACCAGCCAGAAGCTGCAGGCGAGGAATGCCCCCTCAGCACCCGGCAGCCCGTCTACGTCGGTCTCGGCGCCGGAGCTAACGGCCTTGGCCGGCTGGGTATAACGGAGCACCAGGCCGTCGCGCATGAGCTCGCGCTTGATTACTTTGACCGTCGACACGACCCGCGGGTCCTCCGGCGGGAGGAAGCCCACCTCGGGGATCAGCAGCACCGAGGCGTCGAGTTCCTTACTGCCGTAGTACTGGGTGAACACGCCGCGCTCGGCGTCGTATCCCTGTTCCAGGACCTGGGCGTGAATCTCGTCCCTGATGGCTGTCCAGTGCTCGAGCGGCCCCGGGTTACCCTCCTGGACGAGGTGGATAGCGCGGTCGAAGGCGACCCAGGCCATCACCTTGGAGTGCACGAAGTGCCGCCTGGGGCCGCGCACCTCCCAGATTCCCTCGTCTGGCTCGTCCCAGTGCTTCTCCAGGAAGTTCAGCAGTTGCCGCTGCAGGCTCCAGGTGTGCTTGTCGAAGCCAAGCCCGGCTTGCCGGCCCAGCGTCAGCGCGTCTGTGACCTCGCCGTAAACGTCAAGCTGGCGCTGATCGACTGCGGCGTTGCCGACCCGGACCGGCGCGGATCGCTCGTAGCCCGGCAGCCAGCTGACTTCCCACTCGGCGAGCCTGCGCTCGCCGCCTACCCCGTACATGATCTGCACGTCCTTAGGATCCCCGGCGATCGCGCGGCCGAGCCATAGCCGCCAGCTGTCCGCCTCCTCGGTGTAGCCGGTCCGCAGCAGTGCCTCCAGCGTGATCGTCGCGTCCCGTAGCCAGCAGTACCGGTAGTCCCAGTTCCGTACGCCGCCGATGTCCTCTGGAAGGGATGTCGTGGGCGCCGCGACGATGCCGCCGGTAGGCGCGTAGGTGAGCGCCTTCAAGGTGATCAGCGACCGCATCACGGCGTCCCGGTACGGGCCGTGGTAGGTGCACTTGGACGACCAGTCAGACCAGTAGGCCGTCGCCGATTCCAGCGCGGATTCCGCGACGATGCAGGGGTCCGCGGGGAGGTGCGACTGCTTCCAGGCCAGTGAGAACACCTCCCGGTCCCCGGCTTTGACGTCGAAGGTCGCCTGGTGAGCCATATTCTGGCCGACGCTGTGGACCGTGCCGTGGAAGCAGACCGAGTCCGGCCCGGCGACTGCCCGGATGTCGTTACCATGCCGCTGGACCCACGGCAGCACCTTCCCGTAGCCGAACCTCAGTCTCAGCACGGACTCCATCTCGACCGTCCCGCTGATGCCCTCGATGATCCGGACCAGCACCGGGTGCCCATGGTCGCGCGGTGGCATGAAGTCGATCACCCGCACCACGCCGCTAAAGGTCGTCCAGGTGGTTTCCAGGATCAGCGAGTCGCCGAGGTACTGCCGGCGGACCTCGCCGCGCCGGGTGACCGGCCCGTCAGTTACTGTCGGGCAGATCCGCCAGTGCCCGTTGCGCTCGTCCCCGAGCAGAGCCGCGAAACATGCGTCGGAGTCAAATCTGGGCAGGCACAGCCAGTCCACAGAGCCATCCCGGCTGATCAGCGCAGCTGTCTGCATGTCCCCGATCAGGGCGTAGTCCTCGATCAGGCTCGTCATCGAAGCCTCCCGTCCGGCCCAGACCGGCTGCCCGGGCGGCAGCCGCGCGACCGCATTCTTCGACACTAAGGGTGGCACGCGGGACGGTTGCACGACGGCTTGTCGTACAGTGGCGGCGTGCGCGCGCAAGGTACGGGCGGTCGAAGGCGCCAGCCGAAGGCCATCAGGGAACGGCGGAGTGCGGCCCGCCGCGTGGCGATGGCCGCAGCTGCCGGGGCGATCGCGCTGATCGGGGTTACCGGCTGCGCGAAGATGGACGCGGCGCTGAATCAGCAGTGGATAACGGTGCAGTTCTACCCCAGCACCTCGGTGGCTACGGCGCTGCACGTCAGGGCCGCGTGCTCGCACATTCAGAACACGCCGCCGCTCGCGCTCCCGGCCAAGCACACCCCGATCAACATGATGTACGGGATCCGGTTCAACACCACGAACTCCAGCCCGGCGAACCAGGCCCAGCTCCAGGGTTGCCTGCAGAAGTTCAAGTCGGTCCAGGGCCTTGACCCCCAGGCCGCCGGCGACGAGGGCAGCTGAGCCCGGCCGCTGAGACCCGGCGAACCAGAGTTTCCCGCACCCGCACGTTCCGCACAGAAATTTTCGCCGCCCGGCCTCGGTCACTAAACCGGTTCTGACCTGGGAAGACGTAACGTCGGCCAGGCAACATGTCAGAGCGCCGCAGCGCGGATTTCGCATGACGCTTCAAATAATTCCCATAGTCATTGTAGGCTTTGGCCGAGCGAAAACCCGAGTAACTTGATCGGAATAGGTGGACGATGAAACGAGCACTTGCCGCAGTCGCGGCAGTGGGTGTGGCGGCGCTCGCAGCTGGCTGCTCCTCCTCAGCTGCCAGTTCGACTTCTGGCAACTCGACTGCCAAGGTCGTGCTGCGGCTGGGCTTCCAGGAGAACATCACGCACGCGCCTGCCTTGGTTGGCGTCAAGGAAGGCTTCTTCACCAAGAATCTCGGCAACAACGTGACCCTCAAGCTGTACCCGTTCAGCAC
The DNA here is from genome assembly GCA_036488155.1 of Streptosporangiaceae bacterium. Taxonomy (GTDB): domain Bacteria; phylum Actinomycetota; class Actinomycetes; order Streptosporangiales; family Streptosporangiaceae; genus JAJYUU01. Next base: position 983 of record DASXIA010000531.1, on the reverse strand, counting down.
CGGGACGCAGGAGGCCACTGCGTTGCTGGCCGGCCAGCTGGACGCCGCCTATGTGGGGCCAAACCCGGCTATCAAGGCATGGCAGACCTCGGGCGGCAAGCTCATCAGCGTGATCTCCGGCGCTGCCTCGGGCGGCGCCGAGCTGGTGGTGAAGAAGGGCATCACATCTGCTGCCCAGCTCAAGCGACAGCAGCTGGCCACGCCGTCGCTGGGCAACACGCAGGACGTGGCGCTGCGGTACTGGCTTAAGGGCAAGGGCCTGACCACGACCCAGACTGGTGGTGGCGACGTGCCGATCACCCCCATCACACCGAACTCCGACGCCGTGCTGGCGTTCGAATCCGGCAAGATCGCCGGCGGCTGGGAGCCTGCGCCCTACGACGCGGAGATGGTCGCCGCTGGCGGGCACGTGCTGGTGAACGAGGCTAGCCTGTGGCCACAGGGCCAGTTCGTTACCACCAACCTCGTCGCGACGCAGAGCTTCATCAGCCAGCACCCGACGGTTGTCAGCGACCTGCTCAAGGCCCAGATCGAGGCCAGCTCCTTTATCGCGAGCAACAAGTCGGCCGCGGAGTCTGCGGCGAACGCCGAGCTGGCGTCGCTGACCGGCAAGAGCCTCAAGCCGGCCATCCTGGCAGCGGCCTTCGACCAGGTGTCCTTCACCAATGACCCGATCGCGTCGTCGCTGATCACCGACGCGGCGCACGCGCAGGCAGTGGGGCTGCTGAGCCCGGTGAAGAACCTGTCGGGAATCTACGACCTCGGGCCGCTGAACAAGTTGCTCGCCGCCGACGGTCAGCAGCAGGTCAGCTCATGAGAGTGAGCAACGAGCAGGTGACGCCCCCGGCCGGCCTCGGGGACCAGGGGTTCAGGTCCCGCAGCCACAGTACATGAGGGTTCTTCTCGCAAGAGAGCACGTGCCTGGCGCCAAGGCGCAGGCACCAGGCCGCAAAATAGCCAAGTCCCCCGCAGGTATCGAGTAC
>DASXIA010000445.1:0-25559 GCA_036488155.1 Streptosporangiaceae bacterium | reverse complement strand
TCCAGACTGGGCGGCCGGCGCGTATCGACGACTACGCCGGCGCCTCGGGCCCGTTCGCCGAGCTCGCCCGCGGGTTCGGGTTCCGCGCGGGGGTCGGCGTGCCGGTCAGCGTCGGGGGCCGCTTGTGGGGAGCCATAGTCGTGTCATCCGCGCAAGAGGAGCCGATGCCGGCGGGCACCGAGGCGCGGCTGACCGCCTTCACCGAGCTGGCCGCCACCGCGATCGCCAACGCACAGGCCCGCGTGGAGCTGCGCGGGTTCGCCGAGGAGCAGGCCGCGCTACGCCGGGTGGCGACGCTGGTGGCCCGCGGCGCGCCGCCGGAGCAGGTGTTCGCCACAGTCACTCAGGAAGCCGGGCGGCTGCTGGGCGTCCATCACGCGGTGATGGGCCGGTACAGCCCCGAGGGGGCGGTGGTGGTCGCGTCGTGGAGCAGCACCAGCGCGGCCGTCCCCGTCGGCACCGAGTGGATCACCGGCGGTCGTAACCTGCACACGACCGTGACCCAGACCCACCAGCCCGCACGGATTGACAACTACACCGGTGCGACTGGCCCGGCCGCCGAGGCCCGCGAGGTGGGCGTCCGGTCCGGAGTGGCCGTGCCGATCAGCGTCGAAGGCCGGCTGTGGGGCCTCATGGTGGTGTCCTCCACTCGGGAAGAGCCGCTGCCTGCCGATACGGAGGCCCGGCTGGCCGCGTTCACCGAACTAGCCGCTACCGCGATCGCCAACTCCGAGACCCAGGCAGCGCTAGCCGCCTCGCGGGCGCGGATCGTGGTCACCGCCGACCAGACCAGGCGCCGGATCGAGCGCGACCTGCACGACGGCGCCCAGCAGCGCCTGGTCTCCCTGGCGCTGCAGTTGCGCGAGGCGCGGGCGGCGGTGCCTCCCGGGGCCGGGAAACTGGCGCAGCAGCTAGGCGACGCGGTGACGGACGTCATGAGCGTACTCGACGAACTACGCGAGACCGCCCGCGGCCTGCATCCGGCCATCCTCGCCGAGGGCGGGCTGCGACCGGCGCTTGCCGCTCTGGCCCGCCGCTCCGTCATCCCAGTGCGCCTGGATGTTCAGGTCCCGGCGCGGCTGCCCGAACAAGCCGAGATCGCCGCCTACTACGTGGTGGCCGAGGCGCTAACCAACACCGCCAAGCACTCGCATGCCACCGCCGTCGACGTTCAAGTCAGTGCAAGCGCGGACATCGTGCGGGTGCGAGTCCGCGATGATGGGCTCGGCGGCGCCGATCTCGCCCACGGCTCGGGCCTTGTCGGACTCAGAGACCGCACCGAAGCGCTCGGCGGCCAGTTGTCGCTGGACAGCCCGCCTGGGGCCGGCACCGGCATCGAGATCACGCTGCCGCTCGGCGGCCCCGCCGGGCCGCAGCTACCAGCCCGAGTCGTCAGCCGGCCAGGCGATCCCGCCCGTAGCCATGCGGTCGAGCTCGAGCCGCCCGCTCGGCACGAGGAATGATCGCGCAGGAGCCACCATCCGCGCCGCAGCAGCGCTGGGACGCAGCCCCCGGCCGAGCTGGCTGAATGGTGTGGCGCAGTTGCCGGGCTACACGATGCTGATGGCTGATTGCCCGCCGGCTTATCGCCAGCCGAGCGCAGGCGCCACGTGGGTGAGGATGCTGTCGATGACGTGGGCGTTGTAGTCGACGCCGAGCTGGTTGGGCACAGTGAGCAGCAGCGTGTCGGCGGCCGCGATCGCCTCGTCCTCCTTGAGCTGCTGGATCAGCACATCCGGCTCTGCAGCGTAGGTGCGCCCGAAGATCGCCTGGGTCTGCGCGTCGATAAATCCGACCTCGTCGGTGTCCTGATTGCGAAGGCCAAAATACGCCCGGTCCCGGTCGTCTACCAGGGCGAAGATGCTTCGGCTCACTGACACCCGAGGCTCGCGCTCGTGACCAGCCTTCTGCCAGGCGTCACGGAATACCTGGATCTGCTCAGCCTGCTGCACGTGGAACGGTTTGTCCGACTCGTGGCTGATCAGGGTGGAGCTTTGCATGTTCATGCCCAGCTCGGCAGCCCAGGCGGCCGTACGCTGGGACGCGGCGCCCCACCAGATGCGGTCGCGCAGCCCTTCCGAGTGCGGCTCGACGCGCAGCAAGCCTGGCGGGTTGGCAAACATAGGGCGGGGATTAGGCTGCGCGAAGCCCTCCCCGCGCAGTACCTCGAGCAGCGCCTCAGCATGCCCGCGAGCCATGTCGGCGTCCGTCTCGCCGTCCTGCGGCTGGTAGCCGAAGTACCGCCAGCCGTCGATCACCTGCTCCGGTGAGCCGCGGCTGATCCCGAGCTGGAGGCGGCCGCCGGAGATGAGATCAGCCGCGCCGGCGTCCTCCGCCATGTAGAGCGGGTTCTCGTAGCGCATGTCAATTACCGCGGTGCCGATTTCGATCCGGCTGGTGCGCGCGCCGACGGCCGCCAGCAGCGGGAAAGGCGATCCCAGCTGCCTCGCAAAGTGGTGCACGCGGAAGTAAGCGCCGTCAGCTCCTAGCTCTTCGGCAGCTACCGCCAGATCGATCGACTGCAGCAGCGCATCCGACCCTGACCTCGTCTGCGAGCCCGGTGACGCCGACCAGTGGCCGAACGACAGGAATCCAATCTTCTTCACCGGCGCATCAACGCCAAGCACTCAGACGGCATTCCGCGCCAACGTCTAGTGCCCGGCTTCCAGTTGGGCGGCGATCTGGGACAAGGCCTGTGCCGCCGGTGTGACCGTGCCGGGGTCAACGTGGTCAAACACCCTGTTCCTGACGCTAGTCAGGTGCACGGGCCAGGCCTTCTTGAGCTTTGCGAGCCCAGCCGGGGTGAGTTTGGCGACATTGCCTCGCCCGTCCTCGGAGCTTGCCCGCTTGGTGACGAGGCCGCGGACCTGGAGGTCGTCAACCAGACGAGTCATGCGGCTCGCAGACAGCGCGGCAGCGTTAGCGAGGTCCGCCATCCGCAGTTCGCGACCCGGAGCCTCGGACAAGCACATCAGCGTCGTGTACTCGTTCGCGGTGATTCCCGCGGCTCTTACCAGGTCGCTGTCGAGGCGCCGGGGCAGGGACTGCACGACGCGCATGAGGGCTCGCCAGAAGGCGTCCTCTGGCTCGTTCAGCGGATCGACCTTGGCCACCCGAGGACACTACTTGCTTCAACAAGCAGTTGTGACGCCTTCGCGCGCTAGGCCCCGCGTGTCTCGCCGGCGGGCAGGACTGACGAAAATCGCCTGCGAGGTCAGACCGGCAGCGGGCCTATCAAGTCGTGGCGCGCCTCGGCGACCCGCCCGTCCACGACCTCGTAGAGGCTCAGGCCGCGGAAATCCGACCCGTCCGGAAGATGCCCCGTCCACGACACGGCCACGGTGTCGTCGCGGGCAACCAGCGCGTCGATGTCGTATTGCGGCACACCGCCGCTGAGCTGCACAGCATGCTCATAATCGTCGCGAGCACCCTGCGGCCCGTGACCCGGCGGAGTGTGCCCATAGTCGACGTAATCCGGCGTTACAACCTCATCAAATTGCTCCGGGCGGCCCGCACTGTAAACGGCGAAGTATGCCCGGACCGCATCCTCTGGCGTCACGGCATCTGCTCCACTCGGTGACGTGCGGGTTGCTCAGCCTGCTTACCCCGGTTCCGGTGACGGTAACCGGGTCGCCAGGCCCGGCTGCACAAGTACGGTGGAGGCAACTCGCCAGAATCAGGTGACGACCGCTTGCTGACGAATCGAGCTGGCATGTGCGCCGGGCAGGGCTAGATGCGTGAATCAGCCTTGCGCCGAGAGCGCTGGGATCAGCTGCGCCGGTCCCTGTGGCAGCCGCCTCGGCCACACGGCCGGCAACCGCGCGAGCGCGTGGTCGGCCCGCTTGAGCTCTTCTACGACCTCGCCGTGGTCGTGCTGGTCGCGGAAGACGCTCATTACCTGGCCCGGCATCTGTCCTGGCCTGGTCTCGGCAAGTTTGCCGCAATCTTCGGACTGATTTGGATTGCCTGGCTCAACGGCAGTCTCCATCATGAGCTGCACGGCCGCGAGGACGCCCGCGCGCGGAGCACCTTCCTGCTGCAGATCCTCGCGCTGACAGCGATGGGCGCTTTCATCCCCGGGGCAGCGGGTCAGCGAGGGGCAGCGTTCGCCGTCGCTGCGGGCGTCCTGTTCGCTATGCTGGCCGCACTCTGGCTGCTGGCCGGACGCGGTGACCGCCCCGAATACCGGCGAACTAGCCGACTGTTCGTCCTCGGCACCGCAGCTTGCTCCATCCTGCTGGTCGGCACCGCCTTCCTGCCGCCCGGCGTTCGCGTGGCGGCCTGGGGCCTGCTCGGCGCCGGATACCTGGCCGGGTTCGCTGCGATGCTCGTGACAGCAACTCCGGCGGTAGCGGCAGCGCTGACTATTACCGGCGCGCTCATCGAGCGCTTCGGCCTGCTCATCATCATCGTGCTGGGGGAAATCCTCACGGGTGTAGTGGCGGGGCTGGCAAGCCGGCCCATCAGCGGTCTCACTCTGAGCGTCGGCCTCGTCGCCATCGTGGTCGGCTTCGGCGCCTGGTGGACGTACTTCGACTTCGCCGGGCACCGCGCACCTCGGCCGGCGACAACAGCCCGCCTGACGTGGCTCCTCGGTCATCTGCCGCTCACAGGCGCAGTGGCTGCGATGGGCGCGGCGATGATCAGCCTCGTCGATCACGCGCACGATAGTCGCGCGCCAGCCGCGGCAGCGTGGATCTTGTGCTCCGGGGCCGCGGTCATGCTAGGCGCGACAGTGCTCGTGTCGACGAGCCTGGAGTCGTGGGACAGCGATCGCAGTCTTTACCGGCCGCTGGCTGGGATGTGCGTTGGCCTCGCGCTCGGATGCCTTGCGCTGGGCGCGCTCCGGCCGGCGCCGCTGATCCTCGGCATCGTCCTGGTGGTCGTGCTCGGCATCCCGTGGTGCTTCGCTGTCGCGCGCCGCATGGCCAGCGGAGAAGAGGAGCCTCTCGCGTAGCCCCGAGTCACGTCATGGCATGCTGTCGATTCCTCACCACCACGTGCCTTCGAGGGCGCGGGTGGTGCCACCGGTCTGGTCGAGCGCGTCGAGCTCAGTCATGTCCTGTTCTGACAACGTGAAATCGAAGACCTGCGCGTTCTCGGCGATCCGCTCGCGGTGTGACGACTTGGGTATGACCGGAACGCCGTGCTGCAGGCACCAGCGCGAGAGCACCTGGGCTGGCGTGCGCCCGACCCTGTGAGCGACCCGGCTGACCGTCTCGTTCGACAGGTGCCGGCCCGTGCCCAGCGGGCTATAGGCCTCCATGGCGACGCTCCGCTGCCGGCAGGCTTCGAGCAGTCCGCGCCTGTACTCAAGGGCGCTGAATTGCACCTGGTTAACCACCGGCGTGCTCGCACCCGCCGCGCTGACTTCATCGAGTTCGCTGACGCTGAAGTTCGAAACACCGATGGACCGCGCCAATCCGAGCTCCCGCGCACGCTCCATGCCCGGCCAGGCCCAGACCGGACCGCCCTGCGGCCAGTGGATCAGGTACAGGTCGACCTGGTCCACGCCGAGCCGCCGCAGGCTCTCCTCAGCTTCAGCGACAGGGTCCGTGCGAGCCGGAAAGAACTTCGTCGTGACAAAGACGTCGTCCCGCGGCACCCCGCTGTCACGGAGCGCCTGTCCGACGCTCTCCTCATTGCCGTATGCCTGGGCCGTGTCGATATGGCGGTACCCCAGCTCAAGCGCCCACCGAACGGCGTTCACGCACTCCGGCCCGTCTGGCACCTGCCAGACGCCCAGGCCGAGCATCGGCATCCGGTGTCCGTCCGCGAGAACGTACGTCCTCTCATTGGAGGTAACGGGGTCGGCAGTCATTGGCTGTCAGCTCCTTCACTGCTAGAACGTGCGTCGATCGTGCCGCTAGTCAACGGCAGATGCCTGAAGCCGCGGATGGGATTTCTCCCGTGACACTAGCGGCCTTCCCGTTATGGTGCCGGGACCAGCCGGTAGATCGCGCCGGCGGTATCGTCGCTGACGTACAGGGCCGCGCCCGGGCCTGGCACGACGTCCACAGGACGGCCCCAGCGGCTGCCGTCGGAAAGCTGGAATCCGGTAACGAGCGTGCTGGCCGGCTTCAGCGTCCGCTGGCGGCTGTTCCAGGCCAGCCACAGCACCGCGGGCGAGCGCGGCGGGACCCGGTTCCAGGAGCCGTGCGAGGCAATGACCGCGCCGCCCGACCAGGGTGCCGCAATGCCGGTGCCCTCGAGGAACGACATGCCGAGCGGCGCAGAGTGGGCCGGCAGTCCGACGGTGAGCCGCGGCAGCTTGGCGCAGTTAAGCCGCTTGCCACTAGCATTGGTCAGCGAATTGGCTACGAACGGGATGTTCGCCAGCGAGCCGGCCGGGTGGCTCTCGTCCTGATCCGGGTCGCAGTACGGCCAGCCGAGGCCGCGTCCGGCGACGACAGGCACCGCTTCGTCTGGCGGGTGGTTGTTGACGTAGGACTGAACCACCCGGCCGAAGGCGTCACTGTGGCCGCCGTAGGGCTGGTGAAACGGGTAGGGGATGTTGTCGCGGTTATTGACGGCGGTCCAGACCACCCCGTCAGGGGCCAGCGCCAGGCCCTCGCCGTTGCGTACGCCACGCTCCACCACCGTCAGGTGCGTGCCGTCAGGCCGGACTGACATGATCACCGCACGCGGCGGATTCATGGTCAGGTCGTCCGGGTTGGCGTTCGATGAGCTGCCGACCTCGAAGTAGATCGTGCCGTTGCGCGTAACCACGATGTCCTTGGCCCGGTGCACGTCGTTGCCGGACGGATCGGTGTCGGGCAGATTGCCGACGACTATCGTGCGCGCGCCGTCGATGCCGTGCGCCCCCCACGGATAACGGTCGATCTCGTCCGACTCGGCGATGTACAGCACCCAGTGCCCGGACACCTTCGCGAACGCCATGCCCTGCGGCTCGGTCAGTCCGCCCACCAGCGTGTGTGTCTTCGCGGTCCCGGAGTGGTCAGGGACCAGCTCCTCGATCTTGCCCTGGCCGGGCTGACTGACCAGCAGGTCACCGCCGGGAGTCCAGGCCTCCATCCGGGCGCCGGGAACCCTGGCCCAGACCGTCGCGGTCCAGCCCGGCGGGAGCTGCAGCGTCCGCGGCTTGTTGAACGGCGCCGCGTCCTCGCTCTTCGGCACAACCACGGGAATGGTCGCCAGCGTGACAGCCGGTGCGGCCGAGCCTGCCAAGCCAGTGACGGAGGCGCCTGGCGTGCTCCCGGACGGGGTGCCCGATCCGACCGAGCAAGCGCTGGCCAGCGTGGCAGCAGCCACGGCCAGCGCAGCGATGCGCGCAGTGATCACGCGATCATTTCATCAGCCCTAAGTGACCGCCGCGCCAGGAGAGCGCCCGGGTTACCCCTCGGGAGATCCAGCATCGCCTAATCCCGGCGACGCTTCGCCGCTGACCCGGCGTTGGCTGCCGACTGCCGCCACCACTGCCCCGCCGGGTCGACCGCAGGTGACCGAGATCACTAAACGCTCTGACCTGGCCGGTTGGTTTGCTCAGGGTCGACCTGCATAGTCACTGCGAACCCGGCGCCGACCGCGGTCACCGTTACCCCCAGTGCCCCTTCGCGGACTGGCGGTGGCAGGATCGAGTCGTGCGAAATTTCTACTACGCCGTGTCGTTGCTCGGCTTGGCGCCTCGGCGTAGCGCCCGCCGCCGTTCCCGGCGGCGTGCTCCCGGCCGGCCCCTGATCGCCGCTCTGGCCGCCGTCATGGGTGCCGCGGCGATCGCGGGCTGCGGCGCTGCCGCGCCGAGCGGCATATCCGGCGCGGGCAGTACGGCCACGCAGCAGGCCGCGGCGAACCCCGACCTGGACCCAGGCACGTCGATGCACGGCAACCCGGCGCCGGACTTCTCGCTGACCAACCAGTTCGGCCAGCGCATGTCGCTGAGCGACTTCCGCGGCAAGGTGGTTATTCTCGCGTTCACCGATTCGCAGTGCACGACTGTTTGCCCGCTTACCACGGAGAGCATGCTGGCCGCCAAGCAGTTGCTCGGCCAGGCGGGCAGCCATGTCCAGCTGCTCGGCGTGGACGCCAACCCCGCAGCTACCAAGGTGTCGGACGTGCTCTCGTACTCGCGGGCGCACGGGATGGTCAACCAGTGGGATTTCCTGACCGGGTCTGATGCCCAGCTCGCGAAGGTCTGGAAGGCCTACGACATCTACACGCAGATCGTGAAAGGCCAGGTCGATCACACCCCGGCGCTGTACATCATCGACACCAGGGGGCGCGAACAGAAGCTCTACCTGACCACGATGGCCTATGCGAGCATCGGGCAGGCCGCGCAGGTCATGGCGCAGGAAACCGCCAGCGTGCTGCCAGGCCACCCGAAACTGGCCAGCATGCGCTCGCTCGCCTACGTCAGCGGGCTGTCACCCCGGACAAGTGCCCGGCTGGCCACCCTGCCCTCCGGCTCGCTCACGCTCGGCCCGGGTGAGTCGCATCTTGTGGTGTTCTTCGCCACGTGGCTCAACGAGACCTCCGACCTGCGGGCCAGACTGCTCGGCCTGGACCAGTACGTGCGGTCAGAGCACGACCAGGGGCTGCCGCCGCTGGTCGCTGTCGACGAAGAAGCAGCAGAGTCGTCAGCGGCGACGGTGCGCAGCTATGTCGCGTCCGTCGGCAAGCCACTCGGCTACCCGATCGCGCTTGACCCCACTGGCAGGCTCGCCGATGGATACGGCGTCCAGGACCAGCCGTGGTTCGTGCTGACCTCAGCCGCCGGGAAGATCCTCTGGAAGCACGACGGCTGGCTATCCGTGAACCAGCTCATCGCCAGCGTGCGCACCGCGTCCGGCTAGACCGTAGCGCAGCAACTGACTCAGGGGCTGCCACCCATATGGCTAACCAAGTCATCGTGAGTGAGGCCGTGCTGCAAGGACCATTCCGCAAGCCAGTCGGCGTCGACCGGATCGGGCAGAACCTGGCTCGCTTCTTCGGCTACCTGTGCGTACCCCAGGCGGTTGAGCACGTCGACCACGTGCTGCCTGCTGTATTGCTCCACGCCCATGGCGATCACCAAGCCCTTATGTTGCTGGTCGAAAGGTCAAGTTCAATAAAACGTGTCCCACGCCGCACTGCATGCCCGTCTCGCACCTTGCGAATCCTTGAACCAGCCCGGTCGCGTCGTCGTCCGATAGGGTCGGGCCCGTGACTTCCGCTGGTTCCGGTGCTCTCCGACGACGATGGCGCCCCTCACGCGGTGTTCCCGATGCTTCGGAGCGGCGGCGCTGACACCGGCACGGGACTGGATCCGGTCCTCTTTGAGAATGTCGGCGCGGCGATTGCCCGGCTGCATATCGCTCTGGCCGACTGCCCGTTCGGCGTCGAGTCCTGGCAGGTGGGACCCGACTCCCTCAAAGCGAATTGGCAAACGGCGGAAGACCGTCTCCCGGCCTCCGCGCTCACCGAGCTCTCGGTTCACATAAGGCCGCGATGGGACTCGATCGTCCAGGCGCTGTCCGCCCCGCCCCAGCGGGTGCACGGAGACGTGCACGGCGGGAACATCCTCACCGGCCGGCAAGAGGTGACCGGCATCATCGACCGCGACCACCTGCCGCTAGCTCCGCGCGGGTACGACCTGGGCTACTACATCCTGTTCGCTGTGCGCTGGTGGCTGCATGCCGTTAAGCCCTCGCGGTCAGTCGACGGGGCCCGGCATCTGCTGACTGGTTATGACGCCGTCTCTCCCCTTACCCGGCAGGAGAACGACGACCTACCGGCGCTGGCGCTGGCCGCCGCGCTCAGGCTTCCCGCAGCAGCTGTCGGCGTTTGAGTACCTCGTAGTGGAGTCCGGTCACCACGGCAAGCACGGCAATCAGCGCGATCAGCATGTAAGCCAGGCGGATCGTGCAGCAGTTGGTTGGCGGGCCCCTCCGCCCGCAGCCGGCTCCGCCAGTCTACGGTGGCAGCGTGACTGATCCTTGCCTGCTGGACGCCATCACGCTCGCCGGAATGCTGCGCAGCCGGGAGGTGTCCGCACGTGAAGTCGTGTCGGCGCACATCGCCCGGATCGAAGCATTCGACCCGGCCATCAACGCTGTCGTCACCCGCACTTTCGAGGCGGCCATGGCCCGGGCAGCGGAGGCCGACGAAGCCGCCGCCCAAGGCAACCCGCTGGGCCTGCTGCACGGCCTGCCGGTAGCCCACAAGGACCTGGCTGACACTGCCGGGGTCCGGACCACCTACGGTTCGCCGCTGTTCGCGACGAACGTGCCGCAGCACGACGCACTCGTCGTGGACCGGATGGCCAGGGCCGGGGCGATCAGCCTGGGCAAGACGAACGTGCCTGAGTTCGGCGCGGGCTCGCACACGGTCAACCCGGTGTTCGGCGCCACCCGCAACCCTTATGACCTGAGCCGGAGTGCCGGCGGCAGCAGCGGCGGCGCCGCAGCCGCACTGGCTGCCCGCCTCATCGCGCTGGCCGATGGCAGTGATCTAGGCGGGTCTCTGCGCAACCCCGCCAATTTCTGCAACGTCGTCGGACTGCGGCCGAGCCCGGGCCGCGTGCCCAACTGGCCACTTGCCGATGTCGCCGACCAGTTTGCCGTGGTCGGGCCCATGGGGCGCACTGTCGCCGATACTGCGCTGCTGCTGGCCGTGTTGGCCGGGCCTGATCCGCGGGTCCCGCTGACCCTGGACCAGCCGCCGCCACCCATCAGCGAGCCTGGGCGGATCAGCGCGCTGCTTGGCCGGGACCTGCACGGGCTAAGAATCGCGTGGAGTCCCGATCTCGGCTTGCCGGTCGAGCCGGACGTGCTCGGAGTACTGGCGCCGGCCCGGCAGGTTCTGGCCGGACTTGGTGCCAGTGTCACCGACGCCGCCCCCGACCTGTCAGGCGCGGACGAGGTGTTCCGCACATTCCGGGCGTTCGCGTTCGCCACCTTCCGGCGCGAGTTGCTAACCGAGGCCCCAGATCTGATCGGCCCGAATGTCACCTGGAATATCCAGCGTGGCCTGGAGCTCACCATGGCCGACCTGAGCCAGGCTACCGTGCTGCGCGCTGCGCTTGCCGAGCAGATCACCGCCTTCTTCGCCGATGTTGACGTCCTCGCCTGCCCGGTCAGCCAGGTCGCGCCGTTCGATGTCACCCTGGACTGGGTGCACGAGATCAACGGCCAGCCGCTACAGACCTACCTTGACTGGATGGCCTCGGCGTACTTGATCTCAGCGACAGGCCTGCCCGCCATCAGCGTGCCCGCAGGCTTTACCCCGGGCGGGCTGCCAGTAGGGCTGCAGCTGGTCGGCAGACGCCGGAGCGACTGGGACCTGCTCGCCGTTGCTCACGCGTTCGAGTCAGCCACCGGCTACTCCGCCAGGATGCCAGAGTCCACTCCCTCCTTGACGGCTACCGCCTCCTAGGGTCTTCCTCCTGGCAGGCACGGGGGCGCACGCGCCGGGAGCGGTGCATCGAAGGTCTCGCCGGGGGCCATCGGAATCAGGTCGCCCTGATAGCCGATGGTGATCGGCGCGGCCTCAGAGGGAGGCACAGTGACCTGGATGCGGCCGCCAGCTACGCGGACAGTAATGTCCCAGTGGCCGCGATAGCGGATGCTGAAGGTCAGGGCCGGTACCTGGCGGGGCAGGCAGGGATTAAGCCAGAGCACATTCCCTCGTAGTTCGATCCCGGTATATCCGCGGGCCGCCAGGTCTATCGTGCCTGCCATTGCTCCCAGGTGGATGCCTTCAGCGGTGGTCCCGCGCTGGATATCAGCGATGTCGCTTTCGAGGGCCTGAGTGAATAGCTCCCAGGACCCGGGACGGTTGGCGCGGGCGCAGACCCAGGAGTGCACGACCCTGCTGAGCGTGGACCCGTGGGAGGTCCGATGCGTGTAGTAGTCGACGTTGCGCGGGATGAGGCCGGAATCCCACGGATACCCCAGCCGGGCGAACAGACTGCGGAGTTCCTCCGCTGAGAGCAGGTAGAAGAGCATCAGCACGTCAGCCTGCTTGGACGCCCGGTAACGGTTAGGGGTGTCTGACTCGGCTTCCAGGATGCGGTCCAGGCGCTGGATGTTGCCGTAACGGGCGCGGTAGCCGTCCCAGTCGAATTCCTGCAGCTGGGGGTAGCCCTCGAACTGGCTGATGATCGCATCGTCGTGGAACGGGATGTACATGCGCCGGCTGATGTCGTCCCAGCGGCTGAGTTCGGCCGGGGTCAGGCACAGTTCCTTCCGCAGCGCTGCGCCGCGCCGGGCGGGGAGATGGTCGAGGAGCTCGAGGCCGCGGCACAGCACCCACACCGCCATGACGTTGGTATAGGCGTTGTTGGCGAGACCTGGTTCGCTGGCCCACGGGTAGGCATCGTGGTACTCGTCCGGTCCTACCACCCCCTCAATCACGTAGCGCCCGCGCTCGCGGTCGTATCGGGCGATGCTTGCCCAGAAACGCGCGATCTCCAGCAGCACCTCCGCCCCGTAGAAGGCCATGAACTCCAGGTCGGCAGTGGATTGGTAGTAATTCCACACGTTGTAGGCGATAGCGGCATTGATGTGTCGTTGCCGGTTTGAGCAGTCGGGCCGCCAGCGGCCCGAGAGCGGGTTGAGGTGGAGTGCCTGGCTTTCCTCCCGGCCGTCAGACCCGCTCTGCCAGGGGAACATCGCGCCCCGCCAGCCGGAGTCCCGTGCGGCACGGCGCGCTTCGGGCAGCCGGCGGTGGCGGTAGCGGAGCAGTGAGCGGGTGAGTTCCGGCATGGTGAGAGTCAGGTGCGGGAAGACGAACAGCTCATCCCAGAACACGTGCCCGCGGTAGGCCTCGCCGTGCAGCCCGCGTGCCGGGATCCCGACGTCCATGTCGGCGGTGTTCGGTGAGATGGTCTGCATCAGGTGAAAAATGTGGAGGTTGAGGATGAAGCTGGCCCGCTCGTCGCCTGCCAGGCTGAGATGCATCCGCTCCCACAGATTGCCCAGGCGCACGGTGTGAGCCCGCAGCAATTCCCGGAAGTCGCCGGCCCGTCGGAGTGCCCGCCGTGCCTCCATGCCGGGTTCGGAAATGGCCGGGTCGCGTGAGGTGCCGAGGCTGACCGTCTTCTCGATGACCAGCGACTGGCCCGGTGTTAGGTAGGCGCGGATTTCATGTGCGATCTGGCCGGCCCCAAGCACCACCCGCCTTGCCCCGGACGGTTGATCTCCGGTACGGACCCGGGTCCGCGCTGCCATGGCGATACGGATGCGGGACTGGGTAGTGCAGGTCCGGAGCCCGATCGTGGTGGCGTCAATCTCCTCAACGCCGGTTTCGGCGAGGTGACGGCTGGGAAGGTCGCGGTAGCGACCGACCCCGGTATTGGCCACATCGCCATCGAGACCGGAGCGGACATCCACGGGCCCAGCCCAGTCCTCCGCTGTGATGGTGACCTCCAGCGCCGCCAGATGCGGGTCGGTCATGCTGGCGAGGCGCCGGTGGGTCAGGCTGGTGTGGCGGCCGACGTTGTCGCGGTAGCGCAGCTGTCGAGTGAGGACCCCGCGGCGCAGGTCGAGTTCCTGCTGGTAGCCGAGCAACTCAACATGATCCACGCTGAACCACGGGCCAGCCTCGACGCGGAAAGTCAGCGGCAGCCAGTTCGGTAGGTTGACCAGGCTCTCGTTCTCCACCGTCTCACCCGCAATCTGCGTGGTCAGGCGATTGAAGACCCCGTTGACGTAAGTACCGGGATAGTGGACGCCGTCCGCACGGGCCTCCGGCGCGGCGCCGCGGGTGGCGAAATACCCGTTGCCTGTCGTGCACAGCGCTTCACGCAGCGCCTCCTCTCCCGGCACGTACCGGTCGTAGACGAGACGCCACGGCCCCGCCGGGCCAGTCATACCGGTTCTTCACGTGCCAGACGGTCGCGTACTGCCACGACGCCCTCGATGTGCCGGATCCGCGCCGTTAGTTCTAGCGCAGTTTTCTCACGACTCACGGACCCGGCCAGCGTAACTACGCCAGCCGTAACGGTGACGTTGATGTCGGCGGGGACTAGGCCGAACTCGCTGGCAATAGTCGCCTTCACCTCATCACGGATATCGGAGTCGGCGCGCTCATAGACGCTGAGCACGTCCGCCCGGCTGACTATGCCGACCAGATGGTCGCGGTTGTCCACGACCGGGAGCCGCTTCAGGCAGCGATCTTGCATGACTCGGGCGGCAACGACAACCGGCACATCCGGCCTGACGGTCACCGCAGGCGACGTCATTAGCCGATCCGCGGTGATCGCAGTGATCTTGGATTCCTCGGCAAGCTTCCATCTCAGCCGGGTCACGCCTACGGGCAGATCGGGCTCTGCAGGCTTGCACAGGAGATCGGCCTCTGAGACCACGCCGACAACGACGCCTTGGTCATTGATAACCGGGCAGGCGCTGACCCGGAACTCCCGGAGCGCGTGGGCGATGTACTTGAAGTCCGCATCCTGGGAGACGGCGACAACCCGCTTGGTCATCACGTCCCCCACAGTCGCGTTCATTGGCCCGACTCCCCTTCCGTTCACCGCCAGATATCGGCATATAGGCAGCACGCTTCAGGCGTAGCGGCGGCGACGTGCCGCTCACATGCCGCGCGCCTGCTCGGCGACGGCAAGCTGCCGTCAGGCGGCCGCTAAGAGTCTCCGCGCATGTCTTGCTGGGCCGATTTCACCAGGAGCAGCAACTCGTGCGCGCGCCGCGCCGCCCGCTCGCCGTCCGATCCGGACCGCTGAGGGGCGATCGGCGCGTCCTCGAACCCGCGCGCCAGTACCTCGACGGCTTCGATCAGCGCGCTTACCTGGCTTTCCAGCCGGCTGACGCGTACTTCCAGGGTTGTGGTAGCCGCGCCACCGCGTGACTCTGCTTGAGGGTTCATGCTTACAATCTCACCGGTACAGGGCGCGGCAATCAGAGTCATAGGCCCCGTCTGCGGCGGTCGCCTCATCGCCGAACACGGGCCGCCAACCCGAACTTGACTCAGGGAATCTGGCCATCAACCGGTACTAAGACCTCATCCAGGCGCAGACCCTCCTCGGGCGGCAGGCCGTGTGCGGCCAGCGGAGCTGCGGGTATCTGACCCTCGGTAGCTTGAGTCCCGTTCGCCCGCGGGGATGCGAATGGAGGCGCGAATACCCTGACGATCCTCATAGTCGGGGCTGGCGCCACCGGCAGCTATTTCGGGGCACGGCTGGCGCAGGCCGGCCGCGACCTCACCTTCCTGGTCCGCCCGCGCCGCGCCGGGCAACTGCGCGAGCGCGGGCTGCGGATCGTCGGGCCAGGGGCGGGAGCCGATGCCAGGCAGGCCGTCCGGTTCGGCGAGCCGACGGTGCGCTGACCTGCCTGATGCGCGGCACCGTGGGCGACATTGTGGCCGTTCCCGGCGGACGTGACCTTGGCCCGGCCATCCTGGCTGAGGCCCGCGCTGTCTCAGCCGCGGCCGACCTGCGCGGTGTCTTCCACGGTTGCTTTCAGGATGCTGTCAAGCAGTTCGCGGGTGTGCGGATCGTCGAGCACCTCGGCTATCCATGCGGCTGAGTCGGCTCGCTGTGGCGAGCGGGCATTGGGCTGGAGCCAGTCGTTGGCAGCGAGTTCGGTGATGTGACCGAGCTGGGCGATGAGCATAGAGAAGTGTCCGCGCCGATTCACTTGCGCAGGTCCGCCGGCTTGCCGGTAAGCGTCGGTTAGGGCGCGGACCCGGCCCGAGTCGGCGCGGGCGAACTCGAAAAGGACGCATCCGAGCTCGTGGCTGGGATCAGCAGAACCGCTGTTGTCCCAGTCGATGACACACACCCCGCCGTCGGCGGTTGGCCGTAGGTTGTCGGCCCACAGGTCGCGATGACAGATCCGGAGCACCTGCGGCGGCTCGATCCAGGACTCTAGCGCGACCAGCTCATCGCGCAGGTCGGCCAGCCGGCCAGCGAACGGCGCTTCCGCTTCGGAAAGCTGGGCGATCAGATGGTCCCAGCGATCGGCGCCGACCGGTTCGTGATACCAGGGGTCCACCAGGCTGAGGTCATTGGCTGATACCCGGTGAATGGCAGCCACAACCGCGCCTACCCGCGCTGGGTCCAGCGTGAGATCCGGGGGGCCAAGGTCGACCCACTCGTACACCCGAACCTGGCTGCCCGCGATGTCCGCGATGACATGTCCCTCGGCGGTCCGGCGTACCTGCGGGGCAGGGACGCCGCAGGCGTAGGCCGCCTCCTGGAACTCGGTCGCTGCGCGTACCTGCTCCTCGCTAGTCCGGTGCAACGGCACCTTCACCGCCCAGCTGCCCTCTGCGGTGTCAAGCCGCCAGACAAGACCCTGCTTGCCGCGCGCGACCGGCCCGTCCGACAGCTTCGCGGCCGGGCCTAAAGCAAAGCGTTCGGCGAGGTCCGTGGCGTCCACCTGGCCACTCCAGCACAGATGCACACGCCACAACAGAAGAAGCGACTAAGCAAGATGTACGACACCCGCGATGAGATCCTCCCCCAGCAGGGCCGGGCAGGATGTGGGGATGGCCGGACAGGTGGTTACCCATGTGCTCCTGGATTTCTTCGGCACGCTCGTCCGCTACTCGCCCAGCCGCACCGAGCAGGGATATCACGCCTCCCACGCGCTAGCGGCCTCCATGGGCGCCAGAGTTGACTACCAGGGTTTCCTGCAAGCATGGGCAGCCGAGTCGGCGCTATTCGACGAGCGCAGCGCTGTCGACGACAGCGAGTTCTCGATGGAAGAAGTGGGCGAAGCCTTCCTCTCCCGGATCCTTCGCCGCGATCCGGACGCCACCGAGATCACGGCGTTCGTCGATGAATACGTCAGTGAATGGAATACCGCCGTCGTCTACCCGCCGGGCGTCGCCGGACTGATGAGTGCCCTGGCCGATCGCTTCCGGCTCGCGGTGGTCACCAACACCCACAAGGCGGACCTAGTCCCCGGCCACCTGTCGGCCATGGGGATCGCGCACCATTTCGACGCGGTCGTGACCTCGGTCGAGGTGGGCTGGCGCAAGCCGCACCCCGCCATCTACGCGGAAGCTCTGCTGCGCCTCGGCGCAACCCCCGATACCGTCGTGTTCGCGGGTGATAGCTATCTCGCCGACTATCTGGGTCCCATATCCGCTGGCCTGACCTCGTTCCTCATCGACCCAGCTGAGCAGCACAGCATCCCGCCGGACCGCCGCCTGCGCTCGCTGCACGACTTGCCCGTGCACCTGAGAGTCCCGGACGTCAGGGCACATGGCAACAACAGGCAGCGATGAGGGTCATGCATCCATTCACCAGCCCGCTTCAGCGACGACACTTGACAGCCCGGGGCGACGGTGGTGGCGCTAGCTGAGTGACACCGGGAGGTGCGCAGGTCCGCGCAGGTTGATCCGGCCGTTCCAGGTCTCGTCGCCGTCGAGGGCTAGCCCGGGGAAGCGCGCAGTGAGCCGGGCGAACGCGATCGAGGCTTCCAGGCGGGCCAGGGACGCGCCCAGGCAATGATGCGGTCCGGCGCCGAAGGACACGTGCCGGTGCGCGTTGCCGCGGCTGAGCTTGACCTCGGCGGCATCGCCGCCCCAGAAGAGCTCGTCGCGGTTGGCCGAGCCGAGGCTAGCCATGACGAAGGCCCCGGCTGGGATGACCGTGCCGCCGATGGTGACCGGTTCGAGGGTGATTCTCCTGCTGGCTTGCACGGGGCTGTCGTAGCGCAGCAACTCCTCGACGGCGCTCTCGGCGAGACCGGGGTTGCTCCTCAGCAGCGCAAGCTGACCAGGGTTGCGCAGGAGCGCGAGAGTGCCGCCGGCGATGAGGTTGACCGTCGTCTCGTGCCCCGCGATGTACAGCAGCAGGGTCTGCGCGATCAGCTCGTCGTCGCTGAGGGCATCACCGTTGTCCTCAGCAGTGATGAGCGCGGTGAGCAGGTCGTCAGCAGGGTTGCTGCGCTTCCACGCGATCATGTCGGCTGCTATCGCGGTCAACTCGGCATCGGCGGCCGCGATCGCCGCAGCCAGGGCAGGATCGGCCACCGGCTCCAGCGAGCGGACCACCGTGCCGCTCAGCTGCCTGATGCGTTCGTGATCAGCCGGCGGCGTGCCGAGCATCTCGGCGATCACAGCGAACGGCAGCGGAAATGCCAGAGCATCGACCAGGTCCACTTGGCGCTGACCGTCAATCGCATCGAGCATGTCGTCGACCAGCTGGGCGATACGTGGCCGCAGTGCCTCAACGGCCCGCGGCGTGAACGCCTTCGACACCAGCCGGCGCAGTCTCGTGTGGTCGGGCGGGTCCCGGTCGAGCATGGACAGCCGATCCGCACCAGGCAACTGGTCGCCGAACATCTGATCCCGTAGCTGCCTGAAAGGGCCATCGGCGACGTTGCGGTCGTCCACCGAAAGTCCGGCGCGCAGCAGCCACGACACGTCGTCGTAGCGGGTGAGCAGCCAGAAACCGAAGGGATGCTGGTACACCGGCGCTTCAGCCCGCAGTACCGCGTACTGGGGATAGGGGTCATCGGTGAAGCCCGGCGCGAACGGATCGAACAACGGCGATGGCACAGCCTGAGTCACCAGATCCTCCCACCTCGCTGCCCGGCGCGCGCGAGCAGAACACCCTAAATCGCGCGGCGTCGGTGCTGCCAAAGTTGCATCTCCGGAGCACGCGCTCCGATTTTCGCACGTTTTCCGCAGCATCAAAGTCCAGGCGATCACGTGATCTCCTGGATGGCCAGGCCCCTGGACACGCGGTTAGCAAGACAAACAGCCATCCGCTGGCTCGAATCGTGGGAACTAAACGGCGCCGATAGGTGCCCGCAGCGCGGCGGGAGCGGGCGTTCCCGCCGTCAAGGTGCAGAAGAAACTCGGGGACCGTAAACCTATCGGGACTCTCCAGGCTGACTTCCTTCCGGATCCGTAGCACGCAGGGTGGGGGATTCAGTCGCTGACCGCCGCGGCGAGGACGCGGCGGAACTCGACCGAGACGCGGTCAGCTCGCGTGTGCAGCTCGGCTGCGGGGTCGAGCGGGAACTCCAGGCCGGACAGTGCCCGCCGCTGCAGGTCCAGATCCTCCTCGAAGATTGACATCTCGTACTTCGTGGCGCTGTCGGCCTGCTCCGGGTCGGCAAGGCCTGGACCGGTCACGCTTTGGTACACCCGGCATGCGAGCGCGTCCTCGGGCGTCACGGTGAACGTCAGGAACTGCCAGCCGCCGGCGTCGAGGAACTCAAGCAGCAGCGTCGCGGTGAGCGGCGCCTGATAGCGGTAGGTCATCCGCCGCCGCTGCACCGCCGGCCGGACGCCGTCGCGTACCGCCGGGTCGGTGAGGTTGGTGAAGGTGTGCTCGCGAACCGCGGTGAACGACAGGCCCTGCCTGGCGACGTCGGCGCGCGGAATGGGTTCGGGGCCCGCCCCGCCGATAGTGGCGCTGTGCACGAACGGCAGGTGCGCCTCGTCGAGGAAGTTATCCAGCAAGATCGCCGCGTTGGCCTCCACCCGCATGACCGGCAGGAAGACGGTCGCGATGCCGTCACCGCCCAGCCCCGTGCCTGGCGCCAGCTCCGGCAGCGGCGCGCGCGGCGGCATTGGGGCGAGCCATACCAGGCCATCGCGCTCGGCGACCTCTGCCGGGCGGCACAGTTCCGCGCGCTCGGGGATCAATCCAGCGTCCCCGAGGGCCGGGATCTCCACGCACCTCCCATCGGCGGTGAACCGCCATCCGTGGTACATGCACTGCAGCGTGCCGTCGCTGATATGCCCCGCCGACAACCGCGCCCGCCGGTGCGGGCACGCGTCAGCGAACCCAGCGACAACGCCGCCGAGTCGGGCCAGCGCCCAGCCCTGGCCAGCCAGGCGGACCCCCACCGGCTCTGGGCCGACCTCGCGCGACAGCGCCACCGGATGCCAGAACTCCGCAAGCGCCGGATGCGCATTTGTGAACTCTGCAGGCCTCATATCCCCATAATCAACCATGCCGTCCCTGCCCGGCGCCCATGCAGCGCGCCGGGCAGATACTCCGGGCCGCGCTGCGAGCGGATCAAAGCCGAATGTTCGCCAGATCCTCCAGCAGACTTGGGTGAATTGGCTCCCAGCCGAGTGTCTGCCGGGTGTGGGCGCTCGATGAAGGCTGATCGGTCGCGAAGATCGGGCCGAGCGGACCGAAGGTGCAGGCGGGCAGGCTAAGCAGTACTGATGGCTTGCCTGCCGACGGCGTTCAGGTGGCCGAGGGCCTGGGCGTAGGAGCCAACGAGGCTGGCCTCGCAGTAGGTCAACCCTTCATGCCGGCAGAACTCTCTGATCAGTGCCTGCGACCGGCGCAGACTCGGCCGGGGCATGGACGGGAACAGATGGTGCTCAATCTGGTAGTTCAGGCCGCCGAGGGCAAGGTCGGTGAACCAGCCCCCGCGGACGTTGCGGGAGGTCAGGACCTGACGTCGGAGGAAATCGTGCTCGTCCTCGGGCTGCAGGATCGGCATGCCCTTGTGGTTCGGGGCAAACGAAGCTCCCATATAGAAGCCGAACAGGCCCTGCTGGACGAGGATGAAGATGATGGCTCTCAGCGGGCTTAGCACAGCGAACACGACGGCGAGGTAACCAGCGATGTGCAGCCCGAGCAGAATCACCTCGGCGGGCCGGCGCCGGCTTGCGCGGCCGACTAGGGCCCGGACGCTCGCCACATGCAGGCTCGCAGCCTCGCCGAGCAGCAGGGGAAAGAACAGATACGCCTGGCAGCGGTACATGATTCGAGATAGACCACTGCTGGTGCTTGCTTGCCGGGCAGTCATTGCGAGGGCCTTCATCATGATGTCGGGATCGGCGCCCTCCGTGTTCGGGTTCGCGTGATGGCGGTTGTGCTTGCTCACCCACCAGCCGTAGCTCAATCCGATGCCTAGATTGCCGAGCAGTATGCCGAGGATGTAGCTGACCCGCCGGGATCGGGTGATCTGCCGATGACCCGCATCGTGGCCGAGGAAAGCGAGTTGGGTGAACATGACGGCGAGATAGGCGGCCACCGCCAGCTGCCACCAGGAGTCGCCCACGAGCAGGAATGCGGCCCAGCCCCCGAGTAGCAGGACCACGGTGATCGTGATCCGCCAGGCGTAATGTCCCGTTCGCACGTCCAGCAGGCCTGCCTGCCGCACCAGACGTGACAGCCGG
The DNA here is from genome assembly GCA_036488155.1 of Streptosporangiaceae bacterium. Taxonomy (GTDB): domain Bacteria; phylum Actinomycetota; class Actinomycetes; order Streptosporangiales; family Streptosporangiaceae; genus JAJYUU01. The sequence goes on along the minus strand of DASXIA010000445.1, from coordinate 4,499 downwards.
GCATAGTCGGTCCCGCGCGGCGCCCCCGGGGCGCTCGCCGAGAGGAATGCGCTCAAATCCCCCGCCATCACACTTCCGCTGCGCCGGTAATCGCTGCCTCCACTGTGGCATAGACATGTAGGTGCCGATCGAGTCCGGTCGTAGTCAGAGCGCTCGTGACTTGAGCGGCCGGCCCTGCTAGGCGCACCAGTCCGCCGAGCAGTTGCGCCCGCCGGTCGGTACCGACCAGAACGGTCAGGCCGCTGACATCGGCATAGCTGACCGCCGATAGGTCGATGACCAGGCGGCCGGCGCATTCGTGCGCAATGCGCAGGAGGTACTCGCGCAAGGCCGGCGCGATCGATTCGTCGAGAGCGCCGCGAAGACTGGTGACGAGATAACCTCGCTCCGGTCGGCAGGACACATGCAGCCCGCCAGTGACGCGGGAAGCACTCGGGTCAACCGGCTGCCAGTCTGGCTGCCGCGGGCGGATGACCGGGAACTGGCAGCCGATCACCAGCCGGGCCCCTCCTGTCGCGCTTCCCAGCTGGGAAGCGCACGCACGGCGGACTTTCGTCCGTCACACTCAGGCGCGATCGGCGTCAGCCGGGTACGCGGCGCACTGACGGTCACGAGCGCGGCGATCATTGATGACCGGCCATGGACGTGAGCTCCTCCGGTAACCGCGGGTTTGCTGGCCGCCGTCGGCGGTCAGACCGGTGCCGTGCCATTGAAGCTACGTTAGTAGAAGATAACTAGCAAATTTATTCCGGAATCTGAGACAGGACGTTGGCAGCCGGCTGGACTTTCTGACCACGCACGCACGGGCGCCCTGCCGGAGTTCAGCAGCCGCGAGCGGACCGTGGGCGAGGTCTTGGCGTTGCTGGGCTGGCGGCGAGCCAGAGCGTCGGCAGAGCCGCGGCCAGCGCGCCGGGCGCAGGCGCCAGGCCGGCGCGAGGAGCGGGGCGGCCCTCGCGCCGACGAGTGATCACGACAGGTTCGCGGCTGGCGGGCGCACCCGCGCGATGGTGTTTAATGTGCAGTGGTTGTCGTCGAAGTTCGTTCACGTGTCATAGCGCCTGCGAATTCTGACAGCGGGCGTCTTCTTGTGGCCAGGGCCAGGTTCCTTTCTGCAGGCGGTCGCCGCGACCTGGGATGGGCGAACGCCCGTCTCTGAGAATCGTTCTACCAGAAGGAAAGTCACATGGCTCAGGGCACCGTGAAGTGGTTCAACGCCGACAAGGGCTTCGGTTTCATCGCCCCCGACGACGGCAGTGCCGACGTCTTCGTCCACCACTCCGCCATCCAGACCGATGGTTACCGCAGCCTCCAGGAGAACCAGCGAGTCGAGTTCACTGCAGCGCGCGGCCCGAAGGGACCTCAGGCTGAGCAGGTTCAGCCGCTCTAACCTCGCTGAGGCCAGGCGGCTCAGCCGCGCGCCCGCAGGCACCGCCGGACTGTGGCTGGTGAGACGCCATGATCCGTGCTGAACAGTGGACGCTAATTCCACTGCACGCAGAAGCACTGCATCCCGGCTTTCGAAGTCCAGGGGCAGCTCCCTGCGAATCTTCCTCGCCTAGGTGAAGGCCGGGGGCGGCGGCAGTTCCGACTCGCCCATTCCCAGTAACGGCGCTGTGGATCCTTGGCCTCATCGTTCGGCGACTGCGCTACCTCCAGGTCAGAGCTGCCCCGATTCGTCGTTGCGTCCGGCGTTCTCTTGCGTTGTGCGTTTCGCTATGCGATGAGGCGCGCTGCAGCGGCGAGATGCGCCGACAATAGCTCTCCGGCTCTGTCCAGCGCCGCCGCGGCTTCGTCGAGTATCGGGTGATAGGCCTGGAAGACGTGCGGCACCCCCGGAGTGATGTCGAGGGTGACCTTGACATCAGCGATGGCGGCCTGTCGCGCGAGGCGGACGGCGTCGTCGAGGAGAACTTCGTGAGTTCCCGCCTGGATGATCACTGGCGGCAGCCCGGACAAGTCGGCGAATATGGGGCTGACGAGGCCTCGAGCGGCGTCTTGTCCCGACGTGTAGTCGGTGACTCGGGGTTGAAGGAGTTCGCGGCTGAGCAGCGGGTCGGCCTCGCGCTTGGTTTCCATGGTCGTCCCGGACAGGGTGAGGTCGGCATACGGTGACATGACGAAGGCGGCGGCGGGCAAGGGCAGCCCGTGCTCGCGGGCGTTGACCAGAGTGGCGATGGCGAGTCCGCCGCCAGCGGACTCGCCCGCGAAGGCGATGTCCGATGGCGCTGTGCCGTTACGTAGCAGGGCCTCGTAGGCGGCAAGAGCGTCGTCGACCGCTGCCGGGTACGGGTACTCGGGGGCGAGACGGTAGTCGACCGAGATGACCTTGGCGCGAGTTCGCCGCCCGATCTGCGAGGCCAGGTCAGCGGCGAGGAAGGCGTCCCCGATGACGTACACGCCGCCGTGGAAGTAAAGGACAACGTGGCGAGGTTCGATTCCGTCGATGGCGATCTCCGCGGTCGGGACGCCGCCCAGTGCGGCCGCGGTCACGGTCACGTCGCCGGGCAGCGGCTGGGCCGATGTCAGCTCCCGGAGCAGTCGCCGTTGCTCGTCGACATCACTGCCGACGGGGAACGCGGACTGCCGCAAGATTGCGTCGAGGGCCTCTTGCTGCTCGGTGCTCACGGACGAACTCCTTTCAGTTGGGGCTGGCGCGGCAGAGCTCCCGAGGGGGGCCTCTCCGATGTCAGTCCGCTGCTGATACTTGGGGCCGGGAGGCGGGTTCCGGCTCGCCTTGGCTTGTGCCGTTGACCGGTCGTCCGCCCGGGGACTGCGTGAGGTTCTGGTCCAGCGGCCCGCGGCGGAGCAGGACGCCGCCGATGACCGCGCCGGTGGCGAAGATGCTGGCGGTCCACCAGAACGCGGTGTCGTAGCCGTGTGCCAGAGCCAGCCCGGTCAGGGCCTGGCGGCCGGTGAACCTGGCAGCGGCGAGATGTCCGGCGACGTAGGAGGTGACGGCGGCGGTGAAGATGGTGTTCAGCAGGGAGGTGCCGACCGAGCCGCCCAGCATCTGGCCGACGGTGAGGGTCGCCGACGCGACTCCCGTGTCCTGTGGGGTAACTCCGAAGGTGCCAGCGTTGATCGTCGTCGCGATCACCATGCCCAGGCCGACTCCGGCCAGGATGATAGGGCCGAGCACACCCGCGGTGTACCCGGTGTGCGGGCCCAGGTAGGCCAGCCAGGCAGTCCCGCCTGCTGCGGCCAGCATCCCGAACGCGACCAGCGGCTTGGGGCCGAATCTGGGCATCAGCACGGTCGTGGACAGATTGGACGCGACGATAAGCCCGCCGCTCATCGGCAGGAACGCGTAGCCGGTGACGAGGGGCGAGTAGCCCAGCGTCTGCTGCAGGTAGTAGGTCAGGAACAAGAAGATCCCGAACAGCCCGGCCGTGCCGATGAGCAAGGAGGCGTAAGCGCCGCCCCGGTTGCGGTCGAGCACCACGCGGGGTGGCAGTAGCGGGTGCGCGGCCCGGCCCTGCCAGATGGCGAACGCCACGCCAAGCGCCACGCCAGCGGCGAGGAATCCGTAGGTGGACGGCGAGTGCCAGCTGTGCGTGGCCGCGTTGGAGAACCCGTACACCAGGCAGAACAGGGCGCCGGAGACCAGGACCATGCCAGGGACGTCGAGCCTGGGCTTAACCAAGGACGGCTGGCGCGCCAGCAGCAGTGCTCCGCCAATGAAAGCGATCCCGGCGAAGAGCAGGTTCACGTACAGCGTCCACCGCCAGGACAGGTACTCGGTGAGCGCCCCGCCGAGCAGGAGGCCTATTGCGCCACCGGCCCCGGCGATTGCCCCGAAAACTCCGAATGCCTTGCCACGGTCCTTCGGCTCGGTGAACGTAGTGGTCAGCAGCGACAACGCCGCCGGCACCAGCAACGCCGCGAACGCACCCTGGCAGGCCCGTGCGGTTACCAGCATGGCGAAGTTGACGGACGCGCCGCCCATGGCCGACACGCCGGCGAAGCCGGCCAGTCCGGTCAGGAACGTGACCTTCCGGCCCAGCAGGTCGGCCAGCCTGCCGCCCGGCAGCAGCAAGCTGCCGAACGCCAGGGTGTAGGCGGTAACCACCCACTGCCGGTCCACGGTCGTGAAATGCAGCGCCCGCTGCGCGGACGGCAGCGCGATGTTCATCACCGTGAGATCGAGAACCACCATCAGCTGCGCCAGGCCGATCACACTGAGGATGAGCCACCGCCGCCGATCCCAGGGGCTGCGGGTGGAAGTGGCATCAGGCATAAGTCCGCCCACACCCTTCGTTCGTTGTCACTACCTGCCACTCAGAGTGGTCGGAAGCGCGCAGGGGTTGGCCGGCCATCCGGGAATACCAGCAATGACAGGAGCCGCATCACGGGCTGCCTTCCTGGCTGAACTTATGACCGCGGCCGGGATTGCGTGCTTGCCCGACGACTGCATCCTGCGATTGTGGTGCCGGAAAGGCTGTGTTCGTATCCGTCAGGTGCCTAGCAGAGTGCCCAGTGCTGGCAGTGCCGGCCGGGAC
>DASXIA010000444.1:0-2878 GCA_036488155.1 Streptosporangiaceae bacterium | reverse complement strand
GTGCTGGGTCGTGAGGCTGTGCAGCCAGTTCAGCCGGTCCGGTCCGGTGATGCGGAGCACTCCCCGGTTAGACCGGTCGACCACGCCGAAGCGCCCCGCCAGCGCGCGCTGCTCGGCATAGGGATCGCCGTAATGAGCCGCGACGCCTTCGTCCGGCGCGTCGGCGGCGACAGCACCGGGCTCATCCAGTAGCGGGCTCATTGGCGGGCTAGTCATTGGCTCGGCGGGTGCAGTTCGCGGAGGCAACCACGTTCCCTTCCCTCCTCGGCGGAATTCAGGACCGCTGCTAGCAGGCTATGCGCTGGGGGCGGCAGCCCGGTCAGGACCGGCAGTCGGCGCACAGGCCGAACACAGTGAGATGCCCGACATCGGTCAGGAATCCTTGATGCTCCTCAAGCGCCGTGACAAGCGGCAGGACGGTGGCCTGGTCTACCTCGGTCACCCGTTCGCAGTTGCGGCAGACCAGGTGCACGTGCTGGGCGTCGTGCTCGGCGAGGTGGTAGGTCGGCGCCCCGTGATGGAGATGACTGTGTTTTACCAGGCCAAGCTGCTCGAGAAGTTCCAGCGTGCGGTACACGGTTGAGACGTTGACGCCGCGAGCGGTCTGCCTCACGTCGCCGTAAATCTCTTCGGGCGTGGCGTGCTCCAGCCGGGCGACCGCCTCCAGAACGAGCTGCCGCTGGGGGGTGACCCGGTAGCCGCCAGCCCGTAGCGCGTCGTCCCACGTCTGCGCCATAAGGCGAGTGTAGTGACGCCCGCCGGTAACGCGCTTGCCTGCAACCTCGGATGTGACGTAGCGTTCGTGCTAACGCAGGAAAGGAGGTGGTCCAACAGTATGCATAGATGTCGGACTTGCGAGGTGGCTGTCCGCTAGCCGCCGCCTGCGTGAAGCGCTCGGCTCGGGGTTTGCCCCCAAGGCAGGCGCATCACCGGCCGCTTCTTAGCCTGCAACGGGCGTGAGCGATGCTTGGCGCCCTGAGACGGCTAGCGCTGTGCAGGTTCTGTTTCCTCGGGTAACCGCGGATCGGGAACTGTGCAGGGCGGAGGCCGGCGAATTCACGGCAGACACCGAACCCCCGGGCTGACCGGCCCGTCCAGCCGGTCCCCGTGCGCTTGCGCGCGGGAGCGGCCCGGGGGCTTTAATCTTTCCGGGCCTGCTCGCTTGCCCTGTCCCGTCGCCCAGTTCGGGGAGGGTGACTCGAGATTCCTCAGCCGACTCGCTTGAGCTGCGCCGAGACGTGCGACTGCAGCGGCTGCCCGACGGCAGCCATGTCGTACGCCCAGCCAAGATCGGCGCCGATCATGCCGTAGAGCCTCTTGCCGGCAGTCACTTCCTTGGCTGTAGCGGTACGGACAACAGCGTCGGTGGCCATCTCGATCTTTGTCCCGGTGACCTGGCCGAGGTAGATCTCGGTGATCCCGGTCGGATGTGCGAGCACGACCTCCAGCCTGCCCTCGGGCTGAGGACGCCAGAAGCCAGACTCCCTCGCGAGTGGCCGGCCGATCGTGCCGTCTTCCGCCAATAGCCAGGTCCGGCTTGTGTAGATCAGGAACGGCTTGCCGTTGTGGCTGAAGCTGATCTCCTGACCGAAGTTCGCGCTCTCAATGGTCGGGTATCCGACCACGCCGGCACCTTCCCAGCGGCCGAGCAGGAACCGCAGCGGCGCCAGGTCCGGATGTACGTCGAACTCATCCGGCAGCGAGCCAGCCACCCGGCCATCAGGCTTGTCAGTCGCCACTATCGCTCCCGGCTGGTGAGTCAGCGGTGGGCTGGCGCGTCACCCGGAACAGCGCGGCGACCACCGCGATTCCGAGTACCGCCACCAGCCCGAAGGCAGCCCCCACGATAACGCCACTCAGCATTGCGGGCATGGTGCGGAGTGTAGGCAGCAAGCCAGCGGCGTGCTCGGTGCCACGCCGGGTAACGCGGGCCTAGCCGGTCGTCACATCGCCCCGGAGATCAGCGAACGGCCCGCTCCCTGACACCAGGAGCGGGCCGTTCCCGGCGGTGGGGTCCGGTCAGTACTTGAGCGTGACAGTCGCCGGGCCGAGCACCAGCGGGAGCTTGGACATGTCCACCTTGAGGACCTCGCCGTCGTCCACCACGCCGCTGGCGTTCAGCGTCTTCTGGTGGACCAGGTACTGGCCCGTCGCCGGGTCCTTCACCGGCGCGCAGGCCGTGGTGTCCGTTTCGCCGGACGCCTCGCACGCAGCCTCGTCCTGGCCGAGCAGGTGGTCCATGCCGAAGTCGCTGTCGTTGGACAGGTAAACCGTCTTGCCGCCGTCAGTCGTGGCTACGCCCTCGATCTTGTCGTGGCTGAAGAACGCGCCTGACGGGTCCATCTGGTTGAGCAGCGTGCCGATCTCAAGGTACGGCGTCTTGCTGACCGGCTGAATGCCGGCCTTCGCCAGCAGGAGCTCGGCCTGCGCGGTGCTCGCGGCACCGACGTACGCCTCGATCGACTTGCCGCTGACCTCCAGGCCCTGCGGCCTGGTGATGTCCAGCGCTGTCGAACTGCCCTGCTGGAGGGTGTAGGTGGCGCCCTTCAGCACGTCGGTCGCCCCGGTGAGGTCGATCTCGTAGAGATCCTTGAACGCCGCCTGGCCAGGCTCACCCTGGTTCCCGTCGCGCTCGTCGACAAAGAACTTCGTGTCGGACAAGGCGGTGATCTCGCTGACCGCGCTGCCGGTCGTGCCCGGATCGGTGAGCAGGTATAGGTACTCGTGCATCGCCTTCGTCTTGAGGTTGATGGTCACGATCCGCACCGGCGCGACGCCGGCCGCCTTGACGCCCTTCGCGTAGTCGGGTTGCGTGAGCGCCGACTGCATGATGCCGACGAGGGTGCTGCCGTCGGGCGTGATCGTGAGGCCTTCCATG
>DASXIA010000342.1:0-8756 GCA_036488155.1 Streptosporangiaceae bacterium | reverse complement strand
GAGCCTGCTGAGCCGAACATCCGGATTGGCCCCATACGCATAAGAGCTGACTACGGCAAGGGCTTCCAGGCCAGCGAACACGAGCAACATGATGCCCTTGCCTGAGCGCCACGCAGCCCTCATGGATCTCCGATCTGGGCGGGCTCTGCCTCGTCCTGGTTTGCGCGCAAAGAGCTCGAATTTAACATCCCGCGGCGATTCGTCTGTCCACCGCGGATGGCTGCGCGTAATCCGCTGCAGTAGGGCACCGTGAAAGTCCCAAACCTGCAGGTCAACACGGTGGTTAGGTGCCGCTGAGGAAACCCCACGCGGTCAAGAGCGCGAACATCAGCCCGAGGCAGATGATCATCGCCCGGAGAAGGTTTGGCACCATGTCAACTCTCCTCCCGATCATCATTGACATGTGGGGGACGAGCCAAGGCGGGCCGTTGGCCCCGCGCGCTTGGGAGAGAGTGCGCAACGGGCGCCATGCCTTGACTCGCCCCCGTGCCGTCTTGTAACCGATACGCTACGGCGCGTATTGCTAACGAGACTGTGATCTGGCTAACCCGGAACAAAGCGAAACGTGTGTGCCTGGATCACATCGCAGGCTTCGGACGGGGGGGCCGGGCGATACCAGATCGAGGCACAGCCTGGCTCGCCATGGCACCGGACCCACAAGTGGCCCATGTTTCGCGGCTTGCGGTCATCCACTTGGACGGAGCGTTCGCGGAAGTATTGCCGGGACGTTCGCCTGCGGGTAGCCGCTAGCAAGAGCCGGCCGGTTCGCTCTGCGTCAGGATCGCCCCGTCTCAGTGACGGTGGCGTCCTTGCCCATGAGGCTGAGCGATCCCCAAAATGGGGTGGTGTCTGCTCAGGAAATCGATAAGTACCTCGAGGGTCTGGAGGAACCAAAGCGCACGACCCTGACGAGGCTGCGCCAGACGATTCTCGAGATCTTGCCCGAAGCCGATCAGGGTCTCTCTTACGGGGTTCCGGCCTTCAAGGTCGGAGGAAAGACAATCGCTGGGTTCGCCGCGTTTAAGAACCACCTCAGCTACCTACCTCACAGCGGCTCGGTCTTTCCCCAGATCAGTCATGAGCTCCAGGGGTACGCAACCTCATCGGGAGCGTTGCGCTTCGGTCTTGACGAACCCCTTCCGGTTCCGCTGGTGAAGAAGCTGATCGCAGTGCGGCTCCGCCAAGCCCTTCCTGCAGAGGATCTGCACCCGGCGAAGGCGGAAACTGCGAGCCTTGTGGCAGCCGACCTAGCCGGGCAGGTCCGGGCGATCTGCCTGGCGCTGCCGGAGGTGACCGAGCGGCTTAGCCACGGCGCGCCGACCTGGTTCATCCGGCGCAAGAGCGCCTTCGTGACGCTGTGGGCTCATGGCCACCACGATCATGAATTCCCCCACCTATGGTGTGCAGCGCCACCCCATGCCCAGCAGGAACTGGTCGCTGCCGAGCCCGCCAGGTTCTTCCGGCCGCCCTATGTCGGCGGACGCGGGTGGATTGGGGTGCGGCTGGAGCGCAGCGTGGACTGGGCCGAGATCAGCGAGCTGTGTCACGATGCCTACCGGGCCACCGCTCCCGCCCGGCTGTCCGCCCTCCTGGACATCTAACATCGCCGGGCGCGCGCGCGGGCACTTCCTCGCGTGGTGCGCCCGCGCCTAAGAGCCTGGCGCGCCACCGTTGGCCGGCAGTAGCGTCAAGGCCGTGCTCATCCATGAGAAACGACGCGGTCGGCCAGCTTTGGGTTCGATCCCAGACGTACTGGACATGTTCCGCTGTGAAGTCCGGTTCTATCAGGAGATCGCCCCGGTGATCGGCATGCGGGTGCCGGTCTGCTACCGCGCTGAGGCGACCGATGACGGGACCCTGCTTGAGCTGGAGGACTTGTCCTCGTGGCGGCCCGGCGCTGATCCGGCCACTGCTGCGGGGGTCCTGGTATGCCTGCACGAGCGCTGGCCCAGTGAGGCGCTGTCGCGCTGGCCCTGGCTGCGCCGTCCAGGGGAAGCGGTCGACTTGGTGGCGGAGCTGTACGACCGGACTTGGCCGTTTATCGTCAGCCGGGTTGAGTTGGGATCCTCGGTACGCGACCTGGGCGAGCGGCTGGTTGGGCGGGTCGCTGCCGCTGAGAGCGCGGCTAGCGCCGCAGGCCCGCTCGTGCTGACCCACGGAGACGCTTCGGCCCAGAACATGCGCACCAGCCCGGCAGCTGAGATCGTCCTGCTGGACTGGGAGGACGTCGGGATAGCTCCAGGTGTGACCGATCTGGCCTGGCTGCTCGTCTCGTCGGTCGAGCCGGAGCGCTGGGACGAGGTGATCGCCGCCTACGGCGCCGCCGGGCAGCTGGCCGAGGCGCTGCCCGCCAGCGCCGTCCAGGGTCTGCTCAGCATGAGCGATACCGTCCCCGGATCAGCTGATTCAGAAGCGTGGGCCGCCCGGCTGCGATCAGCCGTGGCTCGCATCGGCTGAGGCTCTGACCGGCTGAGCTGAGCAGGACCAGCGCCTCGTACCGGGCGAAGGTCAGGCCATGCGGCCGAAGCAGCGCATCGAGCTCCTTGACGGGTTGGGGACGTTCGTCGGCCAGGATTGATCGTGACGGCGGCGTGGGCGGTGGCTTGATCCTCGCGGTTGAGGGTGGCACGATCGCCGGGGTGAGCACATCGTTGCGCGAGCTGCTGATTCGTCATGTTGGCACAGGCACGATTCCTGGCGGGGTCGCGCTCTTGGGTGCTGGAAACGTCGAGGTGGTCACCGCGGGCGCGGCGTCGATCGGTGGCAGTGCTATGGGCGAGGACGCGATCATGCGGATCCAGTCCATGACCAAGGCGATTACGTCGGTCGCTGCGCTGCGTCTTGTGGAGGCAGGGCGTCTCGAGCTCGACCAGAGTCTGGTGGACTGGCTGCCGGAGCTGGCTGATCGTCAGGTGCTGCGCGATCCAACGGCTGACCTTGACGACACCGTGCCGGCTCGCCGAGCCATCACGCTTCGCCACCTCTTGACCAATACCTCCGGGTACGGCATGGAGACCCGGGCTTCGCCGCTGCAGCAGGCGATGGCCGGGAACGGCACTGAGGCCGGCCCGGAGCCCCCGGCGATCGGCGCTGACGAGTGGCTGCGCCGCCTGACCGAACTTCCGCTGGCGTTCCAGCCAGGAGAAGGATGGCGTTATCACCATTCGTTTGGCGTACTCGGCATTCTCATCTCGCGGGTGACGGGTCGTCCGCTCGGTGAGCATCTGGCGGCGGACATTTTCGGGCCGCTCGGGATGACCGATACCGGGCTGTGGGTGGCGGAGGGCAAGTTGGACCGGCTGCCGGCGGCTTACCGGCACGGTGACGAGGGACTCGTGGAGATCGAGCCTGCCGGTGGCGGTTTCTACGCAGGGCAGCCGTCGTTCGACGTCAGCCACGGCGAGCTCGTCTCTACCGCACGGGACTATCACCGCTTCACCCGGATGCTTGCCGAAGGAGGGCGAGCCAACGGCCAGCCGATGATCTCACCTGATCACCTGCAGCAGATGACCAGCGACCAAGTGCCTGCGGCGTGCAAGACCGCGGACAGCTTCTTCCCGGGGTTTTGGGACGGTACGGGATGGGGCTTTGGCGTGGCCGTGAAGACAGAAGGCCCGCAGCGCGGCCGCATCGGCTGGTCCGGCGGACTGGGTACCGACTTTTTCGTCGACCCGAGCGGCACGGTCGGCGTCCTCCTCACTCAGGTAGAGCTGGGCAAGGACATGTGGCCACTGCTCGACCAGTTCCAGTCACTGCACGAGCCGTCGTGATCGGTTGGCGGTAGCCCCACGGCTCGTCGCGGGCCCGCGCCAGCGCGACCTGGTCTGCGCACTAGCGGTGACCGGTACTAACTGGACGGCCGCGCGGTTCGAGGAACAGCCTTGGCGTGGTGTTGGTGGTGGTCCCGGCGCGCTGGCTGCGCCGCCTCAGCGAGGCGCGGGGCCAGCACGGCGGCCGCGGGTCGGCGGCGGTGGCACGACCTTCCCGGCGAGGGCGAGCCTGGCCGGGACAACGACCAGCTTCCCGTCACGGGTGCGCACTGCGAAAGAGCCAGTGTCGGCTTCCTCAAGGATGCCCAGCACATCGGTGACGGCCTCGCCCTCACCTGGTGCGGGCCTGCGCCAGCGGATCACGACCCGCTGGCCGATATCGGCGGGTGTGAGCCGGACCTCTAGCCGGTAGGGCACGCCGACCACCTCCTCGCGGGCTGGGCCAGTTGCGACGCCGGGAAGGAAGGCAGCGACCACCATGACTGCACCTGGCGGCCTGGACCGTCCTTGAGTTCAAGCTTGATCGCTACAGCCCTATTGTGCTCTGGGGCTATCAGCCGCAGCCGGGCCGGCTCCTTTGGCCGGCCCAGGGCTCGCGACGTTGAGTGCATCCGGACCCGCGCTAACGGCGCGCTAACGAGATGCTCACGCGGTGTTCCTAGAGTCTCGCATGCCGAGGCTGATTCGGGCGGCCACTGACTGCGGTGCCTGGCCGGCTCGGCGTGGAGGAGCGGGATGACGTCGCGCGTTTTGCGGAGTGACCGGCGGGGATCCGTACGGCCGACCGGTCGTGCGTGGTGGCACGGGCGAGGGCGGCTGCGATGACGCTGCAATGGCCGCCGGCCGAGGACCAGGTCGCCGATCCAGGGCTGCAGGCGCTAGCTTCGGTGGTCCCGGTCCGCGGGAGCCTGAGCGACCCGCGGCTGATTGGCGGCATCACCGAGATCACCGCGACGATCGCCACACAGCTCGATGACGGCGCGGCCGCCGAGGTGATTCCGGTGATCCGGGACGCTACCCGGCGCTGGCTGGAGGACCAGGTCCGGTCCGGGCTGCTGCCCGCCTCGGTCGGCTCCCAGCTCGAGGATCTGGTCGCCGCGGTTCACGATCGCCGTTACGGTCTCGGCCCGCTCAGCGTCTACCTGCGTGACCCGCAGGTAGAGAACGTCGACATAAACGGATGCGACCAGGTCTGGATCAGCTACGCCACCGGCGAGCGGGTCGCCGGGCCTCCCGTAGCGGCCAGCGACGACGCGCTGATCGGGATGGTCCGCACCTGGGCCACCCGCGGCGGGCAGACCGCCCGTGACTTCTCCGCGGCCGCGCCGCTGGTCAACGTAGCGCTCACCGGCAGCGCTCGGCTGACCGCGACGATGTCGGTCACGCCACGGCCGTGCGTCTCTGTGCGGCGGCACGGCCAGCTCCACATTACCCTCGCCCGGCTCACCCACCTCGGCACCATCGACGAAACCGTCGCCGCGTTCCTCGCCGCCGCCGTCCGCAGCCGCTGCAACGTCATCATCACCGGGGGCGTTGATGCAGGAAAGACCACCTTGCTCCGGGCGCTAGCCGGCGAGATTCCGCCCGGCGAGCGGGTGGCCACGCTCGAATCGGAATATGAGTTGTATCTGCATGAGCTTGCACAGCACCCGGACGTGATCGCATTCGAGGCAAGGGATGCGAACTCTGAGGGTGCGGGCGAGATCAGCCTGCACGACCTCATCGCGCACGCGCTGCGCCACAACCCGCGGCGGATCCTCGTCGGCGAAGTCAGACGCGGCGAGATCATGCCGATGCTTGAGGCGATGAACTCAGGCCAGGGCGGCTCGATGTGCACTCTGCACGCGAACTCGCCGACGGAGGCGTTTGACAGGATCCTGATCCTTGGCCTGCGTGGGGGCCTGGCGCTCGCGGAGCGGGCAATTCACATCCTCGTCGGCATGGCGGTGGACCTGATCGTGCACATCCGCCGCGGCTATGACGGTAGGCGCACCGTTCGCTATGTCTCGGAGATCCTGGAGGTGATGCCGCCAGGGGACACCGACCGTCCGACCGTCAACCGACTGTTCCTGCCGGATCCGCAGACCGGCCGGGCGGCGGTCGCGCATAGCCCGTCTGCGGGCCTGCTCGGCAAGCTCGCCGCCGCTGGTTTCGATTCCGGCCTGCTCGGCCAGAGCCGGTCCCAGCAGGGAACGTGGTCACGGTGACCGTCCTGGCCGGCCTGGCTGGCGGCCTGATGATCGCAGGCCTGGCACTGCTTCTGCTCGAGTTCGTGCCGCGGGACCCTGGCCTGATCACACCACCACGGGCAAGGACCCGGATCCGGGTCGGCCCGCGCTCTCGCAAGCGGCTGCTGATTGCTGCCTGCGCCGGACTCGTCACGTTTGCCTTGACCCGGTGGCCGGTAGCCGCGATCGCCGCGGCGCTGGCGGTGCTGTTCGTGCCGCAGATCACGTCTAGCCGGGCGGCGCGGCACCGCGCCGCTGTACTGGAAGCGCTCGAGCAGTGGACCCGCCGGGTGGCCGACATGCTCACCGCGAGCCGCGGGCTTGAAGAAGCACTCGAAGCATCGGCGCGTCAGGCTCCCGCCGCGATCGGGCCCGCCGTCAGAGCACTGAGACGCAGGCTGACAGCGCGGACGGACACCGAGGCGGCGCTGCGGGCCTTCGCCGCCGATATCGATGAACCGGCGGGCGACCGCATCGCTGCAGCCCTCATCATCGCCACCGGACGCCGGGGCGGTGCAGTACGGGAGGTGCTCAACGCGCTCGCGGTCATGCTCGCCCGCGATGTCGCGACACGGCGCGAGATCGAGGCGGACCGGGCGCAGCACCGGACAACGGTCAAGTGGCTGACTCTGTTCGTCCTTGGCTTCACCGTATTCGCGGCGGCGAACCGGTCATACGCTGCGCCATACGGGACGGTGCCAGGGCAGGTAGTGATGGCGTTCGTCACCGCGCTATACGCGGGCGGCCTGCTGTGGCTGCATCACCTTGGGTCGGTCCCGGTGCCCGGCCGGTTCCTGGCGGGAGATGCGGGTCCAGCGCCGAGCGGAAGCCTCGCGAACGCAGGGCTGCCGCAGACCGGTGACAGCCCGGCGAAGGCGCGACGCCTGCGGAAGGGCAGCGGCTGCGTAGCGACGGCGGGACTATGGCATGCAGGTGGCCGCCTGGCGAAGGCGCGACCGTGGCAGCGCGGCGTCAAAGCGCCCGGTAAACACGCCACGGGCGCAAGGCGGCCGGCATGAGCGCATGGCTTATCGCTGCGGGCGCGCTAGCCGGCCTCGGATGCTGGCTCCTGGTGACCGAGCTGGTACCCGCAGGGCCGAGCCTGCGTGCCGCAATCGACCGCCTTGATTCAGGCGGCAATTCCGACGACCGGATCGTGCTGCCAGCGCGACTCGGCGAGCAGCTTGCCGCAGCTGCCCCGTGGGTGCACGTTCCCGTACGAGATCTCAGACTGCTGGGCCAGGATCCGGCGGACTGGCTGGCCAGAAAAGTAAGCCTGGGTTTCGCTGGCCTCGCGGGTGTCCCGGTGCTCTCGGCGCTGTTCGCCCTTGGCGGCCTGTCATTGCGGTGGACGATTCCGGCCGGCCTGACGATCGCGCTCGCGGCAGCCTTGTTCTTCGTCCCAGATGTGGCCGCCCGGATGAGCGCGCGAGCGAAGCGAGCTGACTTCCGGTACGCCCTGACCAGCTACATCGATCTCGTGGCACTGGAGCGGGGTGCTGGCGCCGCGCCGACCGAGGCGCTCGAAGCCGCCGCCGAGGTCGGACGCGGCTGGGCGTTCGAGCGCATCCGCGGCGCGCTGGCTAGCGCCCGAAGGGCGAGTGCGCAGCCGTGGGACGGACTGACCAGCCTCGCTGAGGAGATTGACATCAGTGAGCTAGCCGACCTCGCTGAGATCGCGAGCGTGGCTGGCCAGGACGGCGCGCGAATCCTGGACACACTGAGCGCGCGGGCTGAGTCAATGCGCGCCGAGGCGCTGGCAGCGGCGAAGTCCCAGGCTGGCGCGCGCAGCACCACCATGGTGCTGCCAATCGCGCTGCTGGCCGGCGGCTTCCTGGTGCTGCTGATCTTCCCCGACTTCTACCGGCTCTTCGGCTAGCGACTAGGGCCGGACCGCGAGAAAGGCAGGACCCATGCAAACCGACCCCAGAGTCTTGGCGCTGCGTCACCTGATCAGTCGACTACGGATACGCACGGCTGCTGTCCGAGGTGATGGTGAGCTCGGTGCACTCAGTCTGGAGTGGGTCGCCATCGCGATCGTCCTCGTGGCAGCAGCACTCGCGCTGGCGACGTTCCTTACCGGCAAGCTCGGCGATCTCGAGAAACTAATCCCGAACTGAGCCGGGCCAGGCGGAACAGTGAACATAGCTCGCTCCCTAACCAAGCTGTGTCGCGCCGACCGCGGCGCTCTAGCGCTCAGCTACGTGGCCGTGCTGCCGTTCGTCTTCCTGGTCATCATGGTGGCGATCCAGACATCGCTCTGGTTCCTGGCCAGGGACGCGGCGCTCGCGGCCGCACGCCAGGGTGCAGATGCCGGCCGGGCCCTTGACGCCTCGCGCTCGGCGGGCCCGGCTGCGGCGCTGGCGTTCGCCCGGCAGGCCGGCCAGGGCTACCTGGAGAATCCGGTGGCCAGTGCTGCGGGGAGCACCAGTTCGACGGTGTCGATCACCGTCATTGGCCAGGTGCCCAGTTTCGTGCCCGGCCTTGTCGTGCAGGTGACGGAGACCGTGCAGGCCCCGGCTGAGGAGTTCCGGCCGTGACCCGCCGCACGGGCCGGGCCGCACCCGACGACGGTAACGCTGCACTTGAACTAGTGATCCTGGCGCCGGTACTGCTCGCGCTCCTCGGCTTGGCCATCGCTGCCGGGCGCATCTCAATCGCCCAAGGCTCGGTAAACGCAGCCGCTCGCGATGCTGCCCGGCAGGCATCGATTTCACTGACGCCGGCCGCAGCTCAGGCGGCGGGCGAGGCCAGCGCC
>DASXIA010000395.1:0-9128 GCA_036488155.1 Streptosporangiaceae bacterium | reverse complement strand
GGCCTGGCGATCGTGCTGCTGATGGTCTCGCTCACGCTGATCAACTTCGGTGTGGACGCGCTGTCCAACCCGCGGCTGAGGGAGAAGTAATGGCTCTGCTGCAGTGCCGCGGCGTCAATGTTGTCTACCGGCCGAGCCGGGGTGAGCGGATCTGGGCGGTCAGGGACGTCGGCCTGGACCTTAACCAGGGCGAATTCGTCGGCATCGTCGGCGAGTCCGGGTGCGGGAAGAGCACGCTTGGCTATGCGCTCACGCGCATGCTGCGTCCGCCGGCCAGGCTCGAGTCTGGCGTGATCACCTTCGACGGCCTCGACATCGCCAGCCTCAGTGGCGAGCGGCTGCGGCGGCAGCGGCGCAACGGGTTCGCACTCGTCCTGCAGAGCGGAATGAACGCGCTCAATCCGGTCCGCACTGTGGCGCATCAATTCGGCGACGTGCTCAAGGCACACGCACAGCAGGGCGACGACGTCAGCGCCGACGGCATCGGCCAGCGCGGCACTCAGCTGCTAGCTGCGGTGCGTCTCGAACCCGACGTGATGCGCCGATTCCCGCATGAGCTGTCCGGCGGCATGCGGCAACGGGTCGCGATCGCGCTAGCGCTCGCGCTGCAGCCGCGGCTGATCGTCTTCGACGAGCCGACGACTGCGCTGGACGTGATCGTGCAGCAAGCGGTGATGCAGACGATCAAAGACCTGCAGCGCGACCTCGGTTTCACCGCCGTGCTCATCAGCCATGATCTAGGCGTCGTGCTGGAAGCTACAGACCGGGTCATCGTCATGTACGCGGGCCGGATAGTCGAGGACCAGCCTTCGGCAGGGCTCGTGCACGGGCCGCATCACCCTTATACCGAAGCGCTGCTTGACTGCTACGCCGATCCGCGCGCCGAGGTCGTCCAGCTGTCCGGAATCCCTGGTGCGCCACCAGACCTGTCGCTCCCCCAGAACGGCTGCTCGTTCGCGCCGCGGTGCCCGCTCGCCGAGCCGATCTGCCTGGCGCAGGATCCTCAGCTGTCCTCGCTTGGCAGTGGCCAGGCGGCCTGTCATGTGCGGGCTCGCACCGCGCACGTCGAACTGGAGGCCGACAGTGTCGGCTGATCGCATTAGCAGCGGCGTACCGCCCATGGCCGTGAGCGGCGTCTCCAAGGTCTACCGCGTGCGCGGGCGGGACCGAAAGATCGTCACGGCGGTTGACGACGTCTCATTCAGCATCGCGCCGGGCGCGGCAGTCGGTCTGGTGGGCGCGAGCGGCAGCGGCAAGAGCACGCTAGCGAAGATGATCACCGGATCCGAGCGGCCGACAGCAGGCTCGATCATGTTCGGCGATGTCGCGGTCTCCCGCCTGCGTGCAGGCGGGCTGCGCCAGCTCCACCGTCAGGTGCAAATGGTGTTCCAGGATCCGTACGCTGCCCTCAACCCGCTGCATACCGTCGAGTACACGGTCATGCGACCCTGCCAGAACTTCCTTGGCATGTCCGCCGCACGGGCGAAACGCCGGGTCGATGAGCTGCTGGAGACCGTCGGGCTTACTCCCGCTAGTCAGTTCGCGGTCAAACTGCCGCACCAGCTGTCCGGCGGCCAGCGACAGCGTGTTCTCATCGCCCGTGCGCTGGCCAGTGACCCTGGACTGATCGTCGCGGATGAGCCGGTTTCGATGCTCGACGTATCCCTGAGAGCCGGCATCCTCGAGCTGCTTGCTGAGCTGCGCAGCCAGCGCGGCATCAGCCTGCTGTACATCACCCACGACCTGCTCAGCGCCCGGGTGATCACCGATGAGCTCCTGGTACTGCACCGGGGCCAGATCGTCGAGCGAGGACCGACAAAGCAGGTACTGCAGCAGCCGCAGAACAGTTACACAGTCCAGCTGCTGGACGCGGTGGCAAATCCGTTCGCGGCCAGCACCGCTGGAGCATCCTCCGCAGATAGCCCGTCAAGAGACAGGGGCAGGTCATGATCAGGTCCTTACGATTCCCGAGGCGCAAGCGCTGGCTCGCGGCATCCGCGGCCGGAGCACTCGCCGCGCTGGCTCCGCTGCAGGCCGGAGCCAGCAGCACGACCGGCTATCCGGTTGCGCATTATGCCGGGCTGAGCCAGGCGCAGCAGGCGAACCTGCTGTCGATCGCTCGCGACACCTGGAAGTTCTACAGCGCGGACGTCGACGCGGCGACGAACCTGCCGATGGACAACGTCACCTTCGCGGGCGGCTCGGCGACACCGACGGCGTACGGCAGGTACACCTCGGCCGCCAACATCGGCGTGTATTTGTGGGCCGTGGTTTCGGCCAGGGACCTCGGCCTGATCACCACGGCGCAAGCCGCCGGCAGGATCCGGGCTACCCTGCGCGAAGTGCAGCACCTGCAGCGCTATGACGGATTCTTGTATCAGTGGTACGACACGACGAACGGCGCCGTGCTGAGCAATCCGGGTGCTCCAGACTGCCCGGCAGGGGCGGCACCGGCGTTCACCAACTGCTTCTTTGTCTCCAACGTCGACAACGGCTGGTACGCCTCGGGCCTGATCGTGGTGCGCGAGGCCATTCCGCAGCTAGCTCATCTGGCGGACAGCCTCATCGCACCGATGAACTTCGGGCTCTTCTACGACAACCGCGCGGAGACGCATTGCAACACCAACCCGGCGATTCAGGGGAATCAGCCGACCGGGCAGATGTACGGCGGGTACTACGTCGGGCTGCCACCAGACCAGGGCAGTAACTGGACGCATTATTACCACAACGGCGCCTTCTATAGCGATCCGCGGATCTCGGCCTACATCGGCATGGGCCTGCATCAGATGCCGGGCAACGTCTGGTGGCGAAGCTGGCGGGAACTGCCGCCACCGGCACCGTTCGCTGACTGCCAGGCCGCCGATCCGGACTTCTCCTGGCAAGGGCAGTGGCCGATGGGCGGCCACTGGCAGACCTACACCGACCCGCAGTCTGACCAGAAGTTCGAGGTCTGGGAGGGTCACTACACCTACCCTGGCTCGAACCTGACCTTCATCCCCACCTACTCGGGCGGAATGTTCGAGGCCATGATGCCGAACATCGTGGTGCCCGAGACCAGCTGGGGAACGCGCAGCTTCGGGCTCGCTGACCTCCGCACCGCCGAGGTGCAAATCAAGTACGCCACTTCGCAGCTGAAGTACCCGGTGTGGGGCATGTCGCCATCGAGCACGGCCGACGACAGCGGGAACTACTCGGGTTACGGGGTCGAGGGCTTGGCGTTCCCCTACTACGGCACCGGAGCCGACGCTAGCCATCCCAATGAGGGCCTGTCGCAATGTCACGGCTGCGCGACCGAGGACGTCGTGACACCGCATGCGTCCTTCATCGCCCTGGACGCAGTGCCGCAGCAGGCCTACGCGAACATTCAGGCCCTGCGCACGCTTTACCCTGGCCTCTACGGCGCCGACGGATTCTTCGATTCTGTCAATCCGACAACCGGCGCCGTCGGCCACCGGTATCTGGTCCTAGACGAGTCAATGATCATGGCTGCGCTGGACAATGCACTCAACAACCGTGCCATCCAGCGCGACTTCGCCCGCGACCCGGTCTCGTGGGCGGCACACACCTACCTGTCGCTAGAGACCATGTCTCTGGGCAGCTAGCACCCTAGCTGGGGGCAGCCGCCCTTCCCAGGCGGCTGCCCCCGGCAGGTGATTCTGACTAGTCCGGCGCTCGGGCACGGTCGGCAGACAGTCGCCGCTCCCGCTCGTTGTTCGTGAGCGTGGCCGCGCGCGCGAACTCGGCGCGCGCTTCTGCCTCGCGGCCCAGTTTCCGCAGCAGGTCACCGCGCACGCTCGGCAGCAAATGGTAGTTCCGCAGCGATGGCTCAGCCGTCAGCTGGTCGACCAGCTCGAGCCCTGCCTGGGGTCCGTAGGCCATGGAGATCGCCACCGCCCGGTTGAGCTCGACGACGGGCGACGGCATTACCTCGGCCAGCACCTCGTACAGCGCGACAATCTCAGCCCAGGCGGTCTCCGCGGGGTGGAAGGCCCGGGCATGACAGGCCGCGATCGATGCCTGCAGTGCGTACGGGCCCCGTTCCCCGCCTAGGTCCCTGGACCGTTGCAGGGCTGCCAGACCGCGGTTGATGAGCAGCCGGTCCCACCGGGCCCGGTCCTGGTCGAGGAGCAGCACCGGCTCACCCGCCGCGCCGGTCCGCGCCGGGATCCGGGACGCCTGGATCTCCAGCAGCGCTACCAGACCGTGTACCTCGGGTTCGGCGGGCGCGAGCTGGGCCAGCACCCGGCCTAGCCGGACCGCTTCGGCGCACAGCGAGGGTCGCATCCAGTCGTCCCCGGCCGTAGCGGAGTACCCCTCGTTGAAAATCAGGTAGATGACCTCCAGCACCGAGGCCAGCCGCGTCGCGCGCTGGTCGGCTGACGGCACCTCGAACGGGACACTCGCCTCCGAGAGCGCCTTCTTGGCCCGCACGATGCGCTGAGCGATCGTGGGCTCGGGCACCAGGTAGGCCCGCGCGATCTCGGCCGTGGTCAGGCCGCCGAGCAGCCGGAGCGTCAGCGCGACCCTGGACGGCACGCTCAGCACCGGATGGCATGCGGTGAAGATCAGCCGCAGCAGGTCGTCGTCGATGTCGTCGGAGAACGCGCGGTCGAAGTCCGGGGTCACGGCCTCGCCGCCTTCGGCTTCCAGCGTACGGCCGAGCTCAGCGTATTTCCTGTTCAGGTCGCTGCTGCGCCGGAAGAAGTCGATCGCGCGGCGCTTGGCAACGGTCGTCAGCCACGCGCCGGGATTCCGCGGCACGCCCTCGGCCGGCCACTGCTCGAGCGCAGCCACGACGGCGTCCTGGGCCAGGTCCTCAGCGAGCCCGATATCGCCGGTATAGTGCGCCAGTCCCGCGATAAGGCGGGCGGATTCCAGCCTGATCACGGTCTCGATCGCGGCTTGCGTCCGGGTATCGGTCACGCCACCTGATCACACCACCGCACGCGCTGCGAGGCAAACCAGCCAGAGCCAGGGCCGGTTCGCCTCGCAGCAACCTGGTCACGGCCCGTAGACCTGCCGGATCGTGCTTTCGCCGTCACCCGCGATCGTCAGGAACCGCTTGGTCCACTCGATCGCCTCGCTGATGTCCCTTGTCTCCATCAAGGCCCAGCCGCCGACCAGCTCCTTGGCCTCGGAGAACGGACCATCCAGCACGGTGAACTCGCCACCGGAGTACTTGACCTTGACCGCCTCGGTCAGCGGCGCGAGGCCGCCGGTCGCCAGCAGCACCCCTGCCTTGGTCGCCTCCTCGACGAAGGCGCCCATCCGCTCATACATCTCCGGGCTGGCAGGCCCGGCTGGCGTGTTCGGATCGCCAAGGGTGTATCCGAAGAACTTCATCTTCGCTGTCCTCTCTGGTCTGTAAGGTCAGCACGGTCGTCGGTGGCCGCGCTCTCATCAGTGCGTCGAGCAGGCAGGCTCTGGTTCGACATCAGCCGCCGAAGAATTCCGGGAGTTTCCTGCGCTGGCCGTCTCAGTGCCAACTACCAGGCAGAATGGCAGACGTGGCAGGTTTGAACTGGACAGGCAAGAAGATCGTCCTCTCGGCGGCAGGAGCGATCGCGGGCGTTGCTGCCGCCGTCGGCATTGCCCTGGCCCTCAGTAGTGCGCCCGTACCCAAGGCTGCACCGCCGCTCACCCCGACCCCGACGCCGACCCCGAGCCCGACGCGGCTCGTCAAGACCCGGCTGGTGTCCCCGTTCACCGGCGAGCCAGTGAAGAAGCTCAGCCGAGTCCTGGCGGTGAAGATCGACAACATCGTGTACGCCCGGCCGCAGACCGGTCTCACGGCCGCGGACATCGTGTACGTGCTGCCGGTCGAGGGTGGCCTCACCCGCTTCCTGGCGATCTTCTCCTCGCACATTCCGCCAGTAATCGGCCCGGTACGCAGCGCGAGAGCGGACGACCTGGAACTGCTCCGGCAGTTCGGCAAGCCGGCGTTCGCCTGGTCGGGAGCCCAGCCGCGCCTGACCGGGGTAATTGAGCACTACCCCAGGATCGTGGACCTCTACGCCGCCCTGGTGGGCGGCTATTACCGGGACTACAACCGGGTCGCGCCCTACAACCTGTTCGCGCACACTCAGACGTTGCTAGCCGAAGCTAAGAGGGCCAGCAAGGCGCACAGCATCGGCTTCAGCTTCGGCCCGCCGAATCCAGGTGGCCGCCGCACCTCATCGGCGTCGGTGTCCTACCCTGCCGCCTCCTACAGGTTCACCTGGTCCGCCCGGCGGGGACGCTGGCTCATCTGGATCGACGGCGCAAAGGCAGCCAGCACCGAACACAGGCAGTTGTCCGCCGCTACCGTCGTCATCCAGCACACCCTCGTGCGACTCTCCAACTACAAGGAGTACGGCCGCAAGCCGCCCAACGCAACGTCCGTCGGTCACGGGACGGCGATTGTGCTGCGTAACGGCCGGGCCTACCGGGTCCGCTGGTCCCGGCCCCGCAAGGACGGCGGAACGACCTTCACCACCCTTTCTGGCCAGCGGATGAGATTCGCGGCTGGCCCGGTCTGGATCTTCCTGACGGGCAATCGGCGAGCCGAGTCAGGTTAGTTCCCGGTCGCGGCGCGCGTCCGGGTCGAGCCGCTCGCGGATCAGGGTTAGTTCGGCCGTGGTGGGCAGCCGGGTCTGCGGCACCTGGTACGGCGCCGCGAGCAGGAAGCCGGTGGCGTCGGCGACGTCGGATACCGAGACACCGGGATGAACCGACCGCAGTCGCATGGAGTGATCAGGCCCGGCGAAATCGAGCACTGCCAGGTTGGTCACGACGCGTCTCAACTCGTGGAATCTACGGGTCTGTCCCGCCAGGCCTGCCGCGCGGTCGTAGCCCACACCGCTGACCATGTCGACCCGGTCGACAAGGACCCGGCGGGAGTGCCGTGGTATCCAGTAGCTCACCGGGTGATTGACCGTATTACCAGGCGCCCCGCGGACACCGAGCAACTGAGCCTTGGGCAGGGCCCAGTCGCCGATGCTGGAGATGTTCTGATTACCGAACTGATCGAGCTGCGAAGCGCCCATCATCGCGTGCCGCTTGCCGGCCGCCAGCATCGTGAATACCTGGCGGTACGGCAGCCAGCCCTCCGTTATCTCATGGTCGCGTGAGCCGTGCTCGCCGTCCTCCGCGGGCGCTAGCAGCATCGCCTCCCCGTCGGTAAGCAGCAGCTCCGGCTCGAACGTCAGCTGCGCAAGCCGGGCCCCCAGGGCCGGGATAACGCCGGTCGGGCTAGCCAGGATGGCTCCGTCGCCGCGCCACGCTTCCGCGCACGCGACCACGCAAATCTCCGCGAGCGTCGGCTCACCCGGACTCATGCTCTCGCCCCTTCTGTCTGGCCAGCAGTCACGCCCGCCGCGCGGGTCCGCGCTACGGCCGCCTGATAACCCGCCTCCCCGCCGGACAGGAACTCGGCAGCGAACTGCGCCCAGGCCTCCGGACTCGCGGCCGAACTGGCATACCGGGCCTGGAACGCCTCGTCCCGGTCGTAGTCGGGGACGCAGCTGGTGAAGTGCGCGCCAAGCGGGGTCTCCACCACGCCGGCCACCATCGCGCGGTTGATGAGCAGGCTCTGCGGCGGTCCGCCGGCCAGCAGCTCGCGCGTCGGGACGATCCGCTCGCACGACATGTAGGCGCGTTTAGCCGCCAGGCAGTACAGGTCGTCGAAGTACGGGTCCGGCCCGAGGTACTGGCCGTTCCCGCCGGCGTCCGCCCGGTTCATGTGCACGAAGGCGGCGTCCAGCGGGAACGCCGGCACTGCGACGAACTGCTCACCGTCTCCGTACGGAGATCGCACGGTCCGCAGCTGCGGGTTGACCCGCAGCACGTCCGAACCGAGCCCGGCCCGCATCGGCAGGAACGGCAGCCGGTGCGCCGCTGCCAGCAGCCCCCAGTGCAGCATGCCCTCGTCGAGCTCGGTGAGCTCGATGGCGCCGCGCTGGCGCGCTCGCCGGAAGTGCGGCTCCAGCGGGATCGAGTCCAGCGACACGAACCCGGCGACGAGCCGCCGGACCTTCCCGGCCGCGACCAGCAGCCCCACGTCCGGCCCGCCGTAGCTGACGATCGTCAGATCGGCCAGGTCCGACGCCGCGACCGCCCGGACAAGTGCCATGGGCTTCCGCCGCGAGCCCCAGCCGCCGATCCCGATGGTCATGCCGGACCGCAACTCGGCAATGACGCCGTCGAGTGTCATTTCCAGTCCAGCCACGGCGTCAGCCTATGGCGCGGTCGGCGACTGCCCAGCCGGTAACACCGACTTGGCCCGGTTGATCGCCGCCAGCATGGCGTCAGGATTGGCCACGTCCGCGAACCTTATCTGGCCCGGTGCTACCCGCCGGCTGGTCGGCGGTCCCATCGTCGGCATGCCGGTGTTTGCGGCCGGCGGGCCGGTCATGAGTCCCGGCTGACTGACGACGTAGGAGCCGAATGGTTCGAATACGACCGTCGCGTGCCGGTTGCGCGGGCTGCGGCGCACCGCCATCGAGCCGCCCTTCACCGGGCTCTCCCGGAAGGACCGGCCTATCTGAATGAGTACCCGGTCATTAGTGATCCCGTACACGGTCCGGCGCTTGGCTATCCAGCGCGTGACGAACCGTCCGGCCACCAGATAGAGGCCGATCGCCACGAACACGTCGGCCACAAGCCTGAAAATATGCGGCGCGCCCGCTGCTGCCGCGCCCTTTTCGAAGGCAACCGCGATGCCGAGCCAGACGAGGCCGAACGGGATGGCTATCAGATCGGCCGAGTTGAAGAACACGGCCGGATCGGGCCGGCCGCACCACAGCAGGTCCTCGCCGGGTCGCAGATACGGCTGCAGTCGTGCGGCCAGCGTCTGGCTACCGTTCGTAGCCTCGGGCATCCCTATCATCGCTGGCCCCTGACTGTGAGATGGGGCCGCGAATGTACCAAATGACTGACGCTATAGGCAATCATCCCCAGGCAACCGCAAGGTGCCGTAGAGAATGAGTCATGCGCTTCATATTCAGCCCTCCGGCCAGCGACATGACAGGACTGCTAACGCTGCCGTGGGACCAGCCGCTCGCGGACTGGCAGGACGAGCGGCTAGTGGAGATCAGGCAGCGCGGCATCTCCCGGCATGTGGTCCGGTTCGTCGCCGACGACGGCAAGCT
>DASXIA010000332.1:0-5442 GCA_036488155.1 Streptosporangiaceae bacterium | reverse complement strand
ACCACCAGGCCGTCGTCGAAGACAGCGATGGTGCGGGTGTTCAGAACCGCCCGGCCGCGGTCTGCTTCCCGCACCAGGTGATCGAACTGTCCTCGGTAGGCCACCACCGGAGCCTAGCCCGCCGGACTCGGCGGCTCCGGTCCTGCGGCCGCTACCCTGCCGGGATGCCCCTCGAATTTGCCGAATACGACCCTGACTGGCCGGAGCGGGCCAGTCAGGCTAGCGCCGAACTTATGGCCGCGCTGCCAGGGCTGTTCAGCGCGATCGAGCACGTCGGCAGCACGGCCGTACCCGGCCTGGCAGCGAAGCCGATCATCGACCTGATGGCGGCCACCGACGACCTGGATCGAGTTGTCGCGCGAGACGGGGACTTGCGCCGACTCGGCTACGAGTTCCACGACGCCGGCATGCCGGGCAGGCTGTTCTACCGCCGCGGAGCAGACCACGCCTGGACCCACCACCTGCACGTTGTCGAGGCCAGCACCTTCGCAAGCCGGAATCAGCGATTGCTGCGCGACTACTTGCGCGGCCACCCGGACGACGCGGCCCGGTACGGCGCGCTGAAGCGGCGGCTCGCCGCGCTGAGCGACAACGGCGCGGACTACACCAGGGCGAAGACCGAGCTCATCCAGGAACTTACTGACAAAGCGAGAGCCGAGCGCGGTCTCCCGCCGGTGCCAGTCTGGGAGGAATGAGCGCAGCCGTCGGTGCGTGTGCACGCCGCGATCACTGTGCCCAGCGCACTGAACGCCGATGGCGCAAGAGTGCTGGCCCTGCTGGCTGTGCTTACCTCAGTCGCGGCCGACATCCCGCATGTCCACTAGCGACAGCCGCTCGTGCGCGGCTACCGTCGGATCACACCGACTGCGACGCCCTAGGGCAGGGACGACACGTGAACCGCTGGAAGCCTGCAATATCCCAGTTCTGGCGTGCCGAGCCTGCCGCGCCCCTCGCGCTCTACTGCGTGCTAGTCGCCGCCCAACTCGGGTACATCCACCTGACAGTGGTCAGCTTGCATCAGAGCTTTGGCTTTCTACGCGACGACTTCATGATCGTCCACCCGTGGCGGACCCTGCTGATTTCCGTGTACCTCGCCTGGCGGATCTGGCTGGGTGGTGGCATCTCCTGGACTCTCCTGGTGATCTGGGGTGTGCTCCAGATCGTGCGGAGCGTCGGTTTGGCCTGGGGTGCCCCCGGGAGCCCGTTCGCACTCGAGATGCTCCCATTCAGCGCCGCGTGCCTGGTGTTGCTGTTCATGCCCGCCGTGCTGGACCGCGCCTCCGATGCCGGCAGGCTCAAGTTGCGTGCCAGACCGCGGCGTGGTCGCTACGGACAGCAGGTGAGCTCGCCGAACCGCTACTAAATGAGCTGAGGTCGCCACTATGAGCGCGGAGATTATCCCGTTTCGCATTGAGATTCCCGAAGCTGACCTCGACGACCTGCGCGAGCGGCTGCGCCGGACCCGCTGGCCAGACGGGGAGACGGTAGCCGACTGGTCGCAGGGCATCCCGCTGAGCTACACGCGTGACTTGTGCGAGTACTGGCTCGAGCGCTACGACTGGCGGGCTTGCGAGGCGAGCCTCAACCGCTTCCCGCAGTTCCGGACCAGCATCGATGATCTCGACATTCACTTCCTGCACGTGCGGTCGCCGGAGGCCGAAGCGGTCCCGCTGGTGCTAACGCATGGCTGGCCCGGCTCGATCGTCGAGTTCCGCAAGGTCATCGGGCCGCTCACCGACCCGGTCGCCCATGGCGGCGACGCCGCCGACGCGTTCCACGTGGTCTGCCCCTCCCTGCCAGGTTTCGGCTTCTCCGGCAAGCCGGCCAGCCCCGGCTGGGGCACTGAGCACATCGCTGATGCCTGGGACGAGCTGATGACGCGCCTTGGCTATGCCCGTTATGGCGCCCAGGGTGGCGACTGGGGCGCTGGCGTGACGGTCCGGCTAGGCATCCGTCATGCGGGCCACCTTGTCGGCATCCACCTCAACATGGTCACGGCCCCGCCGGATCCTGCCACCATGAACGACCTCACCGAGCAAGAACAAGGCGCGCTGGCCGCCATGAAGCATTACCAGGACTGGGATTCCGGCTACTCCAAGGAACAATCCACCCGCCCGCAGACCGTGGGCTACGGCCTGGTCGACTCGCCAGCTGGCCTGTGTGCGTGGATCGTGGAGAAGTTCTGGTCGTGGACCGACTCCGACGGCGACCCGGCGAACGTGCTGACCAGGGACGAGATGCTGGATAACGTCATGCTGTACTGGCTGCCTGGCACCGGCGCGTCGTCGGCGCGGCTGTACTGGGAGAGCTTCGGCAAGCTGTTTGGCGGCACAGTGCAGGTCCCGGTGGGCTGCTCTGTCTTCCCGAAAGAGATCTACCGCGTGTCCAGGCGCTGGGCCGAGAACTCCTACCCGGCCCTCCGCTACTGGAACGAGCCGGCCAAGGGCGGCCACTTCGCCGCGTTCGAGCAGCCGGCCATCTTCGTCGACGAAGTCCGCGCCGCGTTCCGCGCGTTCCGCACGCCTCAAGCCGGATGATCTTGGAACGAGCTCGATGATCTTCATGGATGTGCAGAAATTGTCGCGATAGCAACAAAAAGTGCACATCCATGACCGGCCCGCAGGCATCAGGAATTGCACTATAACCGCAAAACGGGCGCGCAAACCCTTGCCTGGCAGCCCGAGCCGACTGCCGCACGCCTACCTGGACCCGCCGGCGCCTGCCCAACTCAACCTGCGGGCGCCTGCCCGCCCGTGCCGCCGTGAGATTCCCAGCCGGTACCGCCGGGAGGCTGCCCGCCAGTACCAGACGGCGGCTCAGCGGGGATGACGTCGATCCCGGCTTCCTTGCGCTGCTGCGGCGTGATCGCCGTCGGCGCGCCAGTCAGCGGATCATGCCCGGACGCGGCCTTCGGGAACGCGATCACGTCCCTGATCGACTCCCGCCCGGTCAGCAGCATGAGCAGTCGGTCCCAGCCGAACGCGATGCCCCCGTGCGGCGGCGGCCCGAACCGCAGCGCGTCCAGCAGGAAGCCGAACTGCGATGTCGCTTCCTCGCGCGACAAGCCGATGACGTCAAACACCTGCTGCTGGATGTCTGAGCGGTGGATCCGGATGGAGCCGCCGCCGATCTCGGTGCCGTTGCAGACGATGTCGTACGCGTCGGCCAGCGCCCCGCCCGGCTCGGACGCGAACTTCGACGTCCACTCCGGCAGTGGCGAAGTGAACGGGTGGTGCACGGCAGTCCAGCCGCCTTCGCCATCGTCCTCGAACATCGGCGCGTCCACCACCCAGGTGAACGCCCAGGCGTCCGGGTCGATCAGCCCGCACCGGTCCCCGATCTCCAGCCGAGCCGCCCCGAGCAGCCCGCGCGCCTCGTTCGGCGGGCCGGCCGCGAAGAACACCGCGTCACCTGCAGCAGCCCCGGCTGCCGCGGGCAGGCCAGACCGCTCGACCTGCGACAGGTGCCTGGCCACCGGGCCGGAATCGGACACCTCGCCATCCGGGCCGATCAGCACGTAGCCGAGGCCGCGGGCACCGCGCGAGCGGGCCCATTCCTGCCAGCCGTCGAGCTCCTTGCGCGTCTGCGACGCGCCGCCCGGCATCACCACCGCGCCGACATGCGGGGCCTGGAACACCCGGAACTCGGTCTGCGCGAAGAATTGGGTCAGGTCAACCAGTTCGTTCCCGAACCTCAGATCCGGCTTGTCCGAACCGTACCTGGCCATAGCGTCGGCATAGGTCATGTGCGGGATCGGCCGCTGGACCTCGAAGCCCGCGATCTCCGCCCACAGCCTGGACACCACGTCCTCGGCGACCTCGATCACGTCTTCCCTGGCCACGAACGACATCTCGAGGTCAATCTGGGTGAACTCGGGCTGCCGGTCGGCCCGGAAGTCCTCATCCCGGAAGCACCGGACGAGCTGGAAGTAGCGCTCCATCCCGCTGATCATCAGCAGCTGCTTGAACAGCTGGGGTGACTGCGGCAGCGCGTACCAGTGACCCGGCCGCAGCCGCACCGGGACCAGGAAGTCGCGGGCGCCCTCCGGCGTCGAGCGGGTCAGGAACGGGGTCTCCACGTTCACGAACCCCCGCGCGTTCATCACGTCGTAGAGCAGGTACGCGGCCTTCGACCTGGCCTTCAGCGCGGCGGCCATGTCAGGCCGGCGGATGTCCAGGTACCGGTACCTGAGCCGGACTTCCTCGTTCAGCTCCACGCCGCCCTCGATCGGGAACGGCAGCGGGTCGGCCTGTGACAGCACCTCGAGCCCGGTCGCCACCACCTCGACATCGCCTGTGGCCAGCTCGGGGTTCTCGTTCCCGGCCGGCCGCCGCTGAACGGTCCCGGTCACCAGCACGCAGAACTCGGCCCGCAGGTCGTGCGCCACGTCCTCCTGGCGCAGCACGACCTGCACGATCCCGCTGCCGTCACGCAGGTCGATGAAGACGACGCCGCCATGATCACGCCGCCGCGCGACCCACCCGGCCAGCCGCACCTGCTCGCCCGCGTCCGACGCCCGCAGGCTGCCCGCATCGTGGCTGCGGATCATCGCTAGCCCAGCCTCTCTCTCGTCATCTCGGTCAGACGTCAAGACCATAAAGGGCCGGAACGCGCCCCTGCGCGCCGGTCCCCCGGCCAGGCCGGTCAGTTGCCAGTCGCCCCGACCGGTCAGTTACCGTCAGTCAGCACCAGTCAGTCGAGCCTCACAGCCCGGTGGCCGGGCCGCGGGCCGGAGTCAGCCCGCCCAGGAACGGATTGTGCTCACGCTCCGCCCCGATGGTCGTCTGCGGCCCGTGCCCGGCGAGGACGACGGTCTCGTCCGGCAGCGGCAAGCACACCCGTGCCAGGCTAGCCAGGATCGTGTCGTAGTCCCCGCCCGGCAGGTCGGTCCGGCCGATCGACCCCGCGAACAGCAGGTCCCCGCTAAACAGCGTGCCCGGTTCGCCCCTGCCGGGCAGCCTGAAGGTCACCGACCCCGGCGTATGCCCGGGTGCATGATCTATGACGAGCTCGAGACCGCACAGCCGCATCGTCATCCCGTCCGTCAGCTCCTGCACGTCATCCGGCTCGGTGAATTTCAGTCCCCCGAACAGCTGCTGCCCTGACCCGAGACCGAGCCCGCGGCCGGGGTCGGACAGCAGTGCGCGGTCGTCTGGGTGAATGTAAGCGGGTATCCCCTTCGCACCACAGACCGGCGCCACTGACCAGATGTGGTCTATGTGCCCGTGGGTGGCCAGCACCGCGACCGGCCGCAGCCGGTACCGCTCGATGATTTCATCGATGCCCTGCTCAGCGTCCTGCCCGGGGTCGATGATCAGGCACTCCGAGCCCGGCCCGGTTGCCAGCACGTAGCAGTTAGCCGCGAACGAACCAGCGGGGAACCCGGCTATCAGCACTGTGCCTCCTGAGAGTCAGCTGGTACCGGCCGCCTTACCTCGGGGC
>DASXIA010000337.1:0-6971 GCA_036488155.1 Streptosporangiaceae bacterium | reverse complement strand
CAGGCGCGCCCTGGGCGCGGTCGGGGTCGGCGCCTACCTGCTGGCGGTGCTGCTCAACCTCGCCTACCTCTACCCGATCCTGACTGCCGAGGTCATTCCGTACTCCTCCTGGCTGTCCCGGATGTGGTTCCACAGCTGGATCTGACGCGACGAACTGTGACCGTTGAGTCTGTCGTGCGGCGATCGGGTCCGGTAGCTGGTCCGTGACCGACTAGTTAGGGACAACTGCCGATGTTCGGATTGCAGTATTCGTAGATGTCGTTTGGATCTGCCGAACCTGCCGCGTAGGGAAGGTCAGGGACTATAACGGTGGGTATGGATCTTGGGGTTGCTCTGATGCTCGGATCGGCTGGCCTGGCGCCGCCAGAGCTGGGCCGAGCCGTTGAGGAGCGCGGGTTCGACTCGCTGTTCTGTGCCGAGCACACGCACATACCGGTCGGCAGCAGGCGGACCGACGGCAGGCCGGTGCGGCCCTACGCTGACACCTTCGACCCTTTCGTCACGCTTTCCGCTGTGGCGGCGGTTACTAGTGGGATCAAGCTCGGCACCGGCGTGTGCCTGGTGACCGAGCGAGACCCGATCGTGCTGGCGAAGGAGGTTGCGAGCCTGGACCGGCTGTCCGGCGGGCGCTTTCTTTTCGGTGTCGGCGCGGGCTGGAACGAGGCGGAGATGGCCAATCACGGCACCGATCCGCGTACCCGGATGGCGCTGCTGGCGGACCGGATCCGGGCCATGCGGGAGATCTGGACCGCCGAGGAGGCCGAATATCACGGCGAGTACGTCGACTTCGGGCCGCTATGGTCGTGGCCCAAGCCGGTGCAGCGTCCGCACCCGCCGGTACTGGTTGGCGGGAACGGGCCGGGAACGGAGGACCGGGTGCTGGCGTTCGGCGATGAGTGGCTGCCCCAGTCCGGGCCGCTGGCCGACATGGCTGAGTTTCGGCGGCGGGTCACCGAGTTGCAGCAGCGGGCTGCGGACGCGGGCCGCGGCCCGATTCCGGTAACGGTGTTCGGCGTGCCCCCGGACAAGGCCCTGCTCGCGGAGTTCGCCGCCGCAGGCGCCGATCGCTGCCTGCTCGCGCTGGCCCACCTGGATGCGTCGCAGACTCTGGCCACGCTGGACGACTGGGCCAGGCTCATCCCCGCCTGAGCGCCTCCCGGAGCCCCTGTGCTCGTGTCATCTCTTCAGGGTGGCCGGCAGCAGCGCGCAAAGTTTTGGGCTGCGTCGGCGCGGATACTCATGCACGTACATGAGCGAAACGGGGGAACAGCCATGGCGAAGTATCTGTCGATCGCGTCCTACACGCCAGAGGGCATCAAGGGCCTGATGGCAAAGGGCGGCACCGCCAGGGTGGAGGCGGCACGGCGGGTTCTCGCCGACGCGGGCGGCACGCTGGAGGGCTTCTATTTCGCTCTTGGCGCCGATGATGTGTATATCGTCTGCGAGTTGCCGGACAACGCCGCCGCTGCGGCCACCGCAATGTCGGCTGCGGCCAGCGGCATGGTGGTCAACCGGATGGTGGCGCTTTTGACGGCGGATGAGGTGGATCGCGCGGCCAAGCTCCGGTTGCGGTACGACGCTCCTGGCTCCTGACCCCGAGGCCTTGGCCGCGGATTCGCCTGAGAAATGAGCCACAGGCCGGCTAACACCCGCTCCAGGCTTGTCCGCGTGCGCCCAGACCGCTGACGGAGACGGCGGCTACTCCGCGTACGGCCGCAGCTCGAACGTACCGATCAGGGCCGTCGGGTGCATTGACGCCACCTCGATGGCCTCGTCAAGGTCCGTGCACTCCAGCACGCAGAATCCGGCGATCTGCTCCTTGGTCTCGGCGAAAGGCCCGTCGCTCACCAGCACCGCGCCCTCGCGCACCTTGATGGTGGTGGCGGCACTGGTTGGCCGCAGGAAGCCGCCGCCGACAAGAATCCCGCGGGCGTTCATCTCCGCGTCCCAGGCCTCGACCGCGCGGGTCTCCTCGTTGCTCTCCGGGCCTGCGGGGCCGTCGTCCCACCAGTCGACGGTGGACTCATCGACGCAGTGGATCATCAGGTATCTCATGCACTACTCCTGTTGTCAGCGTCAGCGTTCATCACTAGCACGACGCGGCTGCAGCGGCCAGATGGACAGGCGGGCGCGGACTCTCTGCGCTTTGTGCGCTGACGACAGAACGCGTCCACGACCGTGGACTTACCACGCCGCCACCGTGGTTGCCGCACCGGCCAGCTCGCACAGCGGCACAAACTCTGGGCCTGGCGACGCCGTCAGCCGGGCAGGTTTTTCTCCATGTAAATGCGCCGATAGCCGTCCTCGGCCCGGCGCCCGACCTCGGTGTAACCGAGGTGAGCGTAAATGGCCTGGTTCTCGGTCATGACCTCGTGGGTGAGCAGGGCCAGTCGGGTAAGCCCGCGGCGGGCGGCTTCGTGCTCGGCGAAGGCCATGAGGGCGCGCCCGAGCCCACGGCCCTGGGCGTCGGGGTGCACGGCGATGTTCTCGATGAGCAGGTCCTCGTCGCGGGGGTAGAGGGTGAGCACGGCCGCGATGGGGGAACCGGTGACCCAGGTGGTGCCGTCCTCGACGGACGGCCCGTAGTCACGCAGCATGGGACCGGGTGGCTTGTCCATCCGCGTGAGGTACCTCGCGTAGGCGGCATCGATGAGTGCCTTGATCGCGGGCAAGTCGGCGGCGGTCGCGTGGCGGAGGCTGAGCGAGCCGGGCGTGCTATCCGGTTGCGGCGATGTGTTCACTTATAACGTGCTCCTTGGCTTGGCTCTGACAAGGAGTACCACTCAGGGGGTCGGCTGAGGGCGCGCAGGCCGGCACCGGGCACTGGCGGGGAACGGCTCGATCCTATTGCTGGTAGTTGTGATCGCCGCTGTGATGGGCGCGCATCGCGCGGTCCCTGCCTGGTATGCGGTCGGGCCGCGCTAGATGACACCATGAGCCTGACGTACCGCAGCCGGCTGTCAGGGTCGGCTAGCTGAAGCGTACCGGGACGCACCGGGACCGCCAGGAAGGGCAGCGCGCTCGTGGGCCAGCAACTTGAGAGCTATCAGGACGAGATTTACCTGACCGGGCTGACCGGTACGGTGCCTGACTACCCGACTGACCTGACCCGGCTGGAGGAGGCGGCCCGCCCGGTCATGTCACCGCAGGCCTACGACTACGTGGCCGGCTCGGCCGGCACAGGGGACACCGCCAGAGAGAACCTGAACTCCTTCCGCCGCTGGCGGATCGTGCCGCGAATGCTGACCGACGTGAGCACGCCGTCGTATGCCTCAACCGTGCTCGGCACAGAACTGACCGCCCCGTTCCTGCTCGCGCCGGTTGGCGTGCTGGCCATCGCACACAAGGAGGCGGAGCTTGCGGTGGCCAGGGCTGCCGCTGCGCAGCGGGTGCCGATGATCCTCAGCACGGCCGCATCGGCGGCTATGGAGGAGGTCGCTGCCGCAAACGGCGACGGTCAGCGCTGGTACCAGCTGTACTGGCCGAAGGACCGGGCGGTGGCGGCGAGCCTGCTCGGCAGGGCGCAGGCTGCTGGCTACAGCGTCCTCGTTGTCACGCTTGACACCCGGATACTCGCCTGGCGGCCGCGTGATCTTGCTAACGGTTACCTGCCATTCCTGCGCAGTATCGGCATTCAGAACTATCTATCAGACCCGGCATTCCAGGCCAGCCTGGCCGGACTGGCCGACGGCAACTCTGACGCCGCCGTCCTGCGGTGGACGCAGATCTTCGGTGACACGTCGCTGACCTGGGACGACTTGCCGTTCCTCCGGCAGCACTGGAACGGCCCGATCGTTCTCAAGGGCATCCTGTCCGCCTCCGACGCGCTTCGCGCCGCCGCGGCGGGGATCGACGGCATCGTCGTGTCCAACCACGGCGGCCGTCAGGTGGACGGCGGGATCGCGGCACTGGACGCGTTGCCAGCCGTCGCCGAGGCGGTCGGCGGTCGGCTGACCATCCTGTTCGATAGCGGCGTCCGCACCGGTGCCGACATTCTCAAGGCGCTGGCGCTGGGCGCTCAGGCAGTTCTGCTCGGCCGCCCTTACGTCTACGGCCTGGCACTCGGCGGCGAGGCTGGCGTCAGGCACGTGCTGCGCGCGCTCCGCCAGGACTTCGAGCTGGCTATGCGGCTGACCGGGCTGGCCGGGCTCGGCGACCTCGGCCCGGACTGCCTGCAGCGTCGCCCAGGAACGGGGCGGGACTAACGACGTCGGCAATGGAGCTCCAGCAGATCGGGCTACGGCACCCGGCAGCCGAGCTGATCAGGGATGTCCGCGGCAACCGTACTGGCATCCCGCGGCGGAGCCTGGTCGCTGAGGGCTTGTACGAGATCAATATGGTCCTCGCCACCGGCGCGCCGGTCGAGGTGTTCCTGTGGTGCCCCGAAGCCGCGTATTCGGACGAGTCGCCGAAGCGCGCTCGCGAGCTGACCGAGCGCGCCCGGCGGTCGTACCAGATCTCGGCGAAGACGCAGGACCGGCTGGCCGAGCGGCCGAATCCGGACGGCCTGATCTGCGTCGCTCAGCTGCCGGACTGGCAGCCTGAGGACATCGCGCTGGGTACCGAGGCGCTGGTCGCAGTCACGGACGGGATGGAGATACCGGGCAACCTCGGCACCTTGATCCGGACGCTCGACGCCTGCGCGGCTGACTGCCTTGTGCTGACGAGCAAGCGCACCAGGCTGACCCACCCTAAGGTGCTGCGCAGCAGCCAGGGCATGAGTTTGAAAGTGCCATCGCTGGAGTTCACCGAGATCAGCGACGCGATCGGGTGGCTCGGGCGCAACGACTTCACCGTGTACCTGGCCGACACCGATGACAGCATCAGCTACCGGCAGGCAGACTTCCGGGGCCGGACCGCCATAGTCGTCGGCAGCGAGCGGTACGGCATCTCGACGCCCTGGTACGGGGAGGGTTTCCAGCGCGTTGGCGTGCCCATGCTTGGTTCGGCCGATTCGCTGAACGTCTCGGTATCCGCGTCCGTGCTGCTGTATGAGGCACGGGCCCGGAAGAACGGCTGGTGACTGATGGCCGCCTGGTCGAGCCGAGCCCGTTCCCGGTATTTATTTGGGGTTTGACGTTAGAGCTCGTCCACGTTGACGACTATTGCTTCCTGAGTAGACCTGGCAACAACGATGACCGCTGCGGTGTCCGCAGACAGGTTCTCCTCGCGGTGCGGGATGTGCGGCGGCACCCAGATATAGTCGCCGGGCTGTGTCTCCAGCCGGATCAGCTCGCCAGTGGCCCGGTCCCGGCAGACGAAGGCGGGCGTTCCCGCCACGACGTAAATGCCCGTCTCGGAATCCCCGTGGTGGTGGTTGGCCGAGTTCGTTCCGGGCGGCATCTCGGTGCGCCCCATCCACAGGGCACGCGCACCGGTAAGGTCGCCGGATATCGCCGCCGACCTGACCATGCCGCTGGTCTGCGCAGTGGCGCCGGACAGCTCGGCGGAACGGATCAGCATCAGCTGGGGTGCGGCTCGCTGCGCCGCACCAGCGTCGCCGCCGTTCATTCCTCGTCGAGTGTCAGGGAGACCGAGTTGATGCACCAGCGCTGGTCAGTGGGCACGTCGTAGCCTTCGCCCTCGAACACGTGACCGAGATGGCTGTTGCAGGAGGCGCACCTGACCTCCGTGCGGACTCGCCCGAGGGACCGGTCCTCGAGCAAGATCACGGCGTCGTCTTCGGTGGGCTGGTAGAAGCTAGGCCAGCCGCAGCCCGAGTGGAACTTCTCGTTGGACCTGAACAGCTCAGCACCGCAGGCCCGGCACCGGTAGACGCCTTTCGTCTCAGTGTCCGTGTACTCGCCCGTGAACGGCGCCTCGGTGCCCGCTTCGCGCAGTACGTGATACTCCTCAGGGGATAGCTTGTCCCGCCATTCCTGCTCTGACAGCTCTACCTTGCTCATGCTGGTGAGACTACCCGGCGGCCAGGCGGCAGTCGCGAGCCGGCAGCCTGCGCCGTTGATCAGGCTGCTACGGGCGGTCCAGCGAGAAGCTGCGCAAGCCATTGGCGGCGCCGTCCTCCCGGAATCCGGCATGCCTCAGAACGCCGTCAGATGCCGCGTTACCCTCCTCGGTCTGCGCGATGATCCTGGCAACCTCCGGCCGGGACCAGGCCAGGCCGCAGATGGCCACCGCCGACTCGCCCGCCAGGCCGCGCCCGCGGTACTGCTCGACGATGCCATAGCCGATCTCGACGGTCCCTGCTTCGTCCGGCGGCCCGTGGAAACCGATGTCGCCGATCACCTCGCCGGTGTCGCGCAAGATGATCTCAAACATGCCCCACTGACCGTTGCCGCCTTCCCTGGCATCCTCGGCCTGCCGAAGGAAGTTCCGTGCGGCCACCCGGGTTCCGGGCAGCGGGTAGCCGCGAGCCCAGGACCGCGAACCAGGATCATCCGCCTCCGGGTCGGCCAGGACCCGTGCAAGCCTTACCGGCACTCGCCGCAGGTCGACGCGCTCGGCTACCACTCGGTCGGGCTGCGCAACGCTCATCGCTCTTCCCATCATGATCTGCTCACGTCCGGCCCCGAAATCTAATCAGCACATCCGGGCCATAGTCCCGCCTGCCAGTCCACATCCCGCCGGCGGTGGCCTCCGGCTCCGGGCGCACAGATCCGCGTGATACGCGCAGGCTGCTGCGAATGCAGCTGTCACTTCTAGTGACCGGGCTGAGCGCCTCTGAGCAGATCCGCGGCCGCTAGTCGGCTGGCCCGAGCTCCACGCAGAACACGTTGCCCTCCGGGTCCCGCATGACCGTGTGGCTGTCGAATTGCTCGGCCACAGCCGCTCCGGCGGCCTGCAATCGCTCGACCTCGCTAGCCATAGTGTGCGGGGCCCGCAGGTCGAAATGCATTCGGTTCTTCGCGGTTTGCGGCTCCGGGACCCGGATGAACCACATATTCGGGCCGCCCCATCCGGGTGCCTCCACGTAGGCGCGGTCAGGCGTGGCGTCCTCGTCCACGTCAGTG
>DASXIA010000334.1:0-4787 GCA_036488155.1 Streptosporangiaceae bacterium | reverse complement strand
CAGGCGCGCCCTGGGCGCGGTCGGGGTCGGCGCCTACCTGCTGGCGGTGCTGCTCAACCTCGCCTACCTCTACCCGATCCTGACTGCCGAGGTCATTCCGTACTCCTCCTGGCTGTCCCGGATGTGGTTCCACAGCTGGATTTAAGCCGACTGAACTCCCGAGTGAGATAGAACAGGCATCGGTGCTGTTAACGCTTCGTAATCTCCCTGTTACCTAGATCACGCATCTGTTTATCCCCTGGCTGCGTCATAGCAGTGACACTTCACCGACGGGGAGCGGAGCGGATAGTGCCTCAGGCTGACGAACTAATGCACGTAGGGCAGCACATGGATCGGGATGCGCGGTTCGAGCGTGATGTGGTCCCTGTCATGGACCGGCTCTACCCGGCCGCGCTTCGCATGACGAGGAACCCGAGCGACGCCGAAGACCTCGTGCAGGAGACGGTCACTAAGGCGTACGCAGCCTTCCACCAGTTCAAGCCGGGCACGAACCTGCGAGCTTGGCTGCAGCGGATCTTGTCTAACACGTTCATCAACGGCTACCGGAAGAAGCGCCGAGAGCCTATCCAGGATCTTGGCGTGGACTTCCAGGAGGACTGGCAGACCAGCAATGACCCGCTGATGCCGCCCGTCCGGTCGGCCGAGGCCGAGGTGATCGAGCGCCTTGCTAACTCTGAAATCTTGCAGGCCTTGCGCGAGTTGCCGGAGGAGTTCCGGGTCGCCATCTATCTCGCCGACGTCGAAGGCTACCCATACCGCGAAATAGCCGAGATGATGGACACCCCGATCGGAACAGTGATGTCCCGGCTGCACCGCGGCCGTGCCAAGCTCCGGCAGCGCTTGCTCAACTACGCACCGCACGAGCTTGCGAAGGCATCCTGAATCAGCCGGGAGGCCTTCCACCGGCCGCTGCATAACCCGAGGACGACGTAACACCCGCTGCGCTGCCCTGGCCGCGCAGCAACGCTGGCAATGCCCCGTAGCTGCCTTCCCCTCAGCGGCTGCGGGGCATTGTCGCGCCCTGCATGCCGGGCCGGTCGCTTATCCGCGAAACGCGAGCGCGCGTTCCCTGCTGTCTGCCTACTCGCCCCGCCAGACGGGCGATCGCTTCTCGGCGAACGCCAGCGCACCTTCTCTTGCGTCGGCCGACGTGAACACTGGCATGATGATCTCGCCCTGCCGGCGGAATGCCTCGGCGGCGGGCCAGTCAGCCGATTCGGCGATTACCCGCTTGGTCACAGTCAGCGCGAGCGGGCCGCCAAGAGCGATCCTGGCTGCGAGTTCCTTCGCTGCGCTGAGCGCCTCGCCGGCCGGCACGAGCAGGTTGACCAGGCCAGCCTGGTGCAGTCGTGCCGCCGGGAAGTGCTCGCCACTGAGGGCAATCTCCATGGCCAGGTGGTAAGGGACGCGCTTCGGCAGCCGGAGCAGGCCACCTGCGCCCGCGACAAGTCCCCGCCTGACCTCAGGCAGGCCGAACTTGGCTTCCTCGCTTGCCACGACTAGGTCGCAGGCCAGCGTGAGCTCGAAGCCGCCAGCAAGCGCGTAGCCTTCAACCGCCGCGATGATCGGCTTGACCGGTGGCCGCTCCACGATGCCGCCGAACCCGCGGTCCTCGAAGCTCGGCGAATCGCCCGACAGGAACCCCTTGAGGTCCATGCCCGCGCTGAAAGTACCGCCGGCTCCGGTCAAGATCAGTACCCGGACGTCGGAGTTCGCGTCGAACTCGTCCAGAGCGGCGGCAATACCGCGGGCTACGGCACCATTGACCGCGTTCCTGGCCTGCGGCCGGTTAATAGTGATAACGGCAACGCCGTCGCTGACCTCGGTCAAGACTTCTTCAGACATAGTCTCCGGAATTCCTCAGGTCTGAGCAGGTCGGGGGCAGGCTGACGGGCGGGCCGGGGCGGGCCGCCAGAACTCGCCGGAACCACGAGTTCCGCGCTGCGAATCGCAGCACAGGCCTGCGATTCATCACGGGCCGTCGGCTGTCATTACTTTGGCTGGAAGCGGATACCACCGTCGAAGCGGACGATCTCGGCGTTCATGTAGTCGTTCTCGATCAGCATGCGGACCAGATGCGCGAACTCCGCCGCGGTGCCCATCCGTTTCGGGAAGACCACCGGTGCGGCGAGTTTGGCCTTGAACTCCTCGCTGGCCGGACCGGTGCCATAGATCGGAGTGTCGATGATGCCGGGGCAGATGGTATTCACCCGCATTCCGACAGCGGCCAGGTCCCTGGCAGCGGGCACGGTCATGCCGATGATGCCACCCTTGGACGCCGAGTAGGCCAGCTGGCCGGTCTGGCCTTCGAGGCCGGCGATCGATGCGGTGTTGATGACCACGCCGCGGGCACCATCGTCATCAGCCGGCGGCGCCTTGGCCACCGCGGCCGCGCCGATGCTCATCAGGTTGAAGGTACCGATGAGGTTGACGTCGATGACCTTGCCGAACGCAGCCCGGTCGTGCGGCTCGCCGTCGCGGCCCACGGTCCGCTGTGCCCAGCCGATGCCGGCGCAGCTGATCACGAATCGCAGCGGCACACCAGCCGAGGCCGCCACCGCTACGGCCGCTCGGACGGACTCAGCGTCACTGACGTCGGTCTGCGCGAAAATCCCGCCGACCTCATCGGCCAGCGCCTTCCCGCGCTCCGAGTTCAGGTCAGCGACGACGACCTTGCTGCCGGCTGCAGCGAGTTCGCGGACCGTTGCCTCACCGAGGCCGCTGGCCCCTCCGGACACGATTGCAGCACTGCCGTTAATTTTCATGGCCGGAGCATACTTCGCCCCTCCTCGCAGCACCGACCGGGGTTCGGGCTGGCTCTCATGGAGCGCTATCTGGATATCTAAATGTCTGCAGCGTGCCGTAGCGTTTGCGGCAGGCAGCTCATCATGGCCGCCGGCTGGCGACGGGTCGGCCTGGCCGTGCCCGCTCACAGGGGAGGACAGCAGTGGCGGCAGTGGCAACGGAGTCGAAGTACCGGGGGAACCCCTGGGCGATCCTGCTGGTGGTCTCGCTCGGGTTCTTCATGACCCTGCTCGACCTGACGATCGTCAATATCGCGATCCCCAACATGATCTCGAAGCTGCACGCCTCACTCGACGACATCCTGTGGGTCATCAACGCCTACGCGCTTGTGCTGGCCGTGCTGCTCATCACCTGCGGGCGCTTGGGAGACCTGTTCGGACAGCGCAAGATGTTCTTTGCCGGGATTGCGGTGTTCACGCTTGCCTCGGCGGCTTGCGGCCTGTCAGCGTCCCCCGGCTACCTCATCGGGTTCCGCGCAGTCCAGGGCCTGGGTGCCGCCCTGCTGATGCCGCAGACACTGGCTATCCTCACCATGGTGTTCCCCGCCGAGCGCAGGGGAGCGGCGTTCGGCGTCTGGGGCGCGGTGGCGGGCGTCGCGACCATCGCCGGCCCTACCCTGGGCGGCCTCCTCGTTACGGCGTTCGACTGGCGGTACATCTTCTTTATCAACGTGCCCATCGGCGCGGCCGTGCTCGTGCTGACGCAGATCCTTATCCCGGACCTCCGCACCGGCCGCAGGCACAGCTTCGACGTGGCCGGCGTCGCGCTGGCCAGCCTGTCCCTGCTCGCGATCTGTTACGCGCTGGTCGAGGGGCAGAAGTACAACTGGAGCACGATTACCTCGTTCATCTCGATCCCGCTGCTGCTCGGCGTCGGCTTCGTGCTGCTCGGCTTGTTCCTGTTCCTCCAGGCCCGGCGCCAGGAAGGCGAACCACTCGTGCCGTTCTCCCTGTTCAAGGACAGGAACTACGCGCTGATGAACCTGGTCGCTGGCTTCATCGCGATCGGCATGCTGGGGATCTTCCTGCCGTTTTCGATCTACCTGCAGTCGGTACTCGGCTTCTCGGCGCTGAAGGCGGGACTGACGATGGCGCCAGCCTCACTCGTCTCGATGTTCGTAGCACCCGTCGCCGGGCGTATGTCAGACCGGATCGGCGGCAAATACATCCTGATGGCCGGGCTGCTGCTATTCGCGGGAGGTATGGCAACGATCGCGTTTATCGCGCAGCCGTCCTCCGCCTGGTATGACTTCCTCGCGCCCCAGGCCGTCGCGGGCATCGGTATCGGTTGCACATTCGCGCCGATGACAACCGTGGCGATGCGGAACGTCAACCCGATCATGGCCGGAGCCGCCTCGGGCGTCTTCAACACGACCCGCCAGGTAGGCACCGTCATAGGCACCGCAGGCGTTGGCGCACTGCTCCAGAACCGCCTGATAGCGGGGTTCACGGCCCAAACGCAGCAGCTCGGCGCGGCCCTGCCAGCGGCAGCCCGCGACAGGCTCGCCGCTGGATTCCAGTCTGCCGCGAAGGGCGGCCTCGAGGTGGGCGCCGGAGCGCGTACCTCTGGACTGCCTGGCCAGATCTTCACGCACGGCTTCGTCGATGCGATGCGGCCGACGATTCTGGTTCCGATCCTGTTCCTGTTCGCCGCGGCGGTCAGCTGCCTGCTCATCAAGCCGCAGCCTGCCACGGGAGGTAGCGGCGGCGGCCAGGTCTCCGGCGTCGCCGAGCCGTCCACAACCACCGCCGGCTGAGAGCCGCGAGCAACCCGTAGGCGCCGACTCGTACCGGGCCGGGCACGCACGAACGCCCCACGGCCGGGCACGCACGGACGCCGAGTCAGCCACACGAAACGGCTGACTCGGGCCCGTGCCTACTCAGCTGCCCAGCGCCGTGGCAACAACCTCCCATAGCACGCAAAGCAGCCACGATCGACAACGGCCACTCTGACATTTCACGGCTGCGGTACGCCCAGATGAC
>DASXIA010000327.1:0-10934 GCA_036488155.1 Streptosporangiaceae bacterium | reverse complement strand
AGGCCAGATGAACTGAAGTACCCGTCGTTCTGGGCCTCTGCTTTCATCATGTTCATCCAGAACACGACATCTTGCGCGTCCACTGGCTCGCCGTTCGACCACTTGTAGTTGGTCTTCAGCTTGATGATGACCTCGTTGCCGTGATAGACGGGCGGATAGGCCAGGCTCTTCTGCGGGTTCATATATGGCTTCGTTCCCTCGCCGAACCAGTAGAGCGGCCGGTACAGCAGGTACTGGAAGTTGTCAATGTTGGCGACGGTGAGGTAGTTCAGGCCGTTGCTGCCATAAAACGGGAACGGGTACTGCGCCATGTTTCCCGGCTGCATCGCATAGGTGACGGTGTTACTGCCGCCGCTCGCGCCGGGGGCCGCGCCCGAGGACGAACTTGAGGCGGGTCCGCATGCAGCCAGCAGCAGGGCGACGCCCACTGCGGCGCAGCACGCCGCTGCGGCGCCCCCGCGGCGGTGTCCGCCGCTTCGCCTCCGGGCTCGCCGCCTGGCCGCAAGTCCTGCTCGCATCTGGAATCCGCCGTCCCTCTCGTACCTGGAACCTGGGCCGCCGCACAGCGACCCGCCACGAGTCCCGCAGTTACGTCTTAGGTGTTCAAATACTAGTTGTCACTTATGTACCAGACGCGCCGCTCCAGGCCGCGCCGGGCACCTGGCCGGCCAGCCGCCAGGCGGCCGAGCTTGACAATCGGCCGGCGGGCCGGCCGGGAAGGCAAGCCCACCAGAGGCTGGCTGGGGCAGAAGCCAGCGCACGGGCGCGGTCGAGTGGCGGCAGGCATGCGTCGGTAGGACGCTACCGGACTAATGCGCCTTTCGCCCGAAAGACTGCCGGAACGATCCCAGTTCTTGACTCGCGATTCCGGCGAATTACCTCGGACGCCAAGAATCGGGCAATGAGCATGGCGAGGCAGGGCGTACCTGCTCCGGAAATCTGACAAGCTAGAAGCGTGACCCCCCAGAGCCGACGCCGAGATTCAGCGGGCGACAGGGGACATCAGGGAGCGGCCGGCGGCCGC
Source organism: Streptosporangiaceae bacterium (assembly GCA_036488155.1). Classification (GTDB taxonomy): domain Bacteria; phylum Actinomycetota; class Actinomycetes; order Streptosporangiales; family Streptosporangiaceae; genus JAJYUU01. The sequence goes on along the minus strand of DASXIA010000327.1, from coordinate 9,910 downwards.
CGGGCTCGCGTTGCCGGGCTGGCCGGCCCGCCGCCGAATGCCCTCTTCGCCGAGATGCTGCGCGCCGCCCGTGAACTCCTGGCCGTGCGCAGCCCGCTGGACGCCGAGTTGATGGTCAGCGAACTGCTCGGGACCTGGTGGGGCCAGCAGGGCAGCCGCGGCGCGCGGAACGCGCGGCGCCGGGCCGAGATCGAGGAGCTTGTCGGCGAGGGCCTGGTCGGGTACGCCGCTGAGCAGGGCAGCCCGGCCGCCCTGGCGCTGCTTTCCGGGATCGCCTGCCTGGGCACCTCCCGCCAGGGGATTCAGGCGGAGCGAGCGGCGCTCCGGTTGATGGACCAGGGAGTAGCCCGTCCGGCCTGGGCCGAGCACGTCGGCGCGGTCGAGGCCGCCGAGTGCTATGTCAACTCCGACCTCTTCGGCGACCGCGACGAGGTGGTCTGCGTCTTCAGCTACGCGGGCCAGGAGCAGCATGCGCTGGTCGTCGTCGTCGACTACAACGCCGGCGGCCTGGCCAGGGACGGCTGGGTGACGTCGCAAGTCGGCAAGCTGCTTGACTACTGCCGGGACTCCGAAGGCACCGGCCAGTCCTTCAGTCAGGTCGACCCGCCACTGGCCCGCAAGATCCTGGCGGCCGCGCTCGCCGTGACCGAGAACGCGACCGATCCCCCGGTCAGCGCGTCGTTCCCCTCCTACCATGCCTTCATCCGGGCCAGGGTTCGCACGCTGCCGCCGGTACTGCCGGCCGGAACGGCCAGCCTCGAGTCCGCGCCAGCCGCCCCTGCGATCACCGCGGCGGCCCGCCGGGCGGTCTGGCGCAAAGACCGGCAAGCCATGCTGGTCGCCGAGTTCCTGGCATCTGACGAGGCGGAAGACCTGTCCGACCGGCAGGCAGCCAGCAGGTGCGCGGACCACATCGTGGAATACGGCTGCGATCGCGACTTCGGCCGGCCACTGCGGATCAGCCCGGCCAAGGCCGAAACCTTCTTGCTGGACTGGCTGCCGCGCAAGGTCGTGCTGTCGCGTGCCGATCAGGAGGCGATGCCGCACGTGCTGCTCGCCTGGGCCCGCTGGGCCGGCCCGAAGTCCGGCCTGGACGCCAGCTCGGTAGCGGCCACGCTGGATGCGGTGTTCGATGCGATGCGCACGTTCCCTACGGCATACCGCGATCCCGCCTCGTTCGGCCTTGACGCGGACATGATCGCCCGGCTGCTGCCTGACGGCGACCTTGAGGCGCTGGCCCGCCGCCTTTTCGCTTTCCCGCTGCTGCGCGGCACCTACCGCGGCATCAACCTGTCGACGCTGGGCCCGGCGATCCACGCCGACCGGCGAACCCTGCTCGCGGCCGATCATGACGACGCGATAGGCCAGCACGCCGACGCCTCCTACCGGGTCAGCGCGGAACATCTGGACCGGCACATCTCGATGGCCGACCGGCTATGGCGAGGCGATCCGCCCGAGTTGTGGGAAGCGGCCCAGCGCCTGCTCGACCTCGGCGAGGACCGACACGAGGTGCTGCACCTGTTGATCGACACGGTCCAATCAGCCGGGCCGCGTGACGCCGACATCGCGGCGGCGCTGGCCAGCCTGCCGCCCGAGCCACCAGAGGAGCCGGGCTAGCAGTGGCTACCGCAGCTGACGGTGGAATGGCTGGCAGCGGCATCCCGGTGAGCGGCCTGCCCCCGGTCATCGACCTCAACGCAGATCTCGCCGAGAGTTTCGGCAACTGGCAACTCGGCGATGACGATGCACTGCTGGCGATCGTGACCAGCGCTAACGTCGCTTGCGGATTCCACGCCGGGGACCCGCTCACGATCCGGCGGGCGTGCGCGACCGCGGTAGCCCGCGGCGTCGCGATCGGCGCCCAGGTGTCCTACCGCGACCTGGCCGGCTTCGGCCGCCGGGAAATGACAGTGCCGCCGGACGAGCTTGCCGCCGAAGTCCTCTACCAGCTGGCCGCGGTGGACGGGATCGCCAAGGCGGAAGGCGGCCGGGTGAGCTATGTCAAGCCACACGGTGCGCTGTACAACCGCGCCGCCCGCGACCCCGAGCAGGCCGCTGCCATTGCGACGGCGGTGTGCGCGTACGGCCCGCGACTGCCGGTGCTGACGTTGCCGGGTTCGGCCTTGGAGACGGCAGTGACTGACCTCATGATGCCTGCGGTGACCGAGGCCTTCGCCGACCGCGCTTACCACGACGACGGCTCGCTGGTGCCGCGAAGCGAGCCTGGCGCGGTGCTCACCGATCCGGAGACCGTCGCGGCCCGCGCCGTCGCCATGGTCGTGCACGGCACTGTGCCGACGGTGTCCGGTGCCGCGCTGGAAATCAGCCCGCGCTCGATCTGCGTGCACGGGGACACGCCCGGCGCCGTTGCCCTGGCCAGCGCTGTTCGCAGCGCGCTGGAGCGGGCTGGCGTGACGCTCGCGTCGTTTGCGTGATCATTATCAAGAGCGCCGGCGATGCGGCGCTCCTGTTCGAGACCAGCCAGCTCGTTCACCCTGGCCACCAGGGCGGGAACGAGGCCGCCTGGATCGCAGCCGCCATCCGGGCCGCGGACGAGCCGGGAGTGGTGGACGTGGTGCCGGGCGCGTCGACCGTGCTCGTCACCTTCCGGCCGGGCATAGTGCAGCCGTACGGCGCGGCCGGGGGCGAGCGTGCCAACACCGAGCTGGTCCGGCGGCTGCTGCGGCGGCACAGCGAGGCCAGCGCGATGCCGGCCAGCCTGGCCGAGGACCCGGTCGTGATCGAGACCGTCTACGACGGCGCCGACCTCGCGGACGTGGCTGGGCTGACCGGGCTGACCGTTGCCGACGTCATTGCCCGGCATGAGGCGGCCGAGTACCAGGTTGGCTGGCTCGGCTTCTCGCCTGGCTTCGGCTATCTCACCGGTCTCGACCCTCGGCTTGCCGTGCCGCGACTGGACAGCCCGCGCCAGTCGGTGCCCGCCGGCTCGGTCGCGATCGCGGGCGGCCTGGCCGGCGTCTACCCGGCCGCATCCCCCGGCGGCTGGCGGCTGATCGGCCGGACTGCCGCGGTCTTGTGGGACCCGGACCGGGATCCGCCGGCCTTGCTGGCCGCTGGCAGGCGGGTGCGGTTCAGGTCGGTGGACAGCTTGCCGGCTACGCCGGCCGTCGGCCGCCCTCTGCCGCGCGAGTCAGCGCCAGGCGAAGCAAGCACTCGGGCCGGCCAACGGCTGATCCGGGTGCTGCGGCCAGGACCGCTGACCACCATCCAGGACCTCGGCCGGGCCGGCCTGGCGCACCTGGGCGTTCCGGCGAGCGGTGCCGCGGACGTAGCCAGCCTGCGGCTCACCAATGAGCTGGTCGGCAACGACGAGGACGCCGCCTGCCTGGAAGTCACACTTGGACGGCTCGAGCTGCTCTTCGGCTTCGATGCCGTCGTGGCGGTGGCCGGAGCTCCGGCACCAGTGCGGCTCATCCCGGCCGCCGGCGACGAGAGTGACCGCATAGGTCCGCAAAGTGCCCCCGGCCTCACAGGCGACGGCCTCCAGACAAGTCACCGCGACCCGCGTGACGCGGCAGCACCCGAACCAGCCCATGAGACCGCGTTCCCCGTGCCTGCCGGGACGGTGCTGCGGCTAGGCGCGCCGGCTGCCGGGCTGCGCAGCTACCTCGCGATCGGCGGCGGCATTGAGGTGCCGCCAGTGCTCGGGAGCCGTTCTGCCGATCTTCTCTCCGGTCTTGGCCCGCCGCCGCTGCGGCCCGGCGATCTGCTGCCCGTGGGACGTGGGCGTTCCCGGCCGGTAAGAGGGAAAGCACAACGACCCCTAACCGCCGGGCCTGCTGCTGGCACGCAGCCGCCCGGAGCTCCGGCGCAGACCGCCGCCGCCGCCGAACTGCGTGTGATCCGGGGGCCGCGCGACGACTGGTTCACCAAAGGCGCGATGGTCACGCTGGCCGGGGAGACCTATCGCGTCAGCGCGGCCAGCAACCGCAGCGGGCTGCGGCTCGCGGGCCCGCCGCTGCACCGGGCACGCCGCGACGAACTGCCGAGCGAGGGAGTGGCGGCCGGCTCGCTGCAGGTCAGCCACGACGGGCAGCCGATCCTGCTGCTGGCCGATCGCCCGACAACCGGCGGGTACCCGGTCATCGGCGTGGTCGTGTCGGCCGATCTCCACGCGGCGGCGCAACTACGGCCGGGTCAGCGCGTCCGGTTCCGGCTGGTCGCGCGCTGAGCCCCGGCACCGCTGGGGGACGATCCGGGCTGGTTACCCGCAGCAGCGCCAGGTCGGCGATCGGAGTCAGCCGGCCAGCTCGCGGTAGGCAGTGAGCAGGTCGGGCGCGAGCACAGTGGTCAAGTCCGCCATCGTGGCCTGGTCGCCGCGCAGCGAGACCCGCAGGTCGCGGGAGGCGCAGGCGCGCTCAAAGAGCGAGCGGGCGAACCTGCCGTTCCCCAGTACGTCGATCCGTCCGTTCTCGACCGCTTGCACGAAGATCGAATGCAGCACTGGCAGCCCGTCAGCGTCGAACGCGTCGCCGGCGTTCGCTGCGATGACCTGGGCGATCTCGCTGAGTTCGGCAGCGGTGTAACTCGGGAAGGTGATCCTCGTGCTGAATCGGGAGGCCAGGCCGGGATTGCTGCGCAGCAGCCTGTCCATGTCCTCGGTGTAGCCGGCCAGCACGATGACGAGCCGTTCCCGGTCGTCTTCGGCGCGCTTGAGCAGGGTGGCGACTGCCTCGGAGCCGAACGCGTCGCCGCCAGAGTAGGCGTCGTTGTGCAGCGCGTAGGCCTCGTCGATGAATAGCACGCCCCCCATCGCCGAGTCGATCAGCTTCGACGTCTTGATCGCGGTCGAACCGAGATGCTCGCCGACCAGGTCGCCGCGGTGGGCCTCGATCACCTCCGGCCGCACGAGCAGGCCAAGTGCGGCGAAGATCCGGCCGATGATGCGGGCCACCGTGGTCTTCCCGGTACCGGGCGGGCCGGTGAAGACAAAGTGCCGTGACGGTGGCTGGCTGGCCAGCCCTTGCCGGTCCCGGAGCCTGGCCACTTGCAGCTGCGCGACGATCTCGTGGACCTGGCGCTTGACCGGTTCCAGCCCGACAAGCCCGTCCAGCTCGGCCAGCGCGTCATCGACCGTCGGCGTGTCGGTGTAGCCGCGGAATCTCGTCGTCAGCTCCGCGTAAGCGAGCCTCAGGTCCTCGCCGCGCAGCGTCACCAACTCGGTCGGGGTCGGCTCGGCTGGCCCGCCCATCACCCGCACGTCCCGCTGCTGGCCGGCCCTGGCCAGCAGGCTGCGTACGAACCGGCCGTTGCCTAGCTCGTCGGCGAGGCGGCGGCGGCCGACTTCGTCGAAGATCTCGCGCAGCACAGGCCGGGCGTCGGGGTCGAGTAGCTCGCTCTTGGCTGCAAGTGCGTGCTCGGTCAGTGCCATCAGTTCGGCTGGTGTGTAGGTCGGGAACTTGACCCTGATCCCGAACCGCGAATTGAGCCCGGGATTGGCGGACAGGATCGTGTCCATCTGCCGTTCATAGCCGGCCTGGATGATGATGAGGTTCTCCCGGTCGTCTTCGGCCCGCTTGAGCAGCGCCTGGACGGCTTCATTGCCGAACCGGTCACCCTGCCCGTCGGCCTCGTTCACCAGGCTGTAGGCCTCGTCGATGAACAGGACGCCGCCGAGCGCTGAGTCGATCAGCTGGTTCGTCTTGATCGCCGTCGCGCCGAGGTACTCCCCCACCAGGTCGGCGCGCTGGGCCTCGACGACGGCAGGCGAGTCGAGAAGGCCGAACGCGTAGAGGATCTTGGCAACGATGCGCGCGACCGCGGTCTTGCCAGTGCCCGGCGGACCGAGGAACACGAAGTGCTGCATCGGCTTCTCGGCGCCGTGGCCTGCGATCGCGCGACGGCGGGCGGCCTCCACCGAAGCGGTGATCGAGCGGATCTGGTCCTTGACGGCAGTCAGGCCGACCATCGCCGTAAGCTCGGCCATTGCGTCATCAACGGTAATGTGCGGCCATTGCGTCGGCTCTTGCTCTGCCGCGCGCGCCTGCTGGCCCCGGTCGACGTTCCGCATTCCGCGCGCGGCTTGTGCAGCCTGGACGGCACCTTGCGGGGCCGGCCGGATGATGTCTGCGTGAGGTGAACTCGCTGAACCCGCTGCCGCAGCTGTCCCCGCCGGGCCCGCCAGTGCGGGACCTGCCGCCAGCCCCGGACCTCCGCCCGCTCCGGTGCCCGCCGGCCTGGCGGAGGCTACCGCTTGCGGCCCCAGCGCGGCGCTGAATCCCGTCCTGCGGCCGTACTCCCGGCTGTCTTGCATGGCTTTAGCGAGCCGCCAGCCGAGCACCACCAGTGCGATCAGCGCAGCGGTGGCAGGTCCCAGGAGTGCCTGGCTGCGCCAGATCCGGAGCGTAGTGATGATGACGCCGACCGGCATCGACCAGAGCAGAACCCATGCGGTCGTGCGACATGGCACGGGCCACCGGCCCAGCACCCCGACGTGGGCGAGGACGGCGACCACCGGCGGCAGCAACAGGAGCAGGTAGCGAGGCTCATTCAGCCCGTGCGTACGGGCCGCGACCAGGGCTACCCCCCACAGGGCCACCGACGCGGTGGCCAGCGGAGAGCGCTCGCCCCGCCAGAGCGCGTACGGCGCGTAGATCAGCCCGGCGAATAGCGCGATAGAGATAAGGGGAACAGCAAAGAAACAGACAGCAATGATGAGCAGGATCTTTACCGGCAATGGCGCAGCGCTGATGAACTGGCGAAGGCGAGTAAGCCAGCCCTGCACGGCCGTACGACCGGGCAGAGCGGGGTCCTCCTCCGGTGACCGCATCTCGCTCCCTCGCGCCAAGACTTGTATAGCGCATTTGGTACCGAGATTCCCACTGAACGCACCGTGCATGACCTGCACAAACACGCGCCAATCTCGCTGAGCGTGGTAAATGGCCAGCTAACGGCCGGTATCGCTGTCAGGCCCTTCAGTTGCGTTCGGCCTGGTAGCGCCGCCACTTACATGCGGAGTCGGTAGCTTGGCACGCTGGATCATCCGCTCCGGGCCCTGATGACGCTGACCCGGCGTTGCCTGGCGGTCGGGCTGTCAGTGACCCGTGCTAGAACGCTGGCATGGAGAAACTCAGCTTCCCCGACATGCTTGGCCTGATCGAGGACCGCTCCAGGGCGCTGCGCTCCGCCGCCGCCGAGGCAGGATTCGACGCCCAGGTCCCCGGCTGCCCGGACTGGAAGGTCGCAGATCTGATCGCGCACCTAAGCGAGGTGCAGCTGTTCTGGACTGCTGTCGTCGGTGCCGGCGAGGCCGCCGACCCGCCCGGCCCGGACCTCGTCGGCGACACGAGCCCCCAGGGCGACCTGCTGGCCTGGTCCGCTGACGCGACCGACCGGCTGGTGCTTGAGTTGCGCAACGCGGGACCGGACCGCATGTGCTGGACGTGGTGGGAGGCCTCCGGGGCGCCCATGACCTCGGGTGCCGTGGCCAGGCATCAGGTGCAGGAGGCTGCTGTGCACGCATTCGACGCACAGCAGGCGGCACGAAAGCCTCAGCCTCTTCCGCCCGCGGTCGCTGCCGATGGCGTCGGTGAGTACCTCACCGTCGGGCTGCTCACCAACGGCCCCTGGCCGTACGAGCCGGGCACCGTCGTGCTGGAGACCGGAGCGGGCGGAAGCTGGGTGCTAGACCTTGAGACGCCCGCCGTGACGGTGCTACTCGGAGACGAGCACGGCAATGCGAAGCCGACCGCGACGGTCACGGCTGACCCTAGCGATATGGTTCTCGCCTTTTACCGGCGCGACCCGATCGGCGAACTGCGCGTCGATGGCGCCACCGAACTCGTGCCGCAGCTGCTGAGCTGGCCTAATCTCGACTGACGACGCGAGCGGCTCTGCGGGGCATCTCAGACCGCGTCCAGTGGCCCATCTTCGCCTAGCGACTCGGCGGCTAGCGTCCGGCAAAGTCAGGAGAGCAGCGGTTCGACCCGGACGGAAGGGTATCGGCCGGGCACTTTGCGATCGAGGGTTATCAACGTGGCGTCACTGGCCTGGGCAAAGGCCGCCAGATAGTCGTCGGTCCACAGCTTGCTGCTCTTGTCGTCACGCGCGGAGATCGCCCGCCAGACCGCATCCAGTTCGGCTGGCTCGTCTGCCCATAGAATGCGCTCGTCAGCCCAGAGCTGATCGTAAGTTCGCCATGCCTGGCTGCGGTCGATGGCGTCCTCGCCCATGATGGCGGGGTTAGACAGCAGCCGCAGCAATCCCATCTGCGTAACCCGGCAGAAGGCAATGTCATCCGCCTCGTTGCCGAACCAGTCTGCCGCGACCGGATGGTGGGCGTGCCGCCCCCAGACAGCGGCCAGCCAGACTCCCACGTCCACCAGCTTCACTGGGAGGCGAACTTCTCAACGTCCTCGGCATCCAACGCGCCCGCGATGTCGTCGCTGGTAACAAGGACACTCGGCGTCGCATCACGCGCGATCAGCGGCAGCGTCACCCGCCCTGTCTTGCCCGTCGGCGCGGCGGGAAGACCTACCTCGCGCGCTACCGCCCGGTTGACGAGATCCTTGAGGCTCTCGCCGTCCTGAGCGGCGCGCGCCTTCGCGGCCCGCATCAGGGTCGGCGGCAGGTCAATCGTGGTGCGCATAAAAGCATATTAGCATCACGCCTTCACGACGCTGTCACGTCTCCTCGGCACCGTGGCAGACGACCTCGAGCATGAAGCCATGGGGATCAAGGAAGTAGGTGGCGTAGTGCTCGCCGTACTCAGGGAACTCGCGGGGTTCATGGACGACCTCGGAATTGTGAGCAACCGCCCAGTCGTGTGCCTCGCGGACGGTGGCGCGGCTCGACACCATGAAGGACAGGTGCTGCAGGCCGGTGCCATGGCGTGAGTGCGGCCCCGGCTGCAGTGCTTGGTAGAAGAAGATCTGAGAACCGACGGAGCCATCGGGGCCGTAGTTGAACTCCCCGGCTTCCGTCGTAGGGAACCAAGCCCTAAGCCCCAGAATCGGCATGAGTCCGTCGTAATACGGCTTGGCAGCCGCGAGGTCGGGGACACCGATACCGATGTGGTCGATTAATCCGGTCCGGGGCATTTGCTTCTCCTGTCGACGCCGACGCAGCGGATTGCGACGGTTCGAGCCTGCCACAGGGCAGTTCGCATGGCGCGACGAATTGGGCGGATATCGAACTCCCGATCCATCAGCCGCATCAGCTGCAACCGGAAAGGGCCTAGAGCAAGCAGTCAGGAGGAGCGCCGCGTATTACTGGCGCAGGGCATTTATTCGAAGGGTGCGGCATTCGTGCGGGTCCAGGTCGCGGAGCGGCCGGTTCCGTCGGCCCGAACCTTGCCCTCCTTCCTCAACTGCTCCAGGACGAGCCGGATGGTCTGGTCGCTGACACCTGGCACTGCTGTCCTCAGTTCGGCGAGGCGGAATGTGGTGGGTGCGTGGCGCATGATGTGATCTCGGACGCGCTGCTGCTTGGTCCCGGAAGTCTGCGCTGCAGCCGCGCGATTGGCGAAGACGGCATAGGCCCCGGCGATCACGCTGGTGAAGTAGCCGAGCCAGGGCCATGGATCGGCGCTGCCCTCGTGCCAGCCATGAGTGGAGTCCAGGAGAGCCTGGTAGTAAGCGTCAGCGGATTCGGCGATCGCCGGTTCAAGGCTCACGTAGCGGCCCACCGTGTAGCCATGGTCGCTGAGCAGGGCGCCGGTGGGCAGACGGGCCACTCGCCCGTTGCCGTCCTCGAAGGGGTGGATGACAAGCAAGTCCAGGACGAACAGCCCGGTCAGGAGCGCCGGATGGTGCCCGCCCTCCGCAACCGCGTGCTCGTACCGCTCGATCAGGTCATCGATGGCGAACGGGGTGCTCGCGGCGGAAACTGGCTTGAAGCGAACGGTCGTGGAGCCGTCTGGGGAGCGGTCGACAACCAAGTTGTCCGCGGT
>DASXIA010000204.1:0-2263 GCA_036488155.1 Streptosporangiaceae bacterium | reverse complement strand
GCAGGACGTGTTCAGAGCGGATGACGTAACAGGTGCGCTGGTACTGAGTACTTGCAACAGGGTCGAGATCTATGCCGAGGTCGGGAAGTTCCATCGCGCCGTGGCAGCCATCTGCGAGCTGCTATCCCGCCACTCGGAGGTCCCGCAGCCGAATTGACGCGGTACCTGTATGTGCACTACGAGGACCGGGCGCAGCAGCACATGCTGGCAGTTGCGTGCGGACTGGACTCGATGGTGGTTGGCGAAAGCCAGATACTTGGCCAGTTGCGGCAGGCACTGCGCATCGCCAGGGAGAAGGGCACGCTCGGCCCGACACTGTCGGCTCTCGGATCGCGCGCGCTGCGCGCGGGCAAGCGGGCGCAGTCGGAGACCAGCGTGGGGCAGACGGGTGCCAGCCTGGTGACCGTCGGTCTGCGGACTGCGGCCAGGCACCTGGATGGCAGTCCGGCCGCCGGGTTCGCCACGGCTGCCCAGCCCGCCACGACTGCCCAGCCGCCCTCACTGGCCGGACTCGATGTCCTTGTCGTCGGTGCCGGGGCGATGAGCGGGCTGGCTGTAGCCAGTGTGGCCAGGGCGGGAGCTGCCAGCATCGTGGTAGCCAACCGGACCCGGCAGCGAGCCGAGCGGCTGGCCGCATCCGTCGGCGGCCGGGCGGCAGACATATCCGGCCTGACAGACCTGATCGCGGCGGCCGACCTCGTGGTCACGTGCACCGGCGCGGCCGACCATGTCATCACACGCGACATGGTGCGGGCCGCCCTGGAGCGTCGATCGGAGAACGGTCGATCTGAGCACGGTCAATCTGAGCACGGTCGATCTGAGCACGGTCGATCTGAGCACAGGGGCCAGGCGCAGATCCCGGATCCGCCGGCGGCCTCGGCCGCCGGCGGGCAGTCCAGGAGTGCTCTGCCAGGTACTCCGGCCGTTGTGTTGCTCGACCTGGCGATGCCGCGAGACGTCGAGCCTGCCGTTGGTGGCTTGCCCGGAGTGGTGCTCGCCGACCTGGCGATGCTTGCCGACGAAGCCCGGGCCGCGCTTGGGGACGGTGGCGCCGGTGAAGGCGGTGTTGGCGAAGTCAGGCAGATCATCGGCGAGGAGCTTGCCGCTCACTCCTCCGCAAGTCGCGCGGCGTCAGTATCTCCGACCGTCGTGGCACTGCGGGCCAAGGCGGCGAGCGTAGTGGACGCAGAGCTGGCCAGGCTGGCGGGCCGGGTGAGTGCGCTGGACGCCAGGGCGATGGACGAGGTAGCTAAGTCGATGCGCCGCGTCACGGACAAGCTGCTTCATGGCCCGACGGTGCGAGTCAAGGAGCTAGCTGGCGCCCCGGGCGCCGACACGTACGAAGACGCGCTGCGTGTGTTGTTTGATCTCGATCAGGCAACAGTGCAGGCTGTCGCCCAGGCTGATGCTCAGCTGGCGGGCTGGCCGTCGGCCGCCGCCGACCAGACCGATCGGGAGGACTCGCGATGAGCCAGGCAGCGCTGCGCCTCGGCACCCGCCGCAGTCCGATGGCGGTCACGCAGTCCACGCTGGTCGGCCAGGCGATCACGGCAAAGACTGGCCGCGACGTCGAGCTAGTCGGTATCGAGTCGGTCGGCGATGCCAGCCGCGACCTGCCGCTTACGCAGATCGGCGGGACCGGAGTCTTCGTCAGCTCGTTGCGAACGAGCCTGCTAGCCGGCCAGGTAGACCTCGCCGTGCACTCGCTCAAGGACCTGCCGACCGGACCGGCCGCCGGGATCACCCTGGCTGCAGTGCCCGGCCGCGATGACCCGCGGGACGCTCTGGCCGCCAGGGACGGCGCCAAGCTCGCTGACCTGCCAGCGGGTGCAAAGGTCGGGACCGGCTCGCTGCGCCGCGCTGCCCAGTTGCTCATCATGCGGCCCGACATCCGGCCCGTCCCGGTGCGTGGCAATGCCGGCACCAGACTGGTGAAGGTAGAGACCGGTGAGCTTGATGCCGTCGTGCTGGCTCACGCGGGTCTTGCCAGGATTGGCCGGCTCGATGCGGTGTCTCAGGTCTTCGATCCCGACGAGATGCTGCCGGCTGCCGGCCAGGGTGCACTGGCGGTTGAGTGCTGTGACGGTAGGGAAGATCTCGTTGCGCTGCTTAGCGCGATCGATGATCCGGTCAGCCGAGCGGCGACTACGGCAGAACGCACGTTGCTCGGCACGCTTCAGGCGGGCTGTTCGGCGCCGGTCGGCGCATACGCTGCCGGCACAGATGTACTTCGGCTGCGCGGCGTGGTCGTGTCAGCCGATGG
>DASXIA010000125.1:0-6795 GCA_036488155.1 Streptosporangiaceae bacterium | reverse complement strand
ATCGTGCGCGAGGAGGACTGCGGCACCGAGCGGCGATTCCCGATGCAGATCGCGGAGAAGGGCACCGACGGCGTCCTCCGCAAGCTGCCGAACATCGAGAACAGCGGCACCGGCCGCACCATCGCCGAGGACGTCGTCGTGGACGGCAAGGTCCTCGCCGCGGCCGAGACCGACACGTACGAGTCGCTGCTGGACATCCTGGTCAACGCCGGGGTGGAGACCGTGCGCACCTACAGCGTGCTGGTCTGCGAGGCGACGATCGGTGTCTGCGCCAAGTGCTACGGGCGCTCGCTGGCCACCGGCAAGCGGGTCGACGTCGGTGAGGCGGTCGGCATCGTGGCCGCCCAGTCGATCGGTGAGCCGGGTACCCAGCTGACCATGCGTACCTTCCACACCGGTGGTGTGGCCGGGCTGGACATCACCCACGGCCTGCCCCGGATCCAGGAACTCTTCGAGGCCCGGATCCCCAAGGGCATGGCGCCGATCAGCGAGGTCGAGGGCCGGGTCAAGGTCGAGGAGACCGAGAAGACCCGGAAGATCATCGTCACCCCCGACGACGGCGGCGAGGAGATGGCCTACCAGGTCCCGATGCGCTCCCGGCTGCTGGTGTCGGACGGCGACCACGTGCACGTCGGCCAGCAGCTGATCCAGGGTGCGATCAACCCGCACGAGGTGCTCAGGATCCTGGGCTCCCGTGAGGTGCAGCTGCACCTGGTGCACGAGGTCCAGGAGGTCTACCGGTCTCAGGGCGTGTCGATCCACGACAAGCACATCGAGATCATCATCCGGCAGATGCTCAAGCGGGTGAATGTGATCGAGTCCGGCGACACCGAGCTACTGCCCGGCGAGCTGGTCGAGCGGCCGAGGTTCGAGGAGGTCAACCGCGCCGTCGTCGAGGCGGGCGGCACCTCGGCGGCAGGCCGTCCGCAGCTGATGGGCATCACGAAGGCGTCGCTGGCGACCGAGTCCTGGCTGTCGGCGGCCTCCTTCCAGGAGACCACCAGGGTCCTTACCGACGCGGCTATCCACGCCCGGTCGGACTCGCTGGTCGGCCTGAAGGAGAACGTGATCATCGGCAAGCTGATCCCGGCCGGCACCGGCATGCAGCGCTACCGCGGCCTGCGGGTCGAGCCGACGGAGGAGGCCAAGGCGGCGGTCTACCCGCCGGCCACCTACGACAGCCCGGCTGACTACGCCTTCGGCCAGGTGTCCGGCCAGGCCATCCCGCTCGAGGAGTATGACTTCGGCGCCTACAACAGGTAGGCGGGACGAAGTTCGCCTGGGAACGGCGCCGCGGCCCCTGGCCGCGGCGCCGTTCGCCGTTCTGGCGGTCCGCCGCGTTTGCGCGACTGCCTTCGCGGTAGGGGCAGGCCATGACGACGTCACCGCGTGCCGTCACGGGCGGGCTGGCGCGGGCTTATGCGGCGGTCGTGGTGTCGCTCCGGTACGTCATCGTGGCGGGCTGGGTGGCGGCCGTCGCCGCAGCGGTGGCCTACCTACCGCCGCTGACCCAGTCAAGCGGCGTGGGCGGCCTCGTGCCACCCAGCTCCCCAGCCCTGCGTGCCGAATACACGGCGACCAGGCTGTTCGGCGAGCCGCTGGACGCGCAGGCGATCGTGGTACAACGAGCGGCCGGCGGACTCCCGGTCTCGGTCCAGCAGGCCGCCGTCCGCAACGCGGTGAACCTTGACTCCGGGCGGCCCGCTGGCGGCCCGATCGCCGGTCTGGCTGGCGCGCTCCCGATACCGAACACTGGCGGGTTCTTTCCCGGCTCGCGGGAGCGGTCGACGACGGTCCTGACGTACCTGTACTTCCGGCCATCGACGTCGGCGGCCCAGCAACTGTCGGGCAGTGAGCTCTATGCCAGCCGGTACGCCTCGGCCCGTTCCGATCACCTGGTCGGCCTAACGGGAGCCGGGATCGCGACCTACGAACAAGGTGTCATCATCGGCCAGCGCTTGATCTGGGTAGAGTTCGCCACTGTCCTGGCAATTGCCGTGATCGTTGGGTTTTTCTTCCTCTCGCTGGGCGCTCCCGTGGCTACGCTGGCGTGCGCCGCGACTGCCTACCTGCTGGCCGTCCGGATCGTCGCCTGGGTCGTGCAGCAGATGCACGTCACGCTGCCGCCCGACGTCGAACCGGTGCTGGTAGTGCTGCTGCTCGGCGTGACGACCGACTATTCGGTCTTCTTCGCTTCCGGGATGCGCAGCAGGCTTGCCGAAGGCCTCACGAAGGTGCAGGCCGCCCGGTTGACGACCGCTGAGTTCTCGCCGATCATCTTCGCCGCCGGGATCCTGGTGGCGGCCGGGACGGCCGCACTCGCCGTGGCGAAAGTCCAGCTGGTGAGAGCCTTCGGTCCCGCGCTCGCGGTGACCGTGCTGACTGCGATGGTTGTCTCGATCACGCTAGCGCCCGCGCTGATCGGCATCTTCGGCACCGCTTTGTTCTGGCCTGGACCGCACTGGTACTCCAAAGCACGGAAGGCCGCCCGGCGAGCCGTACGGGCGCAAGCCAAGGGCAGGGCGCCGGACCGGCAACCGCGATCGCCGTGGAAGGTGCGTGAAGCGATCGCCCGGTTCGCGGCTACCAAGCCAGTCGCGCTGGTCATCGCGGCCGCGTGCGCGCTCGCGCTACTCGGCGCGGCCCTGGCAGCCACCGGCGTAAGGCTTGGCGCGCCGCTCGTCACTGCACTCCCGAGCGACTCCCCGCCTGTCCGGGCGCAGGCTGCCGCCGGCAAGGGCTTCGCTGTGGGTATCGTGTCGCCGACTGACGTTCTGATCCTCGGCAAGGGCGTCACTCGTGACACCGCTGGGCTCGACCGGCTGCAGACGATCCTGGCAAGGCAACCTGGCGTAGCCGGAGTTATCGGTCCGGCGACCATGACTGCGCTGTTCAGACAGGCCGCCGCTGTATCTCCGATGGCGTCGCACATACCCAACCCGATGCTGGCGAAGTCTGGCAATGCCGCCCGGTTCGGCATCATCCCCAGGACCGACCCCCTCGGGCCCGCAGCTGTGGACCACATTCAGGCGCTGGAGCGAAATCTGCCTGGGCTTATCTCGTCGGCGGGCCTTCCTGGTGTCCGCCTGGCGGTAGGCGGGGAGACTGCGGCCGTCGGCGAGGCCATCAACTCGCTCATGTCCAGCCTCGCCGAGCTCGCGCTGGTGATGCTGGCGATCACGTTCGTGCTGCTGGCCATATTTCTGCGCGCGCTACTCGCGCCGCTTTACCTGCTTGTCGCTAGCATCCTGGCTCTTCTTGCCACGCTCGGCGTGACGGTCTTGGTGTTCCAGGACCGGATCGGCTACGACGGCCTGGTCTATTACGTGCCATTCACCGTTGCCGTGCTGCTGATCTCGCTCGGCGCCGACTACAACGTCTTCGTGGTCGGCCGTATCTGGGAGGAAGCGCGCCGGCGTCCCCTTCGTGACGCCATCGCAGTCGCGTCGACACAGGCGTCGCGCGCGATCACGGTTGCCGGCGTCGCCCTCGCGGCAAGCTTCGCCTTGCTGGCACTGATCCCGCTACAGCAGTTCCGCGAAGTCGCGGTGGCGATGGCGGCAGGCGTCGTGATCGACGCGGTAATCGTCCGCTCGCTACTTGTGCCGGCGCTGGTCGCTTTGTTCGGCAAGGTCGGCATGTGGCCAGGTAAGCCGTTACGCGCCCCTTCGCGGCGGCCTTTGCCGGCTGATGCTGAGCGCCAGCCCTGGCCCAGAGCTCTGCGGGCTGGCATGCGTTCGTCGCAACCCACCGTAGATCCGGCCCGTCGCGGGCCGGCCGACCGCTGAGGCGGGCCACGTTTTACGCCCGCTGCCGCACCCGCCAAGCGGCGCCGCTGAAACTGGCCGCGCGCCAAAGCGCCTAACCGCTTCAGGCTGACGCTTGTGCCGCGCGGGGTGTCGGCCAGCCGGCCCGGTCGGCCAGGTCAGCCAAAGCGACTGCGTCGTGCGGTGCGGCGCAGTGCTGGTCGTTGTTGAAGAAGGCGAATACGTCCGCTTCAGGCGGGAACGCGTCGCTGATCCGCTTCAACCACGACTTGAGCGATTGCTGGCCATAGCGGGGCCAGGGCTGCGCTGCGCCCTCGTGGAACCTCAGATAGCCCCAGTCCGCAGTTCGCCATAGTGGTCCGAGCGGCCTGGCGCCCCGGTCCGACCAGCAGAGCGCGGCGTTGTGCTCGGTGAGGATCGACCGGACGTCGTCGGTCAGCCAGGACGGGTGCCTGAACTCCACGCAGATCCGGCCGCCGCTGCTGGCTGCGCCGTCAGTCCGGGTGAACTTGGCTGCGAAGTGGCGGAGGCAGTCAGCGAGCACGGCTGCATTGGCTTGCAGTGTTGGCGGCAGTTGCAGAAGCACCGGGCCGAGCCGGTCACCGAGACCGCCCGCCGCGTCGAGTAGCCGTGCGACAGGCTCGGCCGGTTCTCGCAACCGGCGGATGTGGGTGAGGTAGCGGCTGGCCTTGATCGCCATGACGAAGCCTTCCGGGGTGCGGTCCTGCCAGCTGGCGAACGTGTCACGGCTGGCCAGCCGGTAGAATGTCCCGTCGTTCTCGACCACGGGAAAGTGCTCGGCGTAATACTCCAGCCAGCGCGACACCGGCACTCCGGCCGGGTAGAAGTCGCCGCGCCAGTCCCGGTACTGCCAGCCTGAGGTGCCGACGAGAATAGGCAACTAGCCTCCATCCGGCTGCGCTCAGCCCGTGCCAAGCGAAGCGTTTACTGTCGCGGGCCACCGCGGCTTGCTTCTCACCAATTTCCACCGTCACGCAGAACGACATCGGGGCGCAAGACACCGAAGTACGCTGGTCGAGTTCGCCACCCGAAGCGGGGCGGTTCGATGGCACCGCTCGGCGGGAATACTGGGGAAAGTAAGTCTGTTGCAGAACTGTCGGTATAAGGCGTCTGGCCGCGGCGGCGGGCGGAGTCCGCTAGCCTGATCTCTGCGGAGTGCTACTGGCCGGCCCGTTTTGACCAGCGCGCCAGGGCTTGGGTATTGTGGTTCTCCGCGCCTGTACCTCACAGGTGCGTGTTTGCCTGTGTGACCGTGCTCGTTCGGCTCGCGCCGATGAGCGGCGGCGCTCATTGGGACACATGAGACCAGGCAGACAGCGAGACCTCCCTCCCGGATGCGGCTCGATTCGAGCCTAGGTGTGTCGTGAGCTTCGCGACACGCCCGACCGCGGGGGGCGGAGAGGGGCAGTCCTGCCGGGAAACCTGCAGGCAGCCGGCACGAAGCCAGTAGTCCGACCAGGTCCAAGCCGCGCTCCGCGCGGCCCGAGCATAAGGCCCCGCGGCTAAAACGGGGCCGACCGACTGGCCGCATCATCCGGTGCGGTATCCGGCTGGTCCCACGCCAGCACGGGCAGTCAGCAGGCGATCGACAGACAGGCACCGCGCCGCCAGGCGCGGCAGAGGAAGACGGAGACGCGTTGCCCACGATCCAGCAGCTGGTCCGTAAGGGCCGGCAGGACAAGGTAGCCAAGAACAAGACTCCGGCGTTGCAAGGCAGCCCGCAGCGTCGCGGGGTCTGCACGCGCGTCTACACGACCACGCCCAAGAAGCCCAACTCGGCGCTGCGCAAGGTGGCGCGGGTGAGGCTCACCAGCAAGATCGAGGTCACCGCCTACATTCCGGGCGTCGGGCACAACCTGCAGGAGCACTCCATCGTGCTGGTCCGCGGTGGCCGTGTCCGTGACCTGCCCGGTGTGCGATACAAGATCATCCGCGGCTCGCTGGACACCCAGGGCGTCCGCAACCGCAAGCAGGCCCGCAGCCGTTACGGCGCGAAGAAGGAGAAGAGCTGACATGCCGCGCAAGGGTCCCGCGTCGAAGCGGCAGCTTGTCACCGACCCGGTGTACGGCTCGCCGCTCGTTACCGCGCTCGCCAACAAGGTGCTCAAGGACGGCAAGCGCTCTCTCGCCGAGCGCACCGTCTATGGCGCTCTTGAGGGCTGCCGCGAGAAGAACGGCAACGACCCGGTGGTCACGCTCAAGCGCGCGCTGGACAACGTCAAGCCGACTCTCGAGGTCCGCAGCCGCCGGGTCGGCGGCGCCACCTACCAGGTCCCCGTGGAAGTCCGCGCCTCGCGGAGCACCACGCTGGCCCTGCGCTGGATCGTGACGTACGCGCGGCAGCGCCGGGAGAAGACGATGACCGAGCGGCTGATGAACGAGCTGCTCGACGCCAGCAACGGCCTTGGCGCCAGTGTCAAGCGCCGTGAGGACACGCACAAGATGGCGGAGTCCAACAAGGCCTTCGCGCATTACCGCTGGTAACACCCAGAACTAGTTCTAAGGACGCTTAACGTGGCCACCCAGACCGCAGTAGACCTCGCCAGGGTCCGCAACATCGGGATCATGGCGCATATCGACGCGGGCAAGACGACGACGACCGAGCGCATCCTGTTTTACACCGGCATCAATTACAAGATCGGTGAGGTCCATGAGGGCGCTGCCACCATGGACTGGATGGAGCAGGAGCAGGAGCGCGGCATCACGATCACGTCCGCCGCGACCACGACCTCCTGGCGTGATCACACGATCAACATCATCGACACACCCGGGCACGTCGACTTCACCGTCGAAGTCGAGCGCTCGCTGCGGGTGCTCGACGGCGCCGTCGCCGTGTTCGACGCCGTGGCCGGCGTGGAGCCGCAGTCGGAGACCGTCTGGCGCCAGGCCGACAAGTACGGCGTGCCGCGGATCTGCTTCGTGAACAAGATGGACAGGGTCGGCGCGGAGTTCCACCGCTGCGTTGACATGATCGCCGACCGGCTGGGCGCGACGCCCCTGGTCGTGC
>DASXIA010000082.1:0-11820 GCA_036488155.1 Streptosporangiaceae bacterium | reverse complement strand
GTCCCGTCCAGCACGCCTTCGAGCGCTGCCTCCGCGACTGCTCGCAGATACTCACCCTTACGGCCCGGAAGATCCAGGTCGAGCCGGGCCAGGGTATGCGGCGGCGGGAACGCGCCATCCTGGCCGTGGCGGGCGAGCAGTTCAGCGCGCAGCCGGGCGGCCTGCACGATGCGCAGGCGCTGCGACAGTACCGACCACACCGCAGCCTCATAGGGGGAATGGAAGCCGCACGGCCGCAGACCGGGCAATCGCGCCTGCGCATCGGCGATCACCGGGTCGCGGCGGCCCACCTCTGGCCATCCTCGCCCGTCGATGTCCAGCGCCAGGAAGCGGCGCACCTGCGCGGCGGCAGCGTCAAGATCACCATCGCCAGCCAGCGCCAGGCGCGCGGAATCCCCGGCCTGGGGCACTTCCGCCTCGGCGCGGTGCCAGTCACCCTCGGCACAGAACACCGTGCGCAGCCCCGGCCCAGCCTGCCCGCCTGCCAGTGCGGCCGGAGTGAAGCCCTCCCAGAACCGCCGGCTGGTCTCCAGCGACCACGGGCCCAGGACCTCGAACTCGGCCACCCGTCGTGCCATCGGCTACTCCGCTCGAATAACAATCCCTCCACGGTAGTCAGACAGGCGGCCTCGTCCCACCGCCTGCCTTCCGGGCGGGCGAGATCACTTACCTTTTGCCGTTGTCAGCGAATAGCGCTGACAACGGCAAACGCCCGGCGGTCCGGGGTCAGCCGATCGGTGGATGCCCCGCGCCAGCCGGCCGATGCCGAGGATCAGACCTCCGCCGCCGGCGCATGGCTGCGCGGGCGATGCTTCCGGGACGCCCGGACCAGCAGGCTGGAACGGTCACGCGATACGAGGCGGAGAGGGCGGCGGATGCCAGCGGTCATCGAGGTGCGGAACCTGCACAAGAGCTACGGCGACACCGTGGCGGTGAACGACGTGTCGTTCACCGTCCAGGAAGGCGAGATCTTCGGGATCCTCGGCCCAAACGGCGCGGGCAAGACCTCCACAGTCGAGTGCATCGAGGGCCTGCGCACCGCGGACGGCGGGGCAATCAGCGTGCTCGGCCTCGACCCGCGGCGCGATCATGCCGAGCTGACCCAGCGCCTTGGCGTCCAGCTCCAGGACAGCCAGCTGCCCGAGCGGCTCGAGGTAGGGGAGGCGCTGGACCTGTACAGCTCGTTCTACCGCCAGCCGGCGGACTGGAAGGCGCTCGCGGACGCGCTGGGGCTGTCCGGGAAGCTCCGCACCAGGTACGGCAAGCTGTCCGGCGGCCAGAAGCAGCGGCTCTCGATCGCGCTGGCGCTGGTCGGGAGCCCGCAGGTGGCCGTGCTCGACGAGCTGACGACCGGCCTCGACCCGCAGGCCCGGCGCGACACCTGGGCGCTGATCGAAGGAGTCCGCGCCAGCGGGGTGACCATCCTGCTGGTCACGCACTTCATGGAGGAGGCGGAGCGGCTCTGCGACCGGGTGGCGCTGATCGATTCAGGCAAGATCGTCGCGATGGACACGCCGTCGGCGCTCGCGGCGGGCGTCGCCGGTACCGAGATGCGCATCCGGTTCCGTCCGTCCCCCCAGATCGATGATGAGCTGCTGACCGGTCTGCCCGAAGTGACCAACGTCACTCGTCGGGGCGACCTGGTCGAGGTGACCGGGACCGGCAACGTCGTGGCCGCGGTCACCTCGGTACTGGCCCGCAATCAGATCGTGGCCGAGCAGCTGCGCGTGGACCAGGCCAGCCTCGAGGACGCGTTCGTAGCGCTGACCGGCCACGACTCCCCTCGGGACGGTAGCGGAGCGAGAGAAGGAGAGCGATGATGCCGAGTTCGGCTCAGACAATGTCCACCGCACCCGTGGCACCTGCGGGACCCCCCGGCCCGGGCGGAGCCGCGCTGCGCAGGCTCACGGTCACCGAGCTGAAGCTGTTCGGCCGCGAGCGGGGCGGGGTCATCTGGGGCGTCGGCTTCCCGCTGCTGCTGCTGATCATCTTCGGCAACATTCCCGGCTTCCGCGCGCCGGTCAGCAAGAGCGTCCACGGCCTGAGCATCCTCGACGCGTACGTGCCGATTCTGATTGCGTTCGTGCTGGCCATGCTCGCGCTCAACGCCCTGCCTGCGGGGCTGGCCGGCTATCGGGAGAAGGGGATCCTGCGCCGCCTGGCCACGACGCCGGTGGGGCCCGGCCGGGTTCTGGCCGCCCAGCTGGCCGTCAACGTGGCGGTCGTGCTGGCCATGCTGGTGCTCCTGGTGGGCGTGGCCCGCCTGGCCTTCGGCGTGGCGCTGCCCCGCCACGCAGCCGGCTTCGCGCTCGCCGTGCTGCTGACTATCGGGGCCCTGTTCGGTCTCGGCCTGTTGATCGCCGCGGTGGTGCCGACCGTCAGGGCCGCGAACGCGACCGGGGCGATCCTGTTCTTCCCGATGATGTTCTTCGCCGGGCTGTGGCTGCCGATCGCCGCCATGCCGCCGGTGCTGCAGCACGTCAGCCACGCGACGCCGCTGGGGGCGGCGGCCCAGTCGCTGACCGACGCGTGGCAGGGCCACTGGCCGCAACCGCTGCAGCTGCTGGTTCTGGCGGCTTACGGTCTGGTGTTCATCCTGGGCGCGGCTAGATTGTTTCGTTGGGAGTAGACATCGATCATCAGGAGGCGCCGATGGCCGCACGCGCCCCCAGTTCCCGGCTGGAAACCTGGGAGCGGCGCGAGCAGCCCCTGATGGCGCTGGTGCCCTGGATCGCGCTGGCGCTCTCCGCGATCCCGGTTGCGGTCCTGGACAGCCACTCGGCCCGCACCCTCACGCTGGGCACCGGGCTGGCGGTGTTGGCCGCGCTGTGGATGCTGTGGTTCTTCACGCTGCATCCGCCCGGCTGGAGGGAGCGGCCGCGGATGCCGGCGCTCGCCATGGCGGGCCTGCTGGTGCTGATGGCGGTCATGGTGCTACACAACCCGGTCTACGGCATCTACACCTGGACCGGCTACATCTTCGTCTACCGGGCGGCGCAGGGCCCGTGGCGGCTGCTGGCCACGTTCGTGGTCGCCGTGATCGGGGCGACCTCACAGGACGGCGGCCTGCCGCGCAGCCCGGCGCAGGGAGCGTTCTACGCGATCCTGCTGCTGTTCAACGTGGGTATTGCCCTCGCGTTCACCTGGTTCGCGTCGGTCAGCTACGAGCAGGGCGAGCGGCGCAAGCAGCTCGTGGCCGAGCTCAGCGAAGCTAACCGCAGGCTCGAGGCCGCCCTGGCCGAGAACGCCGGCCTGCACGAGCAGCTGCTCACCCAGGCCCGGGAGGCGGGGATCATGGACGAGCGGCAGCGAATGGCGCGGGAGATCCACGACACGCTGGCGCAGGGCCTCACCGGGATCATCACGCAGCTGCAGGCGGCCGCGCAGGGCGGCCGCCCGGCCGACCGAGACCGGCGCATCGAGGCGGCGATCCGGCTGGCCCGCGACAGCCTGTCCGAGGCCCGGCGGTCCGTGCACGAGCTGCGTCCCGAGCTGCTCGAGACTGCACGGCTCGGCGAGGCCCTGGCCGAGGTAGCGCAGCGGTGGTCGGCCCTGCACGGCGTGCCCGCGCGCGTCACCACCACCGGGGTCCTGCGGCCCATGCCGGCGGACGTCGAGGTCACGCTCTTGCGCACTGCGCAGGAGGCGCTGGCTAACGTAGCCAAGCATGCGAACGCTACCCGGGTCGGCCTGACGCTCTCCTACATGGAGGACGAGGTCGCCCTCGACGTGCGAGACGACGGCATCGGCTTCGTCCCGGCGGGCCTGCCCCTGTCGGCCGACGGTGGAGGGTTCGGCCTGACCGCCATGCGGCAGCGGGTCGAGCGCCTGTCCGGGACGCTGGAGATAGAGTCCGAGTCCGGCGTCGGAACGGCGATCTCGGCCTGCGTTCCGGCCCCGTTGGTCGAGGAACTGTCGCAGGGACGGACATGACATTCATGACGGAGGGTGGCGGGCCTGGCAGCAGGCGCGACGAGTCGGGAGCACCAGGCCCCGGCGCGCCGATCCGGCTGCTGATCGCCGACGACCACCCGGTGGTCCGCGACGGGCTCAGCGGGATGCTCTCCGCCGATCCCGGATTCGAGGTTCTCGGCGAGGCCGCCGACGGCGCAGAGGCGGTGCGGCTGGCCCAGTCGCTTCAGCCCGACGTGATACTCATGGACCTGCGGATGCCCGAGATAGACGGCGTGACCGCGATCGCCGAGCTCGCGCGGCGCGGCGTGGCCTCCCGGGTGCTGGTGCTGACCACCTACGACACCGACAGCCACGTGCTGTCGGCGATCGAGGCCGGGGCGACCGGCTACCTGCTCAAGGACGCGCCGCGAGCGGAGCTGCTGCGCGCGGTGCGGGCCGCGGCCCGCGGAGAGGCGGTACTGTCGCCGTCGGTCGCCTCCCGGCTGATCGGCCGGGTCCGCTCCCCGGACGCCGGCCCGCTCAGCCAGCGCGAGCTTGAGGTGCTGGGGCTGGTGGCCGGCGGGAGCACGAACCGGGAGGCGGCGGCGCGGCTGTTCGTCAGCGAGGCCACGGTGAAGACTCACCTGCTGCACATCTACGCCAAGCTTGGCGTCAGCGACCGCGCGGCCGCCGTCGCCGAGGCCTTCAACCGCGGCCTGCTCACTCCAAGCACCAGGCGCCCCTGAGGGTTTGCGACCGAGCCCGGCGCTGGCCCGCGGGGAGTTGGACGGGCGCCCGATCGCAGACGCGGACATCGAGCAGATCCTGGATGCGGCCGGCGGCCGCCGTCAGGCAAGCGGAGGTTGCCTAGTCCCGCGGGTCACACATCCGGCTCATCCATTCCGGAAGAGCAGCCGGGTCAGCGCGGCCGGGATGTCGGGCAGCGAGCGGACAGGCTGGCTGATTCCGCCGCCTAGCCGGGCTAGCCGCTCAGCCGCGGCGACTGACTGCGGGTCCGGCTCGGTACCGGCCGGCAACGGGCAGAGGACGTCAAGCCTGTCGATGCCTCTCAGCGCCGCAGCGGGATCGCTGCCCGCCGTGCGAAGGCAGTCCGACAGCAGGATCACGCACCGCTCAGTCGGCCCGCCTGCAAGACCGGACGGCTGTCCGGCGCCTGACAGCAGCGTCGCGGATGACCGCAACGCCGTCGCGATGTCGGTCATGCCGTGCCCGCGCAGAGCGAGCAGCCGCCCGACAATCTCCTCAGGGGCCTGCTTCGAACCCAGCGCCTGCAGGACCGTGACCGTGCCCGAGAAAGCAACGGCCCCGGTATCCAGCCGGCCGTCGGCAGCGAGCAGCACGCTCGCCGTTGCGACCGCGGCCATCGCCAGGGCGTGGCCGGACATCGAGCCGCTGCGGTCGACCAGCAGGCACACCGACCGCCGCTGCGCCTGCCACGACCTGGTCACGAGGTCGTCGGCGGAGGGTGGCCAGCTCCCGCTCAGCCGGTCCAGCGTCCGGTCCAGGTCGATGTCCCCGTCTCCGCGCAGCATGGAGCGAATCCGCCGCGGGCTGCCTCGCCGCGGCTGACGTCCGGCTGCGCCGAGCTGGATGAACACCCTGGCCGCTAGCTGTCTGGCGATCGCGCGCAGCGGCGCGTCGGTGGCCTGGCTCAGGTCGGCGAGCAGCGCGGCGGCCGCATCGGGATCAGCAGCGAGCAATGCAGCTAGCGCATCAGCATCGAGGGTGCCGGCCTCGGGGGAGATGCCGGCGAAATCTTGATGCCTGCTGGCGAGCTCGGCCCGGCTTACCGTCCGGCGCGCCGGGCCCTGCCTGCGCTCGCGTCGCAGGCTGGAGCGCGATCCTGCTGGCTGGATAAGGCCCGCGTCGAAGAGCGGGCCGTCATCTTTTCCCTGGCCGCCCGGCGACCCGTCCGACTCATCCGATCCGTCCGGCGGATCATCCGGCGGGGCGGGCTCAGCAGCGTCCTCCGGCCACAACTGCCCGAGGATCTCATCCAGCACTGACTCAGGGCTGCGGTCGCAGCCGTCGGCAATCCTGATCCGGCCGGACAGCGCCGCGTGTGCGGCATCGCGCGCGGTCTGCCGTGTCATGAGACCCTCGCCGCGCAGCCGGGTCAGCCCGTCGATCAGCAGCACCAGGTCGGTCGCGCCGCGTACCGACGCGCCCATCCGCACGTCACGGTGCGCGCGAGTCGCGCGCGTGAAGGTGACGGCGAACGGCACGACCGGACCATCCCGCCCGGTGGTGGCTCGCACGATAGACCGCTCAGCGGCCGCGTCCTGGTAGCCGAGGACAACCCGGCAGATCCTGTCGGCGATGGCCTGACTGACCCGCGCGGTTCCGATCGCGTCGAACGGGTTCATCGCCGCGATCAGCCGGAACTGCGGGTCAGCTTGCACGGCCCCGAGCCGCGGCACCGCGATCTCGCCCTCGGTGAGCACGGTGATCAGCACATTCAGCGTTTCTTCCGGGACGCGATTGAACTCTTCCAGGTACAACAGCGCGCCGGCCCGCATCGCCTGCAACAACGGCCCGTCTGCAAAGCTCGACGGCAGGTACCCCTCGGCGAGCACCTGCGCCGGGTCGTACTGGCCGACCAGCCGGGCGGGGGTCAGCTCGGCGTTTCCCTCGACGAAGACCACTGCCTGGCCGAGGTCGCGCGCGATCGACCGCAACAGCGTGGACTTGCCCGTGCCCGGCGGCCCTTCCAGTACGACATGCCTGGCCGCCTGCAGCGCCACGGTCAGAACTTCGCGCTCCCGGCGCAGGCCGATGACCGGCGTGACGCCGACCACCGGACCTGGCCGGTACCGAGCCGTCGCGGACTCAGCTGCCATGCAGGATGATGCCCCTGATGTTCTTGCCGTCGAGCATGTCCTGGTAGCCCTGGTTGATGTCGTCGAGCGCGTAGGTGCTCGTGATCAGCTCGTCCAGCTTGAGGTCACCGGCGCGGTACAACTGCACCATCAGCGGGATGTCGTGGAACGGGTCGCCCGAGCCGAACAGGCTGCCCTGGATCCGCTTCTCCATCAGTGTCAGCATCGAGCTGTTGATCTGAATGTTGTTCGACACCAGGTCACCAAGGCCGGTGACGACCACGGTGCCGCCCTTGCGGATCGTGTTGAACGCGTCGGTGACGACCTCCGTGGTAACCACGCCCGTCGTCACGATGGCCTTGTCGGCCATCACGCCGCGAGTGAGCTCGTGGATCAGCATCGCTGCCTCCCCGGCGGTGGCACAGCTGTGCGTAGCGCCGAGTTGTTCGGCGGCCTCGCGCTTCATTGCGACCGGGTCGATGGCTACGACGTTGCGTGCGCCGGCTAGCGCGGCACCTTGTACCGAGTTAATGCCGATGCCACCGATGCCGTAGATCGCGATCGTGTCGCCGGGCTCAACGGCAGCCGCGTGCACGGCCGAGCCCCAGCCGGTGGGCACGCCGCAGCCGATTAGCGCGACCTTGTCCAGCGGCATGTCATCGTCGATCTTCACCACGGACATCTCGGATACGGTCGCGTACTCCGAGAAGGTGCCCAGCATGCACATGCCGCCGACGTCTTCGCCGTCAGCGGTGTGGAACCGGTACGTCCCGTCGAGCAGGCCGCCGTCCAGGATGGTCGCGCCGAGGTCGCAGAGGTTCGAGTGGCCGGTCGAGCACCAGCGGCAGTGACCGCAGACTGGCAGGAACGAGCAGATGATATGGTCGCCGGCCTTGAGCCTGGTCACGCCGGGACCGACTTCCTCAACGACGCCGGCACCCTCATGCCCGCCCACGATCGGGAACCGGGGAGTGAGGTCGCCGGTGCGGATGTGCTCGTCGGAGTGGCACAGGCCGGAGGCGACGAATCGGATGAGTACCTCGCCAGTCTTCGGGGGGTCGAGCTCTAGCTCCGTGACCTCCCAGTCCTGGCCCGTCGCACGCATGATTGCTGCCCTGGTCTTCATGCACACTCTCCCGAAGAGTCGGTCGAACCACCTTTGTCGTAACACTAGGGCTGCGGGCCGGTGGTCGGCTAGCTCCGGCCAATCGCATGTTTGGGCAGGCTGATCCGGGTCTGGTTACAATATGACCGGGAACGGCGGTTATCCCCCCAGGCGGAAGATTCGCTCGGCATTGCCGCCCAGGGCCAGTGCGACGTGGTCGGGCCTGGCTCCTGCAGCCAGCAGCACCTGCTCGAGCGAACGGGCGTTGCGCTGGACTCCGGGAACGCCGGGCCAGTCGGTCCCGAACACCATCTTGGCCGCCAGCCGGGCCAGCGACGAGCCGTAGTAGTCAGGCAGCCGGGCCGGCGGGAGCCCCGACACCTCGAGCCAGACAGTGGGCCGCATCAACGCCAGGAAGGCTGCCTGGTCATACCACCAGCCGCGGCCCCCGTGCGCCAGCACCACGGTCAGGTCCGGGAAGTCGCGGAAGACCGGGTCGAGCAGGGCAGGCTCGCCGAAGGCGTTGACCGAGCCCGAGAACGTCGACGTGCCGCAGTGCACTATCGCCGGAATTGCGTGTTCCTCGCAGTAAGCGTAGGCAGGGTAGAGCATCCGGTCGGCGGGCTCGAATCCGCCGTGAACCGGGTGGATCTTGAGAGCGACCGCGCCGAGGCTGATCTGCCGGGCCAGCTCGGCCTTCACCGGGTAGTGCAAGTGCGGGTTGATGTTGGCGACCAGGCGGAAGCGGGCCGGATTGTGCTCCACCAGGGGCAGCACGTCCTCGATCGGCTGGATGCCCGTCGACTTCGGGCTGTACTCGGAGAACAGCAGGACATGATCGGCGCCCTCAGCGGCGAAATGCTCGTCGATGGCCGCAGGCAGCGGGACCCCGCCGGTGTCGTAAAGCCGGCCCACGGGCAGGCCGCCGCCGAACGTCGCGACCCACGCCTGCCAGTCAGCCGACAGAGTTGGCAGCTTGGCGACATGCACGTGAGCATCTACCAGCAGCCGACCGTCTAGCACCCGGCACCTCCGCCCCGCCTAGTCCGCATTGCCGAGCCTGCGGCCGGGCGTGGCTGCCCGGCCCCGCCAAGGATCCCACGGCGGGGCCGGTCAGCCTGCGCCGGACAGATTGCTCGGTGCTAGCCGGCAGCGCTGTCGTTAACTAACCGACGGCGGGGCGGCGGGCGCTCGGTCTCCTGCGGGTCAGGCAGCCGATCCGGCCGCAGGCCGAAGAACATCCCGAACATCACGACCAGGTCAAGGATGGCGATCAGGCCGCCGATGTACAAGCCTGGCCCGCCGAGCCAGGCGAGGTAGCCGCAGAACGACAGGACGATGACCAGCGCGCCGAGTGCGCGCGGCCGGCCGGACTGCGCGAGCCGCTCCGGAACCTCATATGGTGCCCGCTCCACGTAGTTAGCGGTCGCCGCCTTGTCCTTGGCGATCTTCAGCCATAGGTCATACATCTCCGGTGCCTGCTCCCGGAGCGCGATGGCCTGGTCGACTGAGGTCATGCTGGGCTGCGGCGGGCGGCTGCCGGCAAGTCCTCGTTGCTGGCTCGGGGGTATCTGGCTGGGGGATTGCGCCTGCCCTGCCGGGCCACCCTGATAGTGCGGACCGGCTTCAGCGGACATGGGCGCGCTGTTCATGTCGGTCATGCGAGTAAGGTCTCACCGCTCTCATCACGCGCACGACCGGCCGCCTCACGATGCGCGGACATGATCGTGCTCATCGCCGAGCCGAACGGGTCCTGATCGTCGGCTTTTGGCGGACTGGGCGGAAGGACTGGACGCATCGTCCGGTAAACAGTCATGCCTGTCAGGTCGAAGATCGCCGCGATGCCCATGGCGACTGACAGCACCCGCCGAGCTGACCTGTCCGTCGGCATGCCAGATTTGGTGCCCGGTCAGGAACCGGTCAAACGCTGCCCGCTGGCAAAACAAGTCTTTTGAGCAATTCGTCATGGATATCCAAGAACGTGCGCTTTCACAGCATGCACCGGACCTTTGAGTCCGGCGGTCTGTCACAAAGGAATTACCGAAGTAGAGTCAACTAGGGGATCTGACCTGCTGGCGGCCCAGCGATAATCCAGATCGCTGACGCCGAGCCCATGGCTTTAGACTTACGCTCCTCCGCGTATGTCCAGCGGCAGTGCGTCCTGGAACCGATACACACCAACCGCGATAAGAAGGCTTTTGTTCATGCGCTGGTCACAGCTGCACATCCCGACCCTGCGAGAGGATCCGGCGGACGCCGACGCGGCCAGCCACCGGCTGCTGCTGCGGGCGGGCTTTATCCGCCAGCTCATGGCAGGTCACTACTCGATGCTGCCGCTTGGCATGCGGGTGCGCGCGAAGATCGTCGACATCATCCGCGAGGAGATGAACGCGATCGGCGCCCAGGAGTTCCTCATGCCGTCGATGAATCCGCGCCAGCTCTGGGAGCGCAGTGGCCGGCTGGCCGTCATGGGCGACGAACTCTTCCGGCTCCGGGACCGCAAGGGTGCTGACGAGGTCCTCGCGATGACCCATGAGGAGGTGGTCACCACCCTGGCCAGCGAGCTGACTTCCTACCGGCAGCTTCCGCAGTCGTGGTACCACCTGCAGATCAAGTTCCGCGACGAGCCGCGGCCGCGCAGCGGACTGATCCGGGTCAGGGAGTTCACCATGAAGGACTCCTACAGCTTCGACCTGGACCAAGCGGGCCTGGACACTTCGTTCGAAGCCCATCGCGGCGCATATGCCCGCATCTTCGCCAGGCTGGGCATCCCGGCAATCCAGGTCGAGGCGTCGAGCGGTGCCATGGGTGGCAGGGACTCTGTCGAATTCATGTGCCCGTCCGAGGCGGGCGAGGATGTCATCGCCCGGTGCCCCGACTGCGGGTACGCCGCCAACCTGGAAAAGGCGGCGTCCGCGCTAGCCCCGATCGAGGACGGGCCTGGACCGGCTGCACCGCAGCGGCTCGACACGCCAGGCGTGCGCACTATCGACGACCTAGCGACCCGGCATGGCCTCGCGGCTGACCGCCAGATCAAGACGCTTGTCCAGGTCATCAACGGCCAGCTGACACTGGTCCTGCTGCGCGGTGATCACCAGCTGCAGGATCAGAAGCTCATCGACGCCACCGGGATCACCAACATCCGCCCCGCTCAGCCCGAAGAGATCAGGGCCGCGCTCGGCGCGCTGCCCGGCAGCCTGGGCGCAGTGGGGGTCAGCGACCTGCCGGTCATCGCCGACGTGGCGCTGCGCGGCCGGCGGGACATGGCGACCGGCGCGAACATCGACGACGCCCACCTCACCGGTGTGGACTCTGACCGTGACATCCAAGTCGGCACCTGGGCGGACTTGCGCGAGGTGAGGGCGGGGGAGCCGTGCCCGCGATGCGGCGCACCGCTCGAGCTCATCCGGGCCATCGAGGTCGGCCACATTTTCAAGCTCGGCCGCAAGTACACCGACGCCTTCAGCGTGACCGTTCTCGGCCCGGACGGCGGCAAGATCACGCCGATCATGGGCTGCTACGGGATCGGCGTCGAGCGCGCCATGGCCGCGATCGCCGAGGTGCATCACGACGAGGCCGGCCTGAAGTGGCCGGTCCAGGTGGCGCCCGCCCAGGTCACGGTGATCATGGTGTCGGCTAAGGACGAGGCAGTCCGCACTGCCGCCGAGTCGATCTATGCCGAGCTGCAGGCGGCAGGCGCCGCTGTCCTGCTGGACGACCGGGACGAGCGGCCCGGCGTCAAGTTCAAGGACGCCGAGCTCATCGGGTCCCCGTTCCGGATCAGCGTGGGCAGCCGGGACCTGGCTGACGGCCTAGTCGAGGTGGTCAGCCGCCGCACCGGGGAGAGGGAGCGGGTGGCCGTCGACCAGGCCGTCAAGCAGGTGCAAGCCCTGCTGGCCGAGGCGCAGGCCTAGGCTGCCCCGGCTACCAGGCGCATGCCGGTGAAGGTGTGATCCGAGCTGGCATGGCTTGAGCCAGCCA
>DASXIA010000293.1:0-6979 GCA_036488155.1 Streptosporangiaceae bacterium | reverse complement strand
CGACCGGTGAGCCTCTTTGATCCTGGCTGCCTTCGGTCAATGGCGTTGACCTCACTCGAACTCTCCTGGCACTATAGCCACACACTACGCAGAAGACGGGTCGCCGGGAACCGGGGGGATCACGGTCTGCCAGGGAAACCTGGAGACCGGCTTGCCTGCCGCCCGACCACAGATCCTTAGCAGCGCTGACTATCCCCGGAATGCACACGCTGATTACGGTTCATCGAGCGATACGCACTCCGGGATCCCTGCCCGGCGTGAACATGTCCTTCAGCGTCGCCTAGGACTGCTGGCACTTAAGGACGGACGCGCGCGCGCGCCACCTCGCGGAGGAGCACTGCTCGCGGCGCGAGCGAAGCGAATGACCACTCGCAGCCATTCCACTGATTCGCCACGCGCATGCGATCGTGGCGCTGGTGCGGACCATCACCGGCGTATCTGCGGCTTGGGATCAACACAGAGCTGAGGACCGAGCGGAGGCTGGCCGGTGCCGGGATTGAGGGGACGGCACCGGCCGCGCCCGCGCCGTTCATGCAGCGCCAAGCCGCAGTCGCCCACCAGGTGACCGATGCCTTGCGCTAGGAAGCGCGAGCTCCGTCCTGATTATGGGCGGGCATGGGATCATGATCGGCATGGACGCCCGTTTCGTCGGCATCGCCGAATTGGCCGGAGCCCCGCCCGTGGCCGTCGTCGTCGACGTCATGCGTGCTTTCACGGCAGCTGCCTGGGCGTTTGCCAGAGGGGCGGAAAAGGTCGTTCTTGCCGGAACGCTGGATGAGGCACTCGCGCTCAAGGCCAGCCACCCGGAGTGGGTGACACTCAAGGACGGGCCGCCCGCACCCGGATTCGACACCGTCAACTCGCCGGGCATGCTGCGGTCTGCCGACATTGCCGGCCGGACTGTTGTGCAGAAGACCACGTACGGGACGGCCGGCGCCCTCGCGGCCAGGGATTCGTCACTGGTCCTGTGCGCTAGCTTCGTGGTGGCCGGGGCGACAGCCCAGCTCTTGCGGGCGCGCGCGAGCGGCAGTGTCACGTTCGTGGTTACCGGTGAGGACGGGCAGGCCGACGAAGACCTTGCGTGTGCTCAGTACATCGCGTGCAGAGCGGACGGAAGCGCAACAGACGCCGCCGCGTTCCTTCGCCGTGCCGCGGCGTCGCGAATGGCCGCCAGGCTGGCGGAGGACGCGAGCCGCGGTTTTCAGGGTGTCCATCCCGATGATGTAGCGCTCTGCCTGGAGCTCGACCGGTTCCCCTTTGCCATGGTGGCGGCTCCGGAAGACTCGATGCTGGTCTTGCGGCCGCATGCGTTTAACGCTGTGCTCACGACAACATTGGAATCCTGATCTCGACGGCTCCGGCTCGATCAGCGTCATCGGGGTGATGACCGTGCCGCCGCGCACGCCCTGCCGCCGGGCGGGGAATTCCTGGAAGTCACCCCTGAGCTGCGGTGGCAGCATCCGGTGCAGGCCGAATCCCAGCAGCTCTGGATCGCAGATCAGGCTGTCGGGCAGGCGACTGCGCCACTCTCGCGCTGCCTGTGATCTTCCGCCGCCGAACAGGCCATTTACCTATAGCAGCACGAAAATGGATTTTAGATGATATCGGAGCAGCGGGGAGTCTTAGGCGTTGAAGGCTGCCTCGCTGGGGTATCTCGCGCCCGGGTGCCCTGCGCCGCGGGTCGTACGCTGTTGCGGGTGGATATACTCGGCCGTTTGCAAGGGAGCGGTCAAGAGCCGGGCGGCGCGCGGCCGTGTCTGGCTGCTGCCACAGTTCGCGCACTTGCGCCTGGCGGCGCCAGAGCAGGCCAGAGGAAAGCGGCCGTCGGCCCGATGCGTCCTGCCCGCGCGAGAGCGGGGGTGACAGCCCGTCATGACCCGGCACCACCACCATCCGAAAACGCAACAGCTTGCCAGGATGGCCGTTGGCGGCCTGCGAGCGCGCAGAGCCGCGAGGATCCAGGCACACGTTGCCGAGTGCGAGCAGTGCGCCAGGGTCTGCCAGGAGCTCAATGCCATCCGAGCCATCCTGGCCCGCGCCACGTATCCGCCGATGCCCGAGAAATTGTCGGCGCGGATCGAATCGGCCATCAGCCGCGAGGCGCAACGGCGACTTCCCGCGACCGAGGTCGACCGCCGCGACATGCCAGTCCCCCGACCACGCGCGGGGGATGGCGGCGGTTGGCACGCGGCTGGCCTGCAGGCCTCAGCGGCTCGGCTGGCTGCCGCCGCTTGCGCCGCCGTTATCGCGGTGGGGGGCAGCTACCTTGTGGCCGAGAATGTCGGCACCAGCGTGACGCGTTCGCCGTCCTTGCCGTTCGCCGGCGCAGTAGTCCCCGTGCAGCAAGTGACGCCCGGGCCCAACGTCACCTACGGCCGGCCGGGGTCGCTCAACACGATTCGCGCCGTCGAGTCGCACACGAACTTCGTGGCCGCGCACCTGCGCACGGAGGCGATCTCCGCGGTGCGCGTCGCTGAGGGCCGAGCGCCGTTCGCCGCACAGCCATCGGCGATCACAACCGCAATGCCCGCGGGCAGCGCGGCCGACGCTATCGCGGACGGCCCGAGTGCCAGCAGACTGGCAGGTTGCATCGGACTGATCTCTCCTGGCCGGACCGTCCTTCTCATCGACATCGCCAGGTACCAGGGCAAGCCTGCCGCGGTGATCGTGACAGCTGCTGCGGTCGTGAGCGCGGCAAAGGCGTGGGTGGTGGGCTCGTCCTGTTCTGCGACGACGAAG
Source organism: Streptosporangiaceae bacterium (assembly GCA_036488155.1). Taxonomy (GTDB): domain Bacteria; phylum Actinomycetota; class Actinomycetes; order Streptosporangiales; family Streptosporangiaceae; genus JAJYUU01. The sequence goes on along the minus strand of DASXIA010000293.1, from coordinate 4,240 downwards.
GACGTGCTCAATCAGGCTGCGCTGGGCAACCTCTAGCCGTAGCGGGCTGAGAGGGGCACGAAGATGCCGGTTTCGAGCCGTCTCCGTCATATGTCAGCCGCCGGAGGTCGCTCGTCACGTACCGGGCCATGGCATCAGGCAAGGCTGCCCGGTGCTCAACGGGGAGCTGCTGGCCGAGCTGATCTAGCAGATTCGCCAGCAGCTGTGCAGCGGACGCCAGCCGGGCGAAATCAAGGTCCGCGACTGTGGCGGCCATGCCGCTCGCGATCGTTTCCGATGCGAAATCCAGGATGCTGATCACGCCAAACTCCGGATCTGGCACGCTCGCGGCGACAGCTTTCAGGCGCCAGAGCTGGTCCCGTGCATTGTTCAGCTGGATGAGCGCTTCCCATGCCGATCCGCGGCGGAGGTACTTGCCGACATCAGCAAGGCAGCACCAGCCGTGGAATGCCCACTCCCGGAGCTGGGCCGGCGTCGGCGGCTCCCGGTGGGCACGAGGCACGATCATCGCATCGGGGTCATACAACGCCACGACGCCTGCGAAAGGCTCATCGCCGCGCGAGGCTGGAAAGACCATCAGGTCGACCTGGCACCGGTCGGAGTACTGGGCGAATATCCGTTGGTGAGCGGCCGTCACGGACGGGAGCTGGTGCCGGTAGCTGTCCACCAACTCACCGAGGCCGTCCACGGCCAGATGGATTTCCGGGATTGCCGTCGCGAAGTTGTCGTCGCGCACACCAAGGGCCACGTCGAGGTCTGACAGGTAGTCGCCTGCGCCGCGCGCTGACGAGCAACCGATCACCAGCCACCGGACACTCTCCTCGGCTTCACAAAAGGACAGCAGGCCGCGCAGCAGCCGCCGCTGCCCAGCCATCTGGTCAGGCAACTGTTCAACCCACGTCATGCCACTCGCCGACATGCTGGTCACCTTACGTCACCGGGCATCGGCGATGACCGGAGCGCGCGCGGGCCTTCCCTGCGAGGTGGGGTCAGTCACGGGATAGAGCCCGGCGAGCAGCTCGTATGCGTGCTCGACCAGCTGCGCTTTCATCAATTGCGCGGCGACCCTGTCGCCAGGTTGATGCGGCCCGAATCGAAGGCCGACCCGTACCCGCTCTACGCTGACATCCGCCGGCGCGGCCTCGTCCGCAGCCGGCTCGGGATCTGGGTGACGTCGAGTCACGCAACTGCGGCGAGCGTCCTGAAGGACCGGCGCTTCAGCTCCTCGCCCTCGCACGAGCGCGGGTACCGGCCTCCCAGCTACCCGCCCGGCGATCCTCGGGCCGATCTTCCCAACGCCGACCTGCTCACGATGGACCCGCCGGATCACACCCGCCTCCGGCGGCTGGTGTCTGGCGCGTTCAGCCCGCGGGTCATAGCCGGCCTCGAACCGTGGATCCGTGACATCACCGGCCGGCTCCTCACGAAAGCAGATGCCTGGGCGGGTTTCGACCTCATCGATGCGCTGGCCTTCCCGCTTCCTATCGCAGTGATCTGCTACCTACTGGGCGTTCCCGCCCAGGATCAGGCCAGCTTCCGGGCCTGGGGCCACGATGTCGCCACCACCCTCGATCTCCATTCCGCTCCGACCGTCGAGAGCCGGACGCGCTCGTCGGAGCTCGCTCTGACCGCGTACCTGCGGGAGCTAGTGCGCAAACGTCGGGCCGATCCCGACGACAGCTTGCTGTCGGCCCTCGTGGCGGCCGAGGAGGAGGGCGACAGGCTCAGTCCCGACGAACTCGTCAGCACGGCCCTGCTCCTGCTCGTCGCCGGATTCGAGACGACCGTGAATCTCATCGGGAACGGCACGGTCGCCCTTCTCGGTCACCAGGAGCGTTGGCAGCAATTGCGCGAGGAACCAGAAGTGGTCCCCGCAGCCGTAGAGGAACTGCTCCGCTACGACAGCCCCGTCCAGATGACCTCGCGGATCGCGGCCGAGGACGTGGATGTCGATGGCGCTGTGATCCCGAGGGGCGCGTCGATCATTGTGGTCATTGGCGGTGCCAATCGTGATCCCGACGTCTTCGAGGAGCCCGACCGCCTCAGGATCGACCGCCCGGACGCCTCGCGGCACCTGTCGTTCTCGCTCGGCATCCACCATTGCCTCGGTGCCACGCTCGCCCGCCTCGAGGCGCGCATCGCGATCGAGGAGCTCACCCGCCGCTACCCGGCACTCGAGATGGTCGGGACGCCTGTCCGCCGGCCGCTTCTCGTGCTGCGGGGCTTCGAGCACGTGCCCGTCCGCGCCAGCTGAACGAGCGCGTGGCAGGACAGCCCGCACCGAGCACGATGGCCAGTGCTAGGCCGGAGGGCGCCTCGCCCATCCGACGGAGATGTAGGAGGGCAGCTCCAGCTCCTCCAACCACGGCCCGGCAGCCCCGTGCCTGACCGCCCGCCTCGCCAAATGCGCATTCGCAGCGCGGCGCCGATACCCCGGTTCGTGCACAACTCCCGACGCGTGCTCGCGCGGATCCACAGCCTCGCCGGCCTGCCGACGACGCTCGATCTCGGCCCGGACCATCTCCATGCTTGCCAGAAACTCCGGCTCGTTGTCGAATGCGGCCACCACCACATGCCGCCGTTCTCGGCGTTGCCGGTCATAGCGGTAGTGGCGAACGATGAACCGCTCGACGGTGTCGTCCTCAGGGTTAACGCGGGCCACAGGCCAACACTAAGCTGCCGCATCCGGCATCATTGGCGCCAGACCGGGAAGGTCGCATCTGCCGCGATATGATCGCCATTGTCGGTATGTGCAGCAGGGCCGGTGCCAACAATGGCAGACGAGGCGAGCACGAATGACCGCAGAGCACGCAACGTTCGACACCTCGGTGGCCCACCAGGCGCGGATCGCAGATTACCTGCTCGGAGGCCGGGACAACTTCGCCGCCGACCGCAAGGCCGCCGAGGCGATGATCCAGGCCTATCCGACAATGGTCGAGCTCATGCGGGCCAACCGGGGCTTCCTTCGCCGCGCGGTGCGATTCCTGGCCGGCGAGGCGGGCATGCGGCAGTTCCTCGACATCGGCACAGGCATCCCTACGGCGGGCAACACCCACGAGGTGGCGCATGAGATAGCACCGGACAGCCGGGTTGTCTACGTCGACTACGACCCGGTCGTCCTGGCCCACGCCCGTGCCTTGCTCACCAGTACCTCGGAGGGTGTCACTGACTACGTGGACTCGGATCTTCGGGACGTGACAAAGGTTCTTGCCGACGCCGCCAAGACGCTGGACTTCGGCAAGCCGGTAGCCGTCAACATGACTATGACTCTGCACGCCATCCCCGACGAGGACGACCCGCACGCGATCGTGGCACGGTTTATGAACGCCATGCCCGCTGGCAGCTACCTGTCCATTTCGCACCCCGCCTCAGACATCGAGCCGGAAAAGGCGGCCGATATCGTCGACCGCCTCAAGCCGCTTAGCTACCAGCAGTACACCGCCCGTACCCGTGCCCAGGTGCTGCGGTTCTTCGAGGGGCTGGAGCTGGTGGAGCCCGGGCTGGTTCAGGTCCAGCAGTGGCGGCCGGCCACTGAGGTTCCCGAGACCTTCTCGGTCTGGGCCGGGGTGGCGCGCAAGTAACAAGTAAGCTGCCAGGCCGCAGGCGGCAAGTTGGCGCGCCGTAGGGGCTTAACCAGCGGGATCTGCCAATGGTGGCTCGGCACCCGGTTAGTCATCGTCCCCTCGGCCGCAGGCCGAGGGGACCGCGGCTGCCGACGTTCCCTGCTGCCTGCCCGGCCGAGCCGGCCAGCAGCGCCTCCACGCGGTTGAGCGCGCCCCGGAAGCTGGCCTGCAGGTGCGCGAGAGTGCTGATGTTCTGGCCGATGAGAGGGGTCTGGTAAGCGGCTTCCACGGTGAGCAAGGTGTTGATCAGGTTTACCTGCTGCTTGCAGGTAACGTCGGCGACGGCCGTGGCGGTCTCAGTAGCCGTCGGGTGAGTCGGCCAGTTATGGCCGGCTGCACGCTGCGGGCTGGCGTAGTGATAGCCCCGCTGAGCCATGCACCTCGACCAGGCGGCGTTGACGGCGAGGACGCGCGGGTCAGTCTGGGTCCACAGGCTTGCCTGCACGGCAATAGCCGGGACCGGGTCGCCAATCTGGCCGCTGCCGGACCGGTATACCTCGCTGACGGCCAGGTTCGTGCAGCTCTCCTGCCGGACCGGCCCGATCCTCGCGCCCGGAGCGAAGCCGAGGAGAGCGATCGTCCAGGCCGGCGGCTGCTTTTGCAGCGCCGTGAAGGAG